>DATLOQ010000041.1:0-3133 GCA_035536235.1 Mycobacteriales bacterium
GACGGCGGCCGGGTACTGTCGGTGACCGCCACGGGAGCTGACGTGGCAGCTGCCCGCGCTTCGGCGTACGACGCCGTCTCGCGCATCCACTTCCCCGGGGCCCAGTGGCGTCGCGACATCGCCCAAGGCGCCGCCGAGGGCCGCGTGGCCCTCCCCTGACAGCACTCACCTCACTCGCGGATCTTGGACGCATCGCCCGCGGAGTGTGCGGGATTGACGCGGGGTGCGTCCAAGATCCACTGCGTGGGGGCCCGGCGAGGGGTCCGAGGGTCGCATTAGGCAGCGGGGGAGGGCGTGCGGAAGAATGAGCGCCGTCCACCCCCCTTGAGCAGCGCGAGGAGCACCGTGGCGGAGAGCAAGGTCGCAATCATCTACGGGTCGCCCAGCGACGCCGACGTGATGGGACAGGCCGGGGCGATGCTGGAGCGATTCGGCGTGGCCTACGACGAGATCTCCATCTCTGCGCACCGGGCGCCGAGGCGGCTGCTCGACTGGATGAGTGAGCTGGAGGCGCGCGGGGTCGAGGTCGTCATCACCGGCGCCGGCATGAGCGCAGCGCTGCCCGGCGTCGTCGCAGCGCACACGACGCTCCCGGTCATCGGGGTGCCGATCAAGGGCGGGGCACTCGACGGGCTCGACGCGCTGCTCGCCATCAGCCAGATGCCGCCGGGCGTGCCGGTCGCCTGCGTCGGGCTGGACAACGCCAAGAACGCGGCGGTGCTCGCGGTGCAAATCCTCGCGGTCGCCGACAGCGACCTGCGGGCCAAGCTGTGGAAGTTCAAGGACGACTTCGAGCAGGCTGCCGGCTCGCGATGACCCCAGCTCTTCCATGACGGACGTGCGCCGATGACAGGAGTACGCCGGTGATTCGCCGCTACACCCTGCCGGAGATGGGCCGCGTCTGGTCCGAGGCCCACAAGTACGAGCTGTGGTGCCGGGTGGAGCGTCTCGTCCTCGAGGCGCATGCTGCTGCGGGTGCTGTGCCGCAGGACTGCGTCGAGCCGGTACGCCGGGCGCCCGCCCCGACCCCTGACGCCGTGGACGAGATCGAGCAGGTGACCCAGCACGACGTCATCGCGTTCCTGACCGCGTGGGCGGACCTGACCGAGCCGCGCGAGGCGGCGGCGTACGTCCACTTCGGGATGACGAGCAGCGACCTGCTCGACACCGCGCTCGCACTGCAGCTCACCGACGCCACCGACATCCTCCTGGCCAAGCTCGACGGGCTCGTCGTCGCACTCCGCGACCTCGGGCTGCAGCACCGCGCGACGATCAAGGTGGGTCGCACCCACGGCGTTCACGGTGAGCCCGACGTCTTCGGGCACACAGTGGCCAACTTCGCCTTCGCGATGGCCCGCAGCCGCGACCGGCTGCGTCGCGCTCGCGCCGCCGTCGCGGTGGCGAAGATCTCCGGCGCGGTCGGTACCTACTCCAACATCGACCCCGCGGTCGAAGCGCACGTCGCTGCGCAGCTCGGACTCACCCCGGCCGACGCGGCGACGCAGGTGGTGATCCGTGACGGCATCAGCGAGTGGGTGTCCGCGCTGGCCATCGTGGCGACGGTGTGCGACGCGATCGCACTCGAGGTCCGGCACGGCCAGCGGACCGAGGTGCGCGAGCTCGAGGAGCCGTTTGGGAAGGGCCAGAAGGGCTCCAGCGCGATGCCGCACAAGCGCAATCCGATTCTCTGCGAGCGCATCTGCGGCATCGCCCGGGTCGTGCGCGCCCAGGTCGTGCCGGTGCTGGAGGGCATCCCGCTCTGGCACGAGCGCGACATCAGCCACTCCAGCGTCGAGCGCATCGCCTTGCCTGATGCAGCGATCGGGACGGACTACCTCCTCCACCTCACGACCCGACTCGTCGCTGGGCTGACGGTCGACAGCGTCCGGATGAGAGCCAACCTGGAGAGCACGGGCGGCCTCATCTACACCAGCGCCGTCCTGCTCGAGCTGGTGGAAGCCGGCCTGTCCCGCGAGGATGCCTACACCGTCACGCAGGCTGCGGCGATGGAGTCGTGGAGCAGCGGGCTGCCCTTTCGCGAGACGCTGCGCAAGCACCCTGAGGCCGACGCCGTCACTGACACCCAGCTCGACGACATCTGTCGTCCGGAGCGCTACGTCGAGCGCCTCGGACCCCTCTTCGAACGCTTGGAGGCGTTGACGTGATCCCCGGTCTCACCGCAGTGCACAGCGGCAAGGTGCGCGACCTCTACTCCGTCGGCTCGACCTCGGGCGGCGAGGACCAGCTGCTGCTCGTGGCGAGCGACCGGATCTCGGCCTTCGACGTCATCCTGCCGACGCCGATCCCGGACAAGGGCGCTGTCCTGACCGGGCTGTCGATGTGGTGGTTCGACCAGCTCGCCGACGTGCTGCCGCACCACGTCGTCGCGGCGAAGGTCGACGACTACCCGCCGGAGCTGAAGGAGCACGCTGACGCGCTGCGGGGTCGGTCGATGCTGTGCAAGAAGCTGACGATGGTGCCGGTCGAGTGCGTCGCCCGTGGCTATCTCACCGGCTCGGGACTCAAGGACTACGCCGCTTCGGGTGCGGTCTGCGGGGTGGCTCTGCCACCCGGGTTGGTCGACGGCAGCGAGCTGCCCGAGCCGATCTTCACCCCGACGACCAAGGCCCCCGTCGGCGAGCACGATCTGCCGATGACGTACGACGAGGTCGAGGGCGAGGTCGGCGCGGAGCTGGCCGCGGAGCTGCGGCGTACCACGATCGAGGTCTACCGACGAGGCGTCGAGCTGGCGGCGAAGGCCGGGATCATCCTCGCTGACACCAAAGTCGAGCTGGGTCACGACGAGGCCGGTGTCCTCACCCTCGGCGACGAGGTCCTGACGCCGGACTCCAGCCGATTCTGGCCGACCGAGAGCTACGAGCCGGGGCGCGCGCAGCCGTCGTATGACAAGCAGTACGTGCGCGACTGGCTCAGCGCCAGCGGCTGGGACAAGCGCCCGCCTGCGCCGGACCTGCCGGCCGAAGTCGTCGAGAAGACTCGCGCGAAGTACATCGAGGCGTATGAGCGGCTGACCGGCTCGTCTTTCGACTCGTACCTCCGCGGCGCCTGAGAATGGCTCGCGTCGTCGTCGACGTCACCCTCAAACCGGAGATCCTCGACCCGCAGGGCCAGG
>DATLOQ010000042.1:0-4593 GCA_035536235.1 Mycobacteriales bacterium
GGCGGGTCGCGCGCACTCGAGGCTTCGGGGACTTCTGGTCACACGTGCTCGTCGCCGAAGGAACGTGCGACGTCGCCGCCGAGCCGGAGGTGTCACTCTGGGATCTCGCGGCGCTGCAGGTGATCGTCGAGGAGGCGGGCGGCCGCTTCACCGATCTCGCCGGTCATCCGACCGCGGCGGGCGGCAGCGCGGTGTCGACCAACGGGCTGCTGCACCAGGACGCGCTGGCGTTGCTGACCCCGGCGCCGGACAGCACTGTCCGGTAGGTGTTCGGGTGCCGATGTGGAATCACTGGGAATGCGGAGTCACCGGGGAGTGCAGAGCCTGCGTCTAGGGCTCGTCCTGACCCTTCTCGTGCTGCTGGCGCCGGCGCTCGGGGGGCCGAGCACGTGGGTCTCCCCCGCGGTCGCCGGCAAGAAGGCGAGCTTCACGAAACGGACGTACGGCGTGGGTCCCGACGCGCGGGACTACTGGGTCTACTCTCCGTCTCGGCCGGCCCGACCACGACCGCCCCTCGTCGTCTACCTGCACGGGTGCAACCAGACGGCGCCCGACGCTGCCCTCGGAACGCGGTGGAACGATCTCGCTGAGAAGCACGGCTTCGTCGTGGCTTACCCGGAGCAGCGGCGGCCGGCGGTCGTCAACGGCGACACCAACGGCAATGGGTACGGCTGCTGGAATTGGTTCGAGCCTGCGCACCAGTCACGTGACGCCGGGGAACCGGCAACCATCGCCGGCATCACGCGCGAGGTGTTGTCTACCGACCGCGCCGACGCCTCACGGGTCTACCTCATGGGCGTCTCGGCAGGCGCGGACATGACGACGATCCTCGGCGCGACCTATCCCGACGTTTTCGCAGCCATCGCCCCGTTCGCCGGCTGCGCCTACCTGACGTGCGCCGACGTGACCGGGTCGGCGGCGTACGCCGCCATGGGCATCCGCCGCCGCGTCGTGCCGGCACTCGTCGGCCAGGGCACGGCAGACCCCCTCAACAACTTCGCCATGGGCGAGACGATGGCCACGCAGCAGGTCGGCACCGCCGACCTGGCCGACGACGGCGCCGCCAACGGATCGGTCTCCCGGACGCCGAGCCGGGTCGACCACGTGGGCCTCGACGCGTCGCTGCTGGCGGGAGCCGGCACGGTCGGGGACGCCTGCGTCCGTAACCGGCAGTTCCCGTGCGCCGGTGCGGCCATCGGCGCGAAGAGCTATCCCTACTCGGTGGAGCATCACACGGATTCGACCGGCTGCTCGGTGGTGGAGTTCTGGATCATCCACGGGCTGAGCCACAACTACCCGGGCGGCGACCCGCGGGGTTCGTTCACGGACTCGATCGGCCCGGACATGACCACGGCGACCTGGACCTTCTTCCAGCGCCACCGTCTCGGCGCGGCACCCTGCAAGGGGTAGCCGCGCCCCGAGCAGGATCAGCAGCTCAGGCAGGGCGCCGCCGCGGGACGACGCTGCGGCCAGCTAGCCGCCGGCCATGAGATCAGGTGCCGTCGTGGCCGCGCCGGGGCGGCTGCGGCTGCGGCGGCGCCGACGCGGGCGTGGCCAGCCACTGTGAAGAAGTCGGCCTGCCGGGCTGCGGCGAGTGCGGTGAGGATGTGGTCATTCATGTCGGCGCTCCTTTGCGCGAGAGTCACGGACGGATGGCTGTCGGTAGCTCAGCACTGGCACGGCGGGCCGAAGGTCTCGACGTCGGCTAGCACGGTGTAGACCTCCCAGCGCTCGCCGCCCGGCGCGGTGACCCAGACTTTGTCCTGGGTGGCGTAGCAGCAGGTGCTGTCCCGCTCGTCGGCGGTGGCCAGGCCCTCGTCGGCGAGGCGCCTGGAGGCGGCCTCGACCTCTCCCGCCGCGAAGACCTCGACGCCGAGGTGGTTGAGAGTGCCGCCGGCACCCGGCGTCTCGATCAAGACCAGCTTCAGCGGTGGGGAGTCGATGGCGAAGTTGGCGTAGCCGTCGTGTTGCTTCGCCGGCTCGACGCCGAAGAGAGTCGAGTAGAAGGCCACTGCCTCGTCGAGGTCGTTGACGTTAAGCGCGAGCTGGACACGAGACATTGAGGGCCTCCCGGCTGCTGACGATCGGTTATATTGATCGCTATCGATAGATATGAGAATCCCAGGTCTATCGATGGCTGTCAATGTTAATATCGAAGAATCTCGATACCATGAGGGAGGGGTATGCCGTGGTCCGCAAGCTGCTGCCGCTCGACCAGCCCGCCGCCGCAGCCCCGTGCTGCGCACCGATCCGCGACGCCCTCGTGTCCACCCGGGAAGCGACCACCCTCGCCAAACAGTTCGCCGCGCTGTCCGACCCCGTGCGCATTCGGCTGCTGTCGATGATCGCCAACGACCCGGACGGCGCCGTCTGCGCCTGCGACCTCGTCGAGCCGGCCGGGAGGAGCCAGCCGACGGTGAGCCACCACCTCAAGGTGCTGCGCGAGGCCGGTTTGCTGACCAGCGAGCGCCGGGGCGTGAACAACTGGTACGCCGCCGTACCTGCCGCGCTGGAGTCCCTCCGGGCCGCTCTGTCCACCGGCTGATCCGCACCGCACCGGAGCGTTCCACTCCGCACTTCGCCAGCGCCACGCGCGGCGTTTCGTGGCCAAGTGCGGAGCTGGGCTGGGCGGATGCTCCCGGCATCACCGCGAGCGCTGTGCCCAGGAGCGACCATTCCTGGAGCTGGGTAGGTGGGCAAGACCACCAGCTCTGATGCTAGCGGCGAACAACGACTTGGGGCCTCGCGACAACTTCCCGAAGGTGGCTGGATTGCGACCCAGCACTAGGACCCGAGCGCCGAGTCTGAGTCAGATTGTCCCGTCGCCTAATCGTCGCGCGTACCGTGTGCGCGCTCCACCCGCAGCGACTCCGTCCTCGGTTTCAGCCACGCCCGAGGACCTGCTGCACCTGTGGCGTCATCAGCAGCAGGATCACGAGAACAGCGATCACCGTGCCTGGTATCAGGTACCAGAGCGACAACACCGCCACTGTGCGTCCAAGGCGCCACGCCCAATGCGCACCCGCTGTCACGCCAAACGCAGCGACGAGCCACGCGGCTCCCAGCGCGACGAAGGTCAACTTCATACCGGAGGAGTAAGGGTCGATCCCCAAGGCAGATACGACGGGCGCCCACGGACCGAGTTGACCGGCGTAGTCGCCCGAGCTGGGTGTGATGTAGGAGCCGACCATGAGGGCACGGACGCCGTCCACCACCATGTAGCCGCCTTGCAGCAAGCACAGGACGGCGGTCACTACCTGCAGCACAACGCCGGCGCGCACGTGCAAAGGGCCCGTCCGGTTCTTCATGTCCCCAGCCCCGCTGCTGCACCGTCGCCGCGCCGCGCCGCCATGGGAGCTTCGCAGCGATCATACGGACGTGCCGCATTGCGTCTGAACCCGGCGGTCGAAGTTGGGACGACTTGCTCCGGGGCGCCACGCTCTGCGGCCTCGCTTCGACGCGGTCGGCGAGCACCAGGAGGGCGTGGGCGGTCAGGCGGAGGGGTCGAGGACGAAGTCGTAGGTGGCGCGCTTGCCGCCGTCGGCCGCCGTCTCCAGGCGCAGGACGAGCTCGTCCTTGACGGCGCAGGCCACATCGTTGTCCAGGAAGTCGGTGTCGGCGAAGTACAGCTGCGAGGTGAGCGTCTCATGGCCCGGTGAGGTCACCAGGACGTGCAGGTGCGCAGGCCGGAAGGCGCTCCAGCCGGCAGCGGCGATCAGCTGTCCGCAGGGCCCGCCCTTGGGGATCTCGTACGGCGCCGGCAGGATGGTGTGGATCTCGAAACGCCCTTCGTTGTCGGCGATGACGCGGGCGCGCAGCGTTCCGGGAGGACCGTCCAGGCCGAAGTTGCCGTAGAGGCCGGCGGCGTCGGCCTGCCAGATGTCGACGACGGCGCCGCTGAGGCCGCGGCCGTCGGTGGACCGGACCTGGCCGGTCAGCACGAGTAGTTCACCGGGCTCGTCCTCGCGCCTCGGCAGGGTGGCCGGGGAGGGGAGTTCGACCTGGTCAGGCAGGTAGAAGGGCCCGAGGATCGCGCCCTTGCTGCCCTTGCGCTGGCTCGTCGCGAGCTTCTCCACGGTCGACTCGAACCACACGTCGAGGACCAGCGGCCATTCGCCGGCCTCGCCGACCTCGATGAGCCACTGCTTCACGGCGGCGTACTCGTCGTACGTCATGTCGTGGCGGACCATGACGTCTCGGACTGCAGCCATCGCGTCGCCGACGAAGGCGTCGACGCGCTGCTGGCCGGACGTCCGGTGCGTGGGTGCAGCCGGGGCGATCAGAGTGCTGGTCATGGGAATCCCTCCATCGACCGTGGACCTGCCTGCTGTGGTGTGGTGTGTGGGCCACAGCATGACGGGCAGATCCGGATGAGTGAAGGATGCATTTCAACGCGATTGATACACCGCGGATACCAGTGCCTAGCAGTGCGGTTCTGCGTCGTGCGTGGTCCGAGGCTGCGGCCTCGACACGCTGGCGGAGGCGCGGCGCGGCCAACCCACGAGGGAGTGGACGCAGGCCAGCACCCGGCGGAGCAGGACCGACTCATCGTCCGACCGGAAAGCCAGGGCCAGCGCTACTTCCTCGGTCGTG
>DATLOQ010000043.1:0-22888 GCA_035536235.1 Mycobacteriales bacterium
GGAGCGCGGGCGCACCCTAGAGGCTGCGCCGGCGCTCCAACCCGGGACAGGGTCAGTGCTTGGGGCGGTGGCGGGTGGAGCGGCCGGTGCGGGCGGCGGGCTTGCCGAAGCCGGCCGCGCGGTGGGTGCGCTGGGGGAGCAGCTCCCGCGGCGGCTCGGCCACCGCGACGCCGGTCGGCGTGCGCGAGCCGGTGATCCGCACCAGGCCGGAGTGGCCGGGGCAGACCTTCAGCGAGGCGATGTCGATGCCTGCGGTGCGGGTCATCCGCTCGACGTCGCGTACCTGATCGGGGAGCACCATGGTGACGACGACCCCGGACTCGCCCGCGCGCGCCGTACGGCCGGCCCGGTGCAGGTAGTCCTTGGGGTCGGCTGGCGGGTCGACGTGCAGCACCAGGTCGATGCCGTCGACGTGGATGCCGCGCGCGGCGACGTCGGTGGCCACGAGCACGGGAGTCTGGCCGTCCTTGAAGTGCAGCAGGGAGCGGTTGCGCGCGTTCTGCGTCATGCCGCCGTGCAGAGCTCCAGCCCGTACGCCGACGCGGCGCAGCTGGGTCGCGAGCCGGTCGGCACCGTGCTTCGTCCGGACGAAGAGAAGCGTGCGTCCGTCGCGGTTGGCGATCTCGGTGACGACCGCGGCCTTGTCACCGGGGTGCACGAGCAGCAGGTGGTGGTCCATCGTCGAGACCTGGGTGGTGGGCAGCGACGTGGAGTGGGTGACCGCGTTGACGAGGTACGCGTCGACGATCGTCTTCACCATCTTGTCCAGCGTGGCGGAGAAGAGCAGCCGCTGGCCGCCCGGACGCACCTGGTCGAGGATCTCGCGGACGACCGGGAGGAAGCCCATGTCGCTCATGTGGTCGGCCTCGTCGAGGACGGTGACCTCGACGTCGCGCAAGTCGCAGGACTTGCGCTCGATCAGGTCCATCAGCCGGCCGGGGGTGGCGATGACGATGTCGACGCCGCGGTGCAGCGCGTCGATCTGCTTGCCCATCGACAGGCCGCCGACGACCACCTTCATCCGCAGGCCGAGCACGTGGCCGAGCGGCTCCAGGGCGTCGTTGACCTGCAGGGCGAGCTCGCGGGTCGGCACGAGGACCAGGCCGCGCGGGCGCTTGGGAGAAGCCTTGCTGCCGGCGAGACGGGTGAGCATTGGCAGGCCGAAGGCCAGCGTCTTGCCAGAGCCGGTCTCGGCCCGCCCCAGCACGTCACGCCCGGCGAGTGCGTCCGGCAGCGCAGCGACCTGGATCGCGAAGGGAGCCGTCATGCCGCGCTTTCCCAGCGAAGCAACAAGTGCCTCGGGGAGACCGAGCTCGGCGAAGGTCGGGACGGGGCCGACGTGACCGGACTCGGTGACGACCTCGGTGCTCGCGACCGGCGCGATCACCGGCTCGCGAC
This sequence comes from Mycobacteriales bacterium, assembly GCA_035536235.1. Taxonomy (GTDB): domain Bacteria; phylum Actinomycetota; class Actinomycetes; order BP-191; family BP-191; genus DATLNF01. The sequence continues at coordinate 1,399 of DATLOQ010000043.1, forward strand.
GGGTCGTCGGTCGCGAGGTGGCGGGAGCCGAGCCGCCGGTGCGCGGCCGCGAGCGGGGCTTTCGCACCGGCGCAGCGGCCTGCGAATGAGATGTGGACGTGGTGGGGCGCATGACAGCGAAGAGCCTTCCTGGAGGTGGCACGTCTCCAGGAAGTCGCGGAATTGCGGTTCGAAGGACGAGCCCAGCGCGCGCGAATTGCACACCGAGTGCCACCACTCTACCTGACGCCGCGGGATGCTCTGTGGATGAGGACCGCAAGATCACCCGTTGAAGGCCGCGGTGAGCGCGCTGTGCGGCGGGCCCCCTCCCAAGCGGTGATCTTGCGGTCGTCGTCCACAGGGACGTGGCTACGCTTCCCGTGATGAGCGACTCCGGCTACGACGCGGCGTCGGCCGAGCGGCTGCTGGCCGAGCCGGCGAAGGCCAGTGGCGCCGACCGCACACCTTTCGAGCGCGACCGCGCGCGGGTGCTGCACAGCGCCGCGTTCCGGCGGCTCGCGGCGAAGACCCAGGTGGTCGGCGTCGGCGTCGACGACTTCCCGCGCACGAGACTGACGCACTCGCTGGAGTGCGCGCAGATCGGACGCGAGATGGCCGCGGCGCTGGGTGCCGACCCCGACCTGGTCGACGCGGCCTGTCTTGCGCACGACCTCGGGCACCCGCCATTCGGGCACAACGGCGAGCGGGCGCTCGACGAGGCGGCGCAGCCCTGCGGCGGCTTCGAGGGCAACGCGCAGAGCTTCCGGATCCTGACCCGGCTCGAGGCCAAGGTGCTCGACGCCGACGGGCGCCCGGCCGGCCTCAACCTCACGCGCGCCACCCTCGACGCGGCGACCAAGTACCCCTGGCCGCGGGCGGCTGCGCCGGCATCAGGGAAGTTCGGGGTGTACGACGACGACCTGCCGGCTTTCGACTGGCTGCGGGCCCCCGTCGAAGGCACCGGCCAGTCGTTGGAAGCGCAGGTCATGGACTGGGCCGATGACGTCGCGTACTCCGTGCACGACCTCGAGGACGGCATCTACGCCGACCTCATCGCCCCGGCGGCACTGGCTGACCCTGATCTTCGCGATGCGCTCTGCGCGCTGACGGCCGACCATTACGCCGATGCCACCGGCCCGGAGCTGCGAGCGGCACTCGATGGACTGCTCGCTCAGCCGTGGTGGCTGCGGTCGTTCGACGGCTCGGCTACCGACCTCACGGCGCTGAAGACGACCACGAGCGAGCTCACCGGCCGCTTCTGCGGCGCTGCAGTGAGGGCGACCCGGGCGGCAGCCGGCGACGGTCCGTTACGCCGTCACCACGCCGACTTCGTCGTACCCCGCGCCGTGCGGCTGGAGTGCGCCCTGCTCAAGGGCGTCACCGCGCACTTCGTCATGTGGCGCCCCGAGGTGGTCGCGCGGCAGGAGGCTGAGCGTCGGCTCGTCACTGAGCTGGTGCGGGTGGTGGGTGACGGCGCACCTCAGACGTTGGACCGCTCCCTCCGGACGGCGTACGCCGATGCCGCCACCGACGCAGAGCGACTGCGCGTCGTCGTCGACCACATCGCCGGACTGACGGACACCTCCGCAGTCGCCTTGGGCGGCCGGCCCTAGTCGGTGGCGGAGGAGCCAGTTCGCCGGCTGCGGCGCAGGGCGAGCACCGCGACGGCGAAGAGCGGCGCGGCGACCAGCCACGCCGGGGACCCGGTCGCTGGCAGCGGCGCACGCGGTGCGCGCGGTCGCGGCTGAGGGGCGGCCGCCGGCGGTGGTGCTGGCACCGGTCGGGCGACCGCGGCGGCGGTGAGATCCAGCGCCCAGACGCCCCGGCCGTGGGTGGTCAGGACGAGCTTGGTGCCCTGCGGGTTGGTGTTGAGCTCGTACGCCGGCACCGCCACCGGATGCCCTAGCCCATCGGCTCCCAGTCGGTCGACTTCTTGACGCGGTGGCGTGCACCGGCCGACCGGGCGGCATCCGTTTGCTTGACATCTCGCGCCAGGAAATTATAATTATGGAACCGCCTTGATTCGTGGCTCCGCAGGTCTGCCGTCTCACGGCCGGACCCGTCCCCGACGGCGGTTCAAATTCGGGGGACGAGGAGGTGCGCTCAGCATGGCCGGACGCATCGCCGACGCCGACGTCGCCCGGGTCCGTGAGCTGTCCCCGATCGAGACCGTGGTCGCCGACTACGTGCAGCTGCGCAGCGCCGGCGGCGGGGAGCTCAAGGGGCTCTGTCCCTTCCACGACGAGAAGTCGCCGTCCTTCCACGTCACCCCAGCGCGCGGGCTCTGGCACTGCTTCGGCTGCGGCGAGGGCGGCGACACGATCGGCTTCGTTCGCCAGATCGAGCACCTGTCGTTCACCGAGGCGATCGAGAAGCTCGCCGCGCGGGCCGGCGTCGAGCTGACCTACGAGCAGGGCAGCGCCTCGGCGCGGGGGCACTCCAGCCAGCGCACCCGACTGGTCGAGGCGCACAAGGCTGCGGTCACCTTCTTCGCGGAGCGGCTGACCGGCGATCCTGCGGCCGAAGTGGCCCGGTCCTTCCTGGCTGAGCGAGGCTTCGACCTGGCCGCGGCGGCGGCGTACGACGTGGGCTGGTCGCCCGACTCGTGGGACGCCCTCACCAAGCACCTGACCGCGGCCGGCTTCAGCCGCGAGGAGCTGCTCGCCGGTGGGCTGGTCAAGACGGGTCAGCGCGGCATCTACGACTCCTTCCGCGGCCGGCTGATGTTCCCCGTCCGCGACAACACCGGGGACCCGATCGGCTTCGGTGCGCGCAAGCTGCTCGAGTCCGACACCGGCCCGAAGTACCTCAACACCCCCGAGACGCCGATCTACAAGAAGAGCTCTGTGCTCTACGGACTCGAGAAGGCGCGGGTGGAGATCGGCCGGCGCAGCCAGGCCGTCGTCGTCGAGGGCTACACCGACGTGATGGCGTGCCACCTCGCCGGGGTCGGCACTGCGGTGGCGACCTGCGGCACGAGCCTCACCCCCGACCACATCGGGCTGCTGCGGCGGCTGCTGATGGACCACGACGAGTTCCGCGGTGAGGTGATCTTCACCTTCGACGGTGACAGCGCCGGCCAGCGCGCCGCGCTCAAGGTCTTCGAGGAGGACCAGCGCTTCGTCACCCAGACCTTCGTCGCGGTCGAGCCCAACGGGCTCGACCCGTGCGAGCTGCGGTTGGCCCACGGTGACGCTGCGGTGCGCGAGCTGATCGCGGCGCGCGTGCCGCTCTTCGAGTTCAAGCTGCGCAGCGAGCTCGACCGGTTTGACCTCGAGACCGTGGAGGGCCGCATCGGCGCGCTGGCTGCGTGTGCCCCGGTGGTCGCCTTGATCCGCGACCGCTCGATGCGACCCGAGTACGCCCGGTGGCTGGCCGGCCGGCTGGGAATGGACGTCGACGAGGTCGTCCGCCGAGTGGGGGAAGCTGCCGGCGCGGGTCCGGCCGCGCGACCGCAGCGCGGTGGCGACGTGCGATCGACGCCCGTCGACACCGACCGTCGTACGGCGAGCGACTTCGTCCGGCCGCGCCCGGACGACCCGGCGCTGCGCGGCGAGCGCGAGTCGGTCAAGTGCGTGCTGCAGGTGCCCGACGCGGCGACGTACGACTGGCCCCATCTCACCCCGCAGCTGCTGCAGCACCCGTCCTACCGCGCAGTGCTCGCGGCGGTGACGGCTGCAGGTGGAGTGCCCACTGACGGAGTCGACGGGGGCGCCTTCGTCGCCGCAGTGCGCGACGTGGCGCCCGACGACGCGGTGCGCTCCTTCGTGACGGAGCTCGCGGTCGAGCCGCTCCTATGCGGGCCGACCGAGCGCACGGCGTACGCCTCGGGCCAGCTGGCCCGGCTGCGGGAGGTAGACCTGCAGCGCCAGATCGTGGAACTGAAAGGGCGCCTGCAACGGTTGAACCCGTTGGAGGAATCCCACTACAACAAGCTCTTCGCCGAGCTGATCGCCATGGAAGCGCAGGCTCGAGCCCTTCGCGAGCGCGCGCTGTCCGCCCCCGCCCTATGACCCCCGCCCCGATGACGACCCGATGACCACCGCCCGACGACCACTGCGTCCTACCGAGAAATGTGACCATGACCAACTCTGATACCAAGCGCACCTTCATGAGCGCCGCCGCACTGCCCAAGGAAGCCCAGATCGACGAGGTCAAGGACCTCATCACCCGGGGCAAGGAGCAGGGCTTCCTGACCTCCGAGGAGATCGGCGTCGCGCTCGTCGCGGCCGAGGTCCCGCCGGAGCAGATGGACGCGATCCTGCAGGTCTTCAACGACGAGGGCATCGAGATCGTCGAGCCGGAGACCGGCGAGGAGGACGACGAGCGCACCCGCGCGGTGATGATGCGCCGCGAGGAGGAGCTCGCCCTCAAGGCGCCGACCAACGACCCCGTCCGGATGTACCTGAAGGAGATCGGCAAGGTCCCGCTGCTCACCGCAGAGGAGGAGGTCGACCTCGCCAAGCGCATCGAGGCCGGTCTCTTCGCGTCGGAGAAGCTCGCGACCACCCGCAAGATCGCCGACAAGACGCGGCGCGACCTCGAGGCGATCGAGCGCGACGGTCAGATCGCGAAGAAGAAGCTGGTCGAGGCCAACCTGCGCCTCGTCGTCTCCATCGCCAAGCGCTACGTCGGACGCGGCATGCTCTTCCTCGACCTCATCCAAGAGGGCAACCTCGGCCTGATCCGCGCGGTGGAGAAGTTCGACTACACCAAGGGCTACAAGTTCTCGACCTACGCCACCTGGTGGATCCGCCAGGCGATCACCCGCGCGATCGCCGACCAGGCCCGCACGATCCGCATCCCCGTGCACAGGGTCGAGACGAACAACAAGCTGATCCGCAGCCAGCGCCAGCTGCTCCAGGACCTCGGCCGCGAGCCGTTGCCCGAGGAGATCGCCAAGGAGATGGATCTCACGCCGGAGAAGGTGCGCGAGATCCTCAAGGTCTCCCAGGAGCCGGTCTCGCTCGAGACCCCGATCGGCGAGGAGGAGGACTCCCACCTCGGTGACTTCATCGAGGACTCCGACGCCGTCGTGCCCGTCGACGCCGCGTCGTTCATCCTCCTGCAGGAGCAGCTGGACTCCGTGCTGCACACCTTGTCCGACCGTGAGAAGAAGGTGATCCAGCTGCGCTTCGGCCTCACCGACGGCCACCCGCGCACGCTGGAGGAGGTGGGCCGCGAGTTCGGCGTCACCCGGGAGCGGATCCGCCAGATCGAGTCCAAGACCCTGTCGAAGCTGCGTCACCCGTCGAGGTCGCAGAAGCTGCGCGACTACCTCGAGTAAGTCGCCCCCCCCCCTTCAAACCGGCGATCTTGCTGCCGCAGTCCACAGGTCGCCAACTCGTCGCGGGCACCGGTGTGGACAACGCCCGCAAGATCACGGGTTGGGGAGTCGGGGCGAGGCAGCGGCGTGGCGGCCTTCGATACGGCGCGGCGGCGTCGTACGGTCGCCGTATGGGTGCTTGGCTGGTGTCGCTCGAGACGATGTACACCGATGATGCGATGTGCATAGCGCTCTCGGCTGCGCTCGCGTCGATCGGCGGCGAGATCGTCGGCGCTCCGGACTCCGGCCGATGCCTGGCCCGGCTGCTGGTGCCCGGCGCGACCTCGACCGACGCGCTGCAGATGGCGATGGAGATCTGGCGTACGGCGGTCGCGGACAGCGGGCGACCGGGCTGGCCGGTGTTCGCCGCCGACGTGGTCGAACGGGTGGACCCGGTGCCGACAGCTGCCTCCCGGCGGAAGACGAGCCGCAAGACCGCGTAGCACATGGTGCCGCGGGCCCGGCGCGACTACCATCCGCTGTGCGAGTGGGGGAGCGCTATGGGGGTGCACGCGGAGCCGAGCGCGACTTTGGCGCGCCCGAGTGATCCTCTCGGCGCGCTGACCGAAGCGCTGCGGCTGTGCTCCGACGCGACGACCCAAGCGGAAGCGTTGAATCAACTCGTCGGGCATGCTCGCGATGCCCTCGACGCGCTCTCCGTCACTGTGCACCTCCGCCAGGAAGCCGACGACGGCCTGACAACCGCGGCCGCCGCCGGTCCCGTTGGAGCCGCCTCTCTGGAGGCCCCCGGCCCAGCGCTCACCGCTCCTATCGTCGTGCGGGGGCGTCTCTGTGGATTGCTCGCCGTACGACGACCCGAAGGCGCCGCGGATTTCACCGAATCCGAGCGGCAGAGCATCCGAGCCTTCGCGGCGCTCGCCGCCGTCGTCACGGACTACGACCGACTGCGGGAGAAGCTGGCCGCCCTGGCTGTTCTCGACGAACGCGAGCGCATCGCCAAGGAGCTGCACGATGGCGCTGTGCAGTCGTTGTTCGTCGTCGGGCTGGCGGCTCAGGCGGCGGCGGAGGTAGCGGGGGACGCCGCCGCTGTTCGCGAGCGGCTGACGGAAGCAGTCGAGCTCGTCGACCGGACGATCCGCGACCTGCGCGAGTACATCTTCGGACTCGACCAGGGAGACCCGGCCAGCCGGCATCTCGAGCGGGAGCTGTGGGAGCTGGCCCGGGTCTTCGGCACCAAGCCGGGGGTGAGCGTCGATGTCGACGTCGACCGGATAGCCGCGGTGCTCGTCGTCGATCGCACCCCTCACCTGGTCCAGGCCGCTCGGGAGGCACTGTCCAACGCGGTCCGCCACAGTGGCGGGTCCGAAGTCGGCGTTCGGCTGCATCGGGACGGGGCCAACGTCGCGCTCGAGGTCGCCGACAACGGCAGTGGGTTCGACGTCGATGCCGTATGGCCGCGGGCCCGCGGTCTGCGCAACTTGAGCGCCCGGGCGCACGCGCTCGGCGGCACAGCTGACATCGAATCGACGCCCGGCGCCGGGACCCGGATCGTGGTCCGGGTGCCGCCTCGTGCCGGCCCGTGACGGCGGGCCCGGGGAGCAGTCTGCGGTCCGGGTCCTCATTGTCGATGACCACGACGTCGTGCGTCACGGCGTACGCCGGCTGATCGAGTCGGCCCCGGACCTCAACGTGTGCGCCGAGGCGGCCGACAGCGCGGCGGCCGTGAGCGCGGCTCGGACGCAACAACCGGATGTGGCCGTCGTCGACGTCCGGCTCGGGCCGGACGACGGCATCGAGGCGGCTCGGCTGGTCCGTGAGGCGAGCCCCGGCACCCGGGTCCTCATGCTCACGTCGTACGCCGACGAGGCCGCGCTCTTCGCGGCGATCATGGCGGGCGCTGCCGGTTACGTGCTCAAGGACATCAACGGCGCCAACTTGCTCGAGGCCATTCGACGGGTCGCCGCCGGGCAGAGCCTGCTCGACCCAGCGCTGACCAACGCGGTCCTCGACCAGCTGCGGCGTCGGCCGCCGGCCAAGGACGGCAAGCTCGCCCGGCTGACGGCACAGGAGGAACGCATCCTCAAGCTGGTTGCCGAGGGGCGGACAAACCGGGAGATCGCCGCCGAGGTCCGGCTCTCGGAGAAGACCATCAAGAACTACGTCTCGAGCATTCTGGCCAAGCTCGAGGTTGGCCGCCGGTCGCAGGCCGCTGCCTACCTGGCCAGCCGCTCCGGGGGCGGCACGGCCTAGGCCGTCGGCGGCAAACGGCCCGAATTCGGGGGGCCGGATGGCCCGTGCGGAGACTGCGCGTGGCGCGAATGCTCGCCGGCGATGACCCCACCACTGCGTGTCCTGTTGGTCGACGACCATGCCGCCGTCCGCGCTGCGCTGCGCCGGATCCTCGAGCAGGCCGGTCATCTGGTGTGCGGCGAGGGCGGGGCCTGCAGCGAGGTCCTCGAGCTGTGCGCCGGGACCCGCCCCGACGTCGTGTTGCTCGACCTCCGGCTGCTCGACGGGGCCTGCATTCAGACGGCGCGGGCGCTGCGGGCGCGGTGGCCGGCACTGCGGCTGGTCCTCGTGACAGCGGCCACCGACGACGAGGCGGCCCTGGCGCTCGCGCTCAGCGGTGCCGCGGGCCTGGTGCTCAAGCAGCCGGCCGGGTTGGCCGCGGCACTTGCCGGAGTCCTCGCTGCGACGGCCGATGCAGGAGTCCGCACCGGGGGCGCCCCGGCGGCGGTCAGTGCCATCGGCGGCCGGCTGAGTGATCTTGCCGCGGATCCGCACGGGCCGCTCACCCCGCTGGAACGGCAGGTGCTCGGTCATGTGCTCGCTGGCCACACGGATGGGCAGATCGCGACCGCTGCCCATCTCAGCAGGGAGGCGGTCGCAGACGTTCTCCGGCGACTGCTGGCCGTGCTCGGTCCGAGCGGCCAAGGAGCTGCTGCCTGATGGGTCCTGGACCGGACGGGCCGTTCGGCCCTGTTGCCGGGCGTGGCCGCCCGGAATCGTGGGCGCATCCCGCGAGAGGTGTCAGCCAGCCGTCATGGCACCCGTCGGCCGCCTGACACCCACCGATGCCAGCCCGACAACACGATGCACACAAATACAGAGGAGCATGGATGAAGCACGGTCTTAGACGTCTCCGCGGGCTCGCCGTCGTGCCACTCGCCGCGCTCGTGATCTTGGGGGCGCCCACTCCGGCCGTCGGCGGAGCGACCACCTGCGCGCTCGTGCCGCAGCTTCGCGATGTCACGATCAACCAAGGTCTCGGCGCCTACTCACTGCTGGCGCGCGGCAAGGAGACGCTGGTCAAGCTCTACCTGCAGATGCCGTCCTGTGCCGGCGTCGGGGCCTCGATGTCCTATGTCAGCGGGTCCCTGCAGGTGCTGAGGGGCGACGTGCCACTAGGCACTATCGGTGCGCCGTACGCACCGGCCGCCGGGTCCGCCCCGGCCCCGATCTCTCGCTCCACGGCGGCTCCCGCGCTGGATGCGCCGGCGGACGCGAAGTTCGTCGTAGCCGGCTCGCTGCTGGCGCCCGCCAGCACGGTCGACCGCTTCCCCGTCCGGTTCACGACGACGATCAACTACCAGTCCAAGACCAGCAAGACCGCCCCGATCGTCAACGGCTCGGTGACCTTGAGCTCGCTGACCTCCGGTGCCGCGATCGCGTCGACCGTGGAGCGGCGCACCAACGCGATGCGGGTGCTCATCGTCCCGATGGGCGATGCGAGCCAGCCCTACGACAGTGAGTTCGACGCGCTAGCCCGGACGACGACCCAGAACGGCTTGACCGCGCTGGCCCGGATGCTGCCGGTTCCCGATGGCATCGGCGACCTGGCGAGCCCCACCGGGGGACTGCGCTACACGATCAACCCGAGCCTGCTCGACCTCAGCAGCGCGCTCAACAGCGACGGGAAGTTCTGCGGGACGAGCTCGAACTTCGCCTCGCTCAAGCCGACGCTGGCGCAGTTCCTCCAGTCGTGGAACACAGCCAATCCGCAGGCCACTGCCGACAAGGTGCTCGGCGTCGTCAAGGACACCCGTACCCTCGGGAGCGCGCAAGGGTGCGCCGAGGGGATTGCTTCGGTCAGCTCGCCCGAGGCCTGGGTGCGGCTCATTCCCGACGCGCCGGGTGTCCCGTCGAATGCCGGATCGCTCATGGCGATGGAGATCTCGCACACCCTCGGCCTGGTGACGAGCACGCGCGACGACCCCTACAGCGACTACCACTCGCCGAACCGCGAGGCGGACGTGCCTTCGCCGAACCGCGGCTACAACGTCAGCCTCCGGTCCTTCCTGGCGCAGGACCGGACCGCACTGACCCTGTCCACCGACTCGAACAACACCACGACGATCTTCGAGAAGGATGACTGGGCGTTCCTGCTCTGCGCGCTCGGCGGGGCCACGACGTCGGACTGTGCGACTTCCGGGACGTTGGGCACCCCGAACGGCGTCGGCGCGGATCCGACATTCGTCATCACCGGAAACACGGACGGCACGGTAGCCAACGTGCTCGAGTCGTACTTCGCCGCAGGCGTCCCGCGTACGGCGATCGACCCGGCCAGCGAGTACGTGCTGCGCTACCTCCGGGGGTCCACCGTGCTGGAGTCCTTCGGGGTGCCGGTGTACTTCGCTGAGTCTGCGCACGACCACGTCGGGGATGGGCAGACGCAGACCCATCCCGTCGGCCTGTTCTCCTCCGCGTTTCCCTACGACACCTCGGCGACCCGCATCGAGCTGCGGCGGGGGTCGCAACTCCTGTATGAGCGCAACCGCAACGGCAAGCCGCGGGTGACCGGGCTCTCGGTGACCGGCGGCTCCACGGGCACCGGTGGTACTGAGTTCCGCCGGATCAGCGAGGCCGCGGACGGCTCGCAAAGCGACGGCTTCAGCTCGTCATCCGACGTGAGCGGCGACGGAAAATTTGTCGCCTTCGAGTCCGACGCTGCCAACCTGGTCCCGGGAGATACGAACGAGAACACTGACGTTTTCGTCCGCGACCGCGACACCGGCGCGGTCGAGCTCATCAGCCGTTCGATGGGAGCTACCGGGACCCCCGGGGACTCCTACAGCATCAACCCCTCGATCAGCGCCGACGGGCGTTACGTCGCCTTCGAGTCGTTCGCGTCCAACCTCGTGGCGGACGACACGAATGTCGAACCCGACGTCTTCCGGTACGACCGGCAGACCGGGGACGTAATCCGCGTCAGTGTTGGCGTGAACGACAGCCAGGCGACCGGGTACAGCTACGACCCGGAGATCAGCGGCGACGGACAGTTCGTCGTCTTCAGTTCCGACGCCACTGACCTGGTCACGGGCGACACCAACGCTGAGACCGATGTCTTCCTCCGAAACCTCGGCCGTGGTACTACCGAACGGGTCAGTGTCGGTAGCGCTGGTCTAGAGGCAAACGGCGATAGCGCGACCGTGAGCGACGACGGCCGATACGTCGCCTTCCGATCCTCCGCCGCCAGCCTCGGGGTCGACTCTGCCTACGGCGGGTCGCAGATCTTCCGCCTGGATCGAGCGACCGATACCACGATCGCGGTGTCCGTTGATCCGGAGGGGGCGCTCGGAGACGGCTTCAGCGGCGATCCGGTCATCACGCCCGACGGGTCGGCGGTGGTCTTCGAGTCTTCTGCGACGAACCTCGTCGGTGAAGGGGACACCGGCGGGTTCACTGACATCTTCCTCCGCACGATCGACCCGGGGAACACCGAACGCGTGAGCGTGGCGGCGGAAGGCGGCGAAGCTGTCGGGGACAGCTTCCGGCCGGACATCAGTGACGACGGTCGGTTCGTCGCGTTCGCATCGCAGGCCGTCAACCTGGCGGCGAGCGACTCAGGTCGTGACACCGATGTGTTCCTCCGCGACCGGCAGCTGGGGACGACGGAGCACATCACCGTTGTGCCCACTGCGACACCCGGCCCGAGCCCCAGCCCCAACCCCAGCCCAGGTGAAATTTTTGAGGGCGGCTGCGATGGTCCTTGCCCCAATGGCAACGACCCGGCCGTCGATGGCGCCGGTGGCGTGGTCTCATTCACCTCGTCGCAGCAGTTCGTCGAGGAGGACACGAACGGCCAGAACGACGTGTACGTCCGCGCGGCGCGGCCGGCGCCGCGGACGGGACGCCAGCCGGTGACCGTCCTCGGCACCGACGAGTTCCCGGCCGCCCTGCTGCTGGATCTGTTCTACCGCTGCGGTGGAGTCGACTACGTGGTGGCGGTCGCCCTGACGCCGAGTGCAGCCGACGCCACCACTGCCACCTTCGACACAGTGTTCGACCCGTCGCTGGCGTGCGCGGACGGGACCCTGATCGCGGTGCTCACCGACGGCATCGACCGCTCTGACCAGGGCCCTGACTCGCAGGCGCCCGCCGGCTCGGCACAGAAGCCGCCCACGGCCGCGATCTACGGGCCGACCGCGGGGCAGGCGTTCCTGCAGTTCGACTCGATCCCGATGGTCGGCACCGGCAAGGACGCCGAGGACGGCCAGCTGGGCGGCAGTGCTCTGCAATGGGCGGTCACCGGCCCCGGCGGCGGGGTCGTTGCCACTGGCTCCGGACCGGCCGTGGACCTGCCGTCGCCCAGTGATGGCTGGGCACCCGGCAGCTACACGGCCCGGTTGACGGCCACTGACAGCAGTGGTCTTTCCGACGATGAGCAGGTCACGTACACGATCCTGCCGGACGCCGACCACGACGGGTTGTCAGCACTTGTGGAGTCGGGTTCCTGCTTCCCGGCCGGCTCGGATGCCGAGCCGGCGAACCACGACGCTGACCACGACCTCGACGGCATTCCGAACAACGACGACCTCTTCACCGCGGGCGGGCCGTGCGGGGCGGCGACGAGCTACCGCTCGTTCGTGACGTTCAGCCCGGACCCCTTCCCGATCCACTCCAGCGGCAACACCGTGACGGTGTCGATTCGGCTGCCGTACCGGTCGCTCAGCGACATCGTGGCCAACACAGTGAAGATCACCCAGGTTGCCGGCCGACCGGCCACCTTCTCCAACATCGGCTGGACCGTCGATGCCAAGAAGGGCGTGGGCACCGCGAAGTTCGACCGCGTGACCCTGGAGCGGTTCTTCACGGCCAATCCGCGTCTTCTCGACCACCGCGTGAACCTGCTCGTCGAGGGCACCGGCAGACCTCGCAGCGGAAGCACCTTCACCTTCGCCGGCCTGACCAGCACGTTCATCCAGAACAAGTAGGAGGACACATGAAGTTTCGCGCTCTAGCCCTGCTCGCGGCCGCGGTCATCGCGGGCGGCTTACCCGCCGCGCCCGCCCATGCTGGCGACGTCCAGGGACCTGCCTGTGCCGACTTCGTCGGAGCGTCAGGGGTCTACCGCAGCGACAGCACGCTCAGCATCCTCGTCGACCTCGCGGATGCCAGCTGTCGGGCGGTCCGGTACACCCTCGTCATCCTCGACGAGGCGGGCTCGACCGAGCCGCTTCAGGAGATCACTCTCAGCGGCGACGGCACGACGTCGAGCGTCGGGTTCAACACCACCGTGGGCGATGACGACAGCCAAATCTGCGTCTATGTGCTGTCAACTGCGGGCAACGGTCCGCACGTCTTCGATCGCGGCCCGGACACTGGATGCGAATTGGTGCAGCGGGAAGAGGGAACAGCTGGCGGGAAGCACTTCAATTTCCTTTAGTGGGTTCCTCCACTAGGCAGGCCCGGGCCGTTGCTGCCCGGGCCTGCTCAGTGTTGCCGGCCGCCTGCCAAGCGCGCGCCGCAAGCTGCCAGGCCTCCGCGGCATATCGGAGCGCGTTCATGCCGCCGTACCTTCCCGCGGCGCGCTCGGCGCACTCGGCTGCCGCGACCGGCTCGCCGCGGCGAAGGAGGACCTCGGCCTTGGTCTGCATCGCGTCGGCTACGGTCATCTCGTGGCCGATCTCGAGGGCGACCTCGGTCGCCCTGTCTGCCGCCGCGATGGCGGCGTTGAAGTCACCCTGGTGCAGGAGCTTCTCTGCCAGGTTGGCATGAGCGATAGCGCTTCCTGCTCCGTGGCCGATGCGCTCGAAGGACTCGATGGCCCGGCGATCGCAGTCGATGGCAACTTCCACCTCGCCGAGCGCGAGCTTGACCAGGCCGAGGTTGACCAGGCACCCGCCGATCTCTTCAACGGCACCAAGGCGCTCTGCGAGCGCGAGCCCGCTGCCAAGCGCCTCCGCGGCCTCTGCGTTTCGCGCAAGCTCATTGAGCACTTGGCCGAGGATTCGCGCCGCCGTGACCCCGCCCCTGAGGTCGGCTGTCTCGCGGAAGATGGTCTCGGCCGCGGTGGCGTGATCGAGAGCTGCGGCGTGACTGGCGCAGACAGCCTCTGCGCGAGCTAGCTGCAGCAGCAGGTAGCCCGCGACCGAGCCGTTCGGCTCTGCCTGCTCCAACCCGGTCTGGGCTGCCTCTATGGCCTCCGGGAAGCGGCCCGATACCGAAAACGTCCAGCCGCGCTCCAGCCACAGCGGGGAGACGTCCGCCGCAGCGAGCCGTTCGTCGGCGAAGGCTTCGTCGACGACCTTGAGCGCGTGCAGATACTTGCCCTGCTTGCGCAGCGTCGCGGCGAGCCCGGCCCAGGCCCGCACTCCAGCCCCCGCGTCGCGAGCCTGCTCGTACAGCGGCAGCGCCTCGTCGTACTGGCCGCCCAGCTCCAGCAGCCCGGCCCAGCGCACCAGCACCTCGCCCAGCCGGCCATGGGCTCCGAATACCTCGGCCGCCTGGCGCAGGTGCTCGATCGCCTCTGCATTGGCGAACAGCCGCTCGGCTCGGTCCGCCGCGCGCAGCAGGTAGTCGCCGGCCTTCGCGCCGGCCTCGCCGAGGTAGAGGTGACGCGCCAGCACGTCGATGACGTCGTCCCCGGAGCCGTAGAGCTCCTCGGCGACATCGGCAAGCCGTCGGTGCAAGTCGCGGCGCTGGCGGCGCAACAGCCGCCCGTAGGCGACCTCCTGGGCGAGCGCGTGGTGGAACACGACGACCGGCTCGCGCTCGTCGCCGGCGTCGTCGAAGAACCCGCGGGCGCGCAGCTCGGTGAGCGCTGCAGCATCGGCCCGGTCGAGCAGCCCTTCCAGCAACGGAATCGCGACCCGCCGCCCGATGACCGCGGCGGCTTGCAGCACGCGAACTGCGTCGGCGGGCAAGGCGTCGATGCGCGCCGAGAGCACGCCTTCGACCGTGGGCGGCAGGGAGCCGACGTCCCAGTCCGCGCTCATCGCCCACGCGTCTCCATCGCGGTGCAGCGACCCCGAGTCGCGCAGCGCTCGCACCACCTCGCCGACGAAGTAGGGGTTGCCCCCGGTGCGCTCGGCGATCAAATCAGTGAGGCGCTCCGGCGGAGCGCTCCCGAGGATCTCGGTGAGCAGCGACTCGACCGCCGTGGCCGCCAACGGCGCTACGGCGACGTCGTAGCGGGCCCCGGCCAGCAGCTCCGCGAGCGCCGGTGTCGCCTCGGGTCGACCGGTCAGCAGCAGGAGGAACCCACCGTCGGCGCAGCCCTCGGCAAGCTCTGCGGTCAGCGTGCGCGAGGCCGAGTCCAGCCAGTGGACATCCTCGACGGCGAGGATGAGGGGACCGTTGGCGGCCAGCCGACCTACGCCGGTGGCGATGGCGGCATGCAGCTCCCGCCGAGCCGCCTCCGGGTCGCGCTCGGCGAGCTCCGGTGCGGGGAGTCCGATGAGCTGGGCGAAGTACGGGCGTAGGTCGGGTGCCTCCAGCGCGTCGAGCGCGTGGGTCAGCCGCTCTGTCGCGATCTCGGGCGGGTCCTCCTTGGCCACCCCGATGAGCCGGCGCACCAGCTCGGCGTAGGGCCAGTACGGCAGCGCGGCGCCGTAGGACAGGCAGCTGGTCGGCAGCCAGGTGACCCCCTCGGCGGCCGCCCTGGAGCGCAGCTCGTCGAGGAGCCGGGACTTGCCGACGCCTGGCTCGCCGGTGACCGTGACGAGCGCGCCGGCGCCCTCGCGCAGCGCCGCAAGGGCTTCCACGAGCGTGGCCAGCTCACGCTCGCGGCCGACCAGCCCGCTGCGGCTGGCCTCAGCCGGCAGGCGAGCGCGCCCGACGAGCCGCCACGCTGGTACCGGTTTCGCCTTGCCCTTGAGCGTGAGCTCGCCGACCGATTCGAAGGCGAAATGACGCCGGGCCAGCTCCACCGTGGTCTCTCCCACGTAGGTCTCGCCCGCCGGCGCAGCAGACTCCAGGCGCTGGGCGAGGATGACCGCGTCGCCGAGCACCGCGTAGTCGAGCCGAGTCTCGCTGCCCATGACCCGCGCGATGCCCCGGCCGGAGTTCACTCCGATGTGCAGGGTGAGGGCCAGATCGTCGGCCCGCTCGGCGCAGATGGCAGTGAGCTCGGCGTGCATGTCGAGCGCTACGAGCAACGCCCGCTCAGCGTCGTCGTCGTGCGCGACCGGGGCACCGAAGAGCACGAGCAGCGCGTCACCGGCGAACTTGTCGACGTAGCCGTCGTACCGGCCGACGACGTCGGTGAGCCGGCGCAGGATCGGGTCCATCACCTCCAGCAGCGCCTCGGGGTCGAGCCGGTCGGCGAGCGGGGTGAACCCCGAGAGGTCGGCGAAGAGGGCGGTGACCAGCCGGTTGTCCTCGGTGAGCTGGCCCTCCAGCAGCCGGTCGGCGACCTGCTTGGAGACGAAGCTGCGCAGGGCGCCGCTGGCGGGCTCCGCCTTCGCCTCGACCGGAGCAGGATCTGTCTCCGCCGGCACGGCCGGCGCACCGCAGTGGCCGCAGAAGCGCATCCCCTCGGGGTTGGCGCCCTGGCAGCCGGCACACTTCCACATGCTCATCAGCACGAGAGTAGCTGCGCTCGTTCCCGAGGGCGTGCTCATCTGCGGCCGCTTTGCGGGAATGCATTCGCGCCGCCGGCGTGGGGCTGACACAGTTCGTGACATGAGGGAAGCACTGCGGGCCAACGGGCTCGTCAAGGACTACCGCCGCGCGCGGGCCGTGGACGGCGTCGACCTCGTGGTCCGTTCCGGCGAGCGGGTGGCGCTGCTCGGGCCCAACGGCGCCGGCAAGACCACGACGCTGATGATGCTGCTCGGCGTCGTGACCCCGGACGCTGGCACAGTGGAGATACTTGGTCACCGGCTCCCCGGCCAACGCTCGGAGGCGATGGCCCACGTCGGCTTCGCCGCCGGCTACCTGCCGCTGCCGGAGAAGCTGCGGGTCCGTGAGTACCTGCGGATGTACGCCGAGCTCTACGGGTTGGCGGACCCGGTCGGGCAGGCCCAGCGAACGCTGGACCGCTTCGGCATCGGCCACCTTGAGTCGGCGATGGGCACGGAGCTCTCGAGCGGTCAGAAGACCCTCGTCGGCATCGTCAAGGCCTCGCTGCACCAGCCGCAACTTCTTGTCCTCGACGAGCCGACCGCCTCCCTCGACCCCGATGTCGCACTGCGCGTGCGCACCGGGCTGCTCAGCCTCTGCGCGGAGGAGGGCACGGCGCTGCTGGTCACCAGCCACAACATGCTCGAGGTCGAACGGCTCTGCGACCGGGTGGTCTTCCTCTCGGCCGGCAAGGTCGTCGCCGACGGCACCCCCGAGGAGGTCGCCGAGCGCTTCGGCCGCGGCGACCTCGAGCAGGTCTTCCTGCACTTCTCCGAGGAGCCGGTCCGATGACGACGATGACTCCGATGACGACGGTGGCACGCGTCACCCCGGCTCGGGCGCGGTGGCTGCGCATCAAGGCAGTCGCCCGGCGGCAGGCGCTGGTGCTGCAGCGCAGCCCGCACCGGCTCTTCGACGTCACGGTCTGGCCGCTGGTCGACACGCTGCTATTCGGCTCGCTCGCGGTCTACTTCGCCAAGGAAGGCGAAGGTGTCAGCGGTGTCGAGGCGGGCGCTGGCTATCTGCTCGCCGGGATCGTGCTGTGGCACGTCGTCTACCAGTCGCAGATCGCGGTAGCCACCGGCTTCCTCGAGGAGACGTGGTCGCGCAACCTGCTGAGCCTCATGGTGACGCCGATCAAGGAGATGGAGTACGTCGCCGGCGTCGCGCTCTTCGGCATGATCAAGCTGGCCATGGGCGTGGGTGCAGTGATGCTCGCGGCATTGGGCTTCTACGCCTTCGACGTCACCGACCTGGGGTTCGCGCTCGTGCCGGTAGTGGCCGTGCTGCTGGTCGCCGGCTGGGCCGTGGCGATGTTCGTCATCGGCCTCGTGCTCCGCTTCGGCACCGGCGCGGAGGCTCTCGCCTGGGGCATCTTGTTCGTGGTGATGCCGCTGTCCGGCACCTTCTACCCGGTGAGCGCGCTGCCGGCGTTCCTGCGGCCCGTGAGCAACCTGCTGCCGACGACGCACGCCTTCGCCGCCGGTCGGGATCTCGTCGACGGCGAGGCGATGCCGTGGCGCGAGCTCGGGTGGGCGGCGGCGACGACCCTGCTGCTGACCGTTGGCGCACTCGGATTCGTCGCGCACATGCTGCGGCTCTTCCGGCGGCGCGGCTACATCAGTCGATACAGCTGAGCGGTCGCATCGGCGTACGCCGAGTAAACGCCCTGGCTAGCGGCGCGGTGCGAAGCGCAGCGTCAGCACCCCGAGGCCGGCCGCCACCGCTAGGCCGGCGGCGATGCCGGCTGGCACGGCCCGCGAGGAGCTCCGTGGGCTGGTGAGCGCGACAGCCTTGGGCGACTCGAAAGCGGGGGAGGGCGCTGCAGAAGCGAACTGGGTGGGATCGACAGGCGCCGACGGGCTCGATGCCGCCGTGGTGGGAGCCGAGGACCTGACCTGAGGCGGTGCCTGCACCAGCGGCGCGGGCTTGGCGACCGCCACTGGCGGGCTGATCGGCTGGCGCGCAGGCGTGCGGGCCGGCGCTGTTCGGCTCGGCGCGGGTGCGGGCTTCGGTGCTGGTCGGGGAGCGGCAGTGCTGGCGGAGGGCCTCGGCGCCGGTGCGGGTGCGCTTCCCCCGCCGCGGATCCGCAGGGCCGCGGCCATGTCGATCAGCCCGCTGCCCGCGTCGGCGAGCGGCCGGGCGGTGCTGCGCATCGCGGCGATCACGTCGGCGCGGCCACGCGATGGGGCCTGGGCGATGAGCAGCGCAGCGAGTCCGGCGACGTGCGGTGCGGCCATCGAGGTGCCGGCCATCGCGGCGTACTCGCCGTTGGGCCAAAGCGACGCGACGCAGGTGTCGGCGGTGCAGGTGCCGGAGGGCGCGTTGCCGCCCGGCGCTGCCAGGTCGACGCCGCTGCCGCGCTGGCTGTAGGTGGGGAGGCGACCAGCGTTGTCAGTCGCGGCGACGATGAGTGCGTCGCCGCCGTACTGGTCAGTGACGGGGAAGGACTTGTTGCCGGCCGCGAAGATGACCACGATGCCGGCGTCCGCAGCCTCGGAGACTGCGTTGATCATGTCGGGATCCTGGGCGACGAGCGGTACCGAGCCGCCGAGGGAGAGGTTGATGATCTTCGCCCCGGCGCGTACGGCGAAGCGGATCGCGGCGGCGGCGTCGTCGGAGGAGCCCGTGCACAGCTTCTCGGCCGGGTCGTAGGCGAGCACCCGCAGCGGCAGGATTCGCGCTGCGGGGGCGACTCCGTAGTCGCTGGCGGCGACGGTGCCGGCCACGTGCGTGCCGTGCTCGCAGGCGTCGGGTGCCGCCGCGCCGGCGCGGCAGCCGTTGACGCAGTCAGCGCCGGCGAGCACGCGGCCGCCGAACGCGGGGTGCGACCCGTCTACGTAGGTGTCGATCACGGCGACGAGGACCCCGGAGCCGTTACGGCCGGGCGCCTGGGCAGCGGTGACCCGAGCCTGGTCGCCGTGCCAGGTGCGTGGCTGTACGGCGGCGGCCGCAGGTCCGGCCCAGAGGACCATGCCGACGAGCAGGAGCGCGGGGAGCACTCGAAGACGGTCCGGGCGGCGTGAGGTCAGGGGGCGCATGGTCGCTCAACGATGCACCATGGCGGGAGGATTCGCCCTGGGAAGTGAGATTCTCGTGCCGTTTTGCTACTGACGGGCGGGCTCCGAGGCGGTGATCCCGGTCTCGCCGCGGTCGTCTTCCAGCGCCCGGAGAACCTCGGACTCCTCCAGGGTGGCACCTGGACCGAAGTGCAGCACCACGGTCCCCTTGGCCTCGCACGAGGGGCAGATCAGGGCAGCAACTGCGGTCATGTCCGCCGGGTCCGACGCGCCCTCGGTCCGGATCATCCCTTGGAGCGACACCTCGCGGGCTGGCGACTCGGCGCGGCAGCTGAAGCACATCACTGCGGCGCCATCGCGGGCCGCCATCTGCCCGGTGTACCCCTCAGCCTCGAAATGGGCGAGCGCCTCCGTCATTCCGGTGGCATCGCGTGGCGTGCTAGGTGGCATGCGGTGTCCCGCGCTAGTTGTTGGCGGGTGCGGCGCTGATGTCGGCTAGGGCTTCGCCGGCACCGCCCTCTTGCGACACGTCGCCCAGGCTCACGATGCCAATCGGCAGATCCCCGTCGACCACGGGCAGGCGGCGTACGTCCTCCCGCTGCATGACGGCGAGCGCGTCTTCGACGGTGGCGTCTGCAGTGATCGTGGTCGCGTTGGCAGAGCAGATCGAGCCCACGGACATCGAGGCGAGATCCTCGCCGTCCGCAACGGCGCGGATCGCGATGTCACGATCCGTGAGGATGCCGCACGTCGTGCCGGAGTCGAGCACGATAACGGCGCCGATGTCCGAGTCGCGCATGGCCTTAGCGGCGTCAACGACCGTGGCAGTGCTGTCGAGGGTGACGGGATCAGCGGTCATGACGTCGCGGACGAGAGTGCTCACTGGATGGTCTCCTCGGTGGTGGGGTCGTTGAGCAGGGGGTTAGCCGCGACGTCGGCCGCGGTCTCGATCTGGTCGATCTCTTCTATCGCGGGGTCCGGCAGCTCTCTGGTCAGTCGTCCATCCAGAGGCTCACCGTCGAGCTGCTCCTCGACGGTGGTGCCGAAATCGAGCGCGGCGACCGGCTGGTGAGGCGGCGTCATCACGCCCTCTTCACCCTGCTCGGTCAGGCCGCTTGTCAGGTCGTCGTGCTGGCTCATCGGCTAGGCGGGGTACGGGTCGATGCGCCCGGAGCCACTTACCCCGGCGTACGCCGCGCCCGGTGAGTCACCGTCGTCGCCGTGGCCGACCTTGTCGGTAACGACCTTCTTGGCGGTGCTGAGCGCCGAGCCGGCCTGCTCCTTGAGCAGGTGCGTCGCGTCATGCACCTCGGGCCGGCCGAGGAACGAGCGGGTCTGGCGCATGATCTGCTCGTAGCGCTGGCGGCCGGCCTTCGAGCCGAGCACGTATCCTGCGCCGAAGCCGAGCAGGAACGTCGTCTTGGTCATCATCTCGATCCTCCGTGGTGGGGTGGTCAGGGTCGAAATACCCCGCTCTCCCCGAGGCAACCGCCCTGTGGACGGCGTACGTCGATCTGTCGCACCTCATCTCGATCCTGGCTGTATGCATCCACTGGAGGTCCGCGAGCAAGCCAGGGCGCTGCGCGCTTCCGGCATGACCATCAAAGCCATTGCCGCTGCTCTCTGTATCCCGGTGGGGACGCTCCATCCTTGGATCCGCGACCTCCCGGGCCCGCCGCGCGATCTCTGGCGCCCACCGGCCCGGCTCACCAAGGGCGCGCTGCACGACCGGAAGCTCGCCGAGATCGCCGAGTGCGACAGGTGGGGACAAGCCCGGATGACCGGCCTGTCCCCGGATGCATTCCTTGCCGCCGGGGTAGCGCTGTATGCGGGTGAGGGCAGCAAGACTGATGGGGACTTGAAGCTCGTCAACACGAATCCAGCGATTATCAGGTTCTACCTGCGCTGGCTGCGTGAGCACTTCGAGATCGACGAGGCGCGCCTTCGGGCTTACCTCTATCTGCACGAGGGCCTAGATCTCGATGCCGCGGTCAGCTTCTGGGTCGAGCTCACGAACATCCCTGCCGATCAATTCGGCAAGCCGTATCGGGCTGTGCCCGACGCGACTCGACGCTCTGCTAAGCACGTGATGGGCTGCCTTGCGGTCTCCTACGGCTCCTCCCGGATGCATCGTCAGGTGATGGGCCTCTGCCGTGGACTGCTATCCTCTGGCGAGTTCGATCCCGCGTAGCTCAATTGGCAGAGCGCTCGGCTGTTAACCGAATTGTTCCTGGTTCGAGTCCAGGCGCGGGAGCCCAGGTCCCCAGGGGAAGTAGCTCACGGTTGGGCTCATGCGCGGCCACGTTGCCTGGCGCGGAAGGCCGCGACGTTGACGCGGTTGGCGCAGGGGGTGCTGCAG
>DATLOQ010000044.1:0-37025 GCA_035536235.1 Mycobacteriales bacterium
CGACGCTCGCCGACAACTGCCTGCACGGGGAGAACGGCTGCGACATCTGCACCCGGGCCTGCCCGCGATTCCGCGACTGGGAGGTCGCTGCCGACGTCGCGCTCTTCGGCCGGCCGCGGGCCGCGAACGAGCCGATCGGCACCTACGAGAGCCTGCTCCTCGTGCGCGCGCTCGACCCCGCCGTGCATGCTGCGGGCCAGGACGGCGGGTTGGTCTCCGCCCTGCTGATCTGGGGGCTCGAGACGGGTGCCATCGACGGGGCGCTGGTCTCCGGCGACTCCCCTGAGCGCGAGCTGGACGCCGCACCCTGCGTCGTCACCGACCGCGAGGGAGTGCTGCGCACCGCCGGGTCGCGCTACACCTACTCTGCCAACCCGCTCGCGATGCGCGAGGCGGAGTCGCGAAAGCTCAAGAAGCTCGCGCTGGTCGGGATGAGCTGCCAGGCCTCGATCAACGGCACGGTGCGATCCCGCGGCTTGAACAAGTACGCCAATCGCATCGAGCTGACCATCGGGTTGCTGTGCTCGAAGACCTTCACCTATGACGGCATGTACGCCGGCGCACTGGTGGAGGAGCACGGCATCCCGCTGGAGACGATCAACAAGGTCAACATCAAGGGCAAGTTCATCGTCTGGCACGGCGAGCCCGGCACCGGTGATGGCGGCCTGGGCACGCGCGTCGACATCCCGCTCAAGTCGACCCACGTGCACACCCGCCCGGGCTGTGTCACCTGCCCCGACTTCGCCGCCGAGCACGCCGATATCTCGACCGGCGGGCTCGGCCAGGGCGACGGCTGGACGCTCACCGTCGTACGCACCGCCCGTGGGGTGGAGTGGATGCGCGGGCTCGTCGACGCTGGGCTGGTCGAGATCCGGCCGGCGTCGGAGGACCCGGCGGCGGTCAACCTGATGAACAAGCTCGCACTTAACTCCCGCAAGCGCTGGCCGGCGGAGCGCCTTGGCCTCGATGCGGCGGCGGCCGCCCCCGGCCGCGCCGTACTGCCCCCGCTCCTGCCCATCCCCGAAGTCCCGCCCCGCCCCTAGCCCCCTGTCCCCCGCGCGCCGCGCCGCCGACTGCGGACCTTGTGGCTCCGCAGTCGTGCTCACTGCGGACTTGCCGGGTCCGCAGTCGAGCGGCGGGGGGGGGCTCGTCCACAGGTTCCTCGTGCTCGGCCCCTGGCAGCCTCAGGGTGCGGCACCGTCGAACGATGCCTCCCTCCCTCTTCGCGGTGGCCGGTCGCCAGTCGGGGACCTTCTGCCGGGCGCAGGCGGCGCGCTGCGGCATGCGCGCGTCGGACCTGCTCCACGCAGTGGCCCAGCGCGTGCTGCGCCTGCCCCATCCCGGTGTCTACGTCATCGAAGGCACCCCGGACACTCCCGAGCAGCGGCTGTGGATCGCCTACCTCGCCTTACGTCGCCCGTGCGCGGCCAGCGGTCGGACCGCAGGCTGGCTGCATGGCCTACCGGGCTGCGCACCGCCAGCGGTCCCAGAGGTCGCGGTGCCGGGCGCCCGACGACCGCGAGCGGCCGTAGCGGAAGTACGACGACTGCGGTAGTGGGATGAGGCGGTCGTCGGGTTCACTCCCGTTGGGCTGCCCCTGCTCGATGTCGGATCGACGGTGCTCACCCTGACCGCGCACCTGGGCGCCACCAGGCTGCTCGGGGTCGTGCAGCACGTGGTCTTCCACGACATGGTCGACCTCGAGATGCTCCGCGGGCGGACGTGCGAAGGGGTGCCTGGGGCCAGTCGACTCAGCGCGGCGCTGCGTGCCTACGACCTCGGCCACGACTCGGGTCCCGAGGTCCGAGTCCAGCGGTCGCTTTCGCGACGAGACCTGGCACCGGACCACTGCAATGTCTCGCTGCGTACGCCAGACGGGCAGCTGGTGGGCCCGTACGACGGTTACTACGAAGTCGGCGTCGCCTACGACTACGACGGTCGCGACGCCCACGACACGGTGCTGCAGTCGGGTCGCGACGGCCGCCGGGCGGTGACCACTGGGCGTACTGGCGTCGTACTGGTGCGCCTGGATGTCCGCGACTTGCGAGACGGAGCGCGCCTGGAAGGGCGCATCAAGACCGGACTCCGGTCAGCGACGTGGCCTACCGACATCGTCGTCGTACACGCCGGCGACCGCCGGTGTGTGTGCGGCTGGGCACCGGGCGCATTGCGCTGATCGCGGTGTCGACCAGTGGGGCTGACCTGTGGGTGACCGGCCGCTGCCCGGCGCCGGCTGCGGACGCGCGGAGTCCGCAGTGCGCACGACTGCGGACTCTGCGAGTCCACAGTCCCCGGGGGGCGGGGGTCCGGCGGATGCCGTCGTGGGTGGGCAGGCAGGGCGGCGGGCGCGGGTTAGTCGGTTACCAGGGTGAGGCGGGCGCGGAGCTCGGCGAGCACGGCGCGGCTGCCGTCGATGGCGACCACGTCGTCGCCGACGCGGCCGCCCCAGAGCCAGAGCAGCAAGCTGTGCGGGTCACCGGCGACCGTCAGATCGGCAGCCGATCCGCCCCGCGAGACGGGTACGGCGGTCGGCAGCAGCGCGAGCTCCCAGCTGGCGTCGGCCACGCCTGCCGGCGTCGATGAAGTTGTGCGCACTGCGACGGTGCTGCCCGACGCCGCCAGCACCGGCTCGTCCGACCAGTCGCCGCCGAGGAACGCGACGAGCAGCTCGTCGATGCCGTCGGTGGCCAGCGCCGGGTCGATCGGCGTGACGTGACCGGCTCCGGCCGCGAGCTCCGCGTCGACTCGGTGCACCGCCGTCTCCTGCGCCATCCGACGAAACCAGAACCCGACGGTCTGATCCGGGGGATACCACGTGTACGACGGCGCATCCGGGCCACGGGTGGTCAGCTCACCGACCAGCTCATCGAGACTCGAGCTCAGCCACTCGACCACGTCACCGCCCGGCGTCTCCGGCGGCCACTCGGACGGCCGCCCCGAGCGCATGCAGGCGATTTTGTGCTGATAGACCATCGCGACGTGCTCCACCAGCGCGGCGACGTCCCACTCCGGGCAGCTCGGCACCGGCTCGCGGAGCCGCGGTGCGGCTACCTCGGCCAGCCGGGCGGCGTCAGCACGCAGGTGCCGGAGGTAGTCCTCAGGCGTCATGGCAGCGATCCTCGCGCAGAATCACGGATCTGACTCGAGGATTTCCTCGGCGAGCGGAGCGACGGCGGACCCGGAGCCTTCCGCCGCATCCACGGCGTCGTACGCCGTCGTCGTCCACGTGAGTGCGTCACGGATGGACGCCCGGGCGAAGCCGCGGTCGACGATCTGGTCGATCTGCGTCCGCAGCGGCGCGAAGGCGTCGTCAGGATCGCAGACCACCACGGGCTTGTCGTGCATCCGCAGGGTGCGGGCAGTCCAGACCTCGAGCAGCTCCTCGAGCGTGCCGATGCCGCCGGGCAAGGTGATGAACGCATCGGAGCGGCGGTCCATCTCACCTTTGCGCTCGCGCATGGTGTCGACGACGACGAGCTCGTCAGCGTCGTGGTCAGCCACCTCGAGCTCCAGAATCGCGCGCGGGATGACGCCGACGGTGCGAGCGCCACCGGCGCGCGCCGCACCGGCCACCGCCCCCATCGCCGAGACCGAGCCACCGCCGGTCACCAGACTGTGTCCGCGCCGGGCGATCTCGGCACCGACTTCAGCCGCGAGCTCGACGTATCGCTGGGGAATTGCCATGGAGGAAGCGCAGAAGACGCAGATGGTCGCCACGGAGGCCTAGCGCTCCTTGCCCGGACGCCGCACTAGACCCGGCCTTCCCGGTGCCGTGCTTCGGCGAAAGCGGCGATGATCCCCACCGCCTCGTCGACGTCGTCGGTGACCTGGAGCAGATCGAGGTCGGCGGGCGAGATCTTTCCGGACGGCAGCATCGTCCCGCGAATCCAGTCGAGCAGGCCGCCCCAGTACGCCGTGCCGAGCAGGACGACGGGGAACATCGTCACCTTGCGGGTCTGCACCAGGGTGAGCGCCTCGAAGAGCTCGTCGAGGGTGCCCATCCCGCCAGGGGTGATGACGAACGCCTGGGCGTACTTCACGAACATCGTCTTGCGGGCGAAGAAGTAGCGGAACTGGATCCCGACGTCGACCCACTCGTTGAGGCCCTGCTCGAACGGCAGCTCGATGCCGAGGCCGACCGAGAGCCCGCCCGCCTCGCAGCAGCCGCGGTTGACCGCCTCCATCATCCCGGGGCCGCCGCCGGTGATGACCGCGAAGTCCTTCTTCGCCAACGCCGCACCCAGGGCGACGCCCTGCGCGTACTCGGGGTGGTCGACCGGCGTACGCGCCGACCCGAAGACGCTGACCGCCGGGCCGAGCTCGGCCAGCAGCCCGAAGCCCTCGACGAACTCGCTCTGGATCCGCAGCACCCGCCACGGGTCGGTGTGCACCCAGTCGGACTTGCCCCGGCTGTCGAGCAGCCGCTGGTCCGTCGTGCCGGGCTTCACTGCCCCGCGGCGCAGCACCACCGGTCCGCGCTGGCGCTCGGGCGTCGCCGGAGAGACCTCGTCAGTCGTCATGGACCCAACCTAACCGAGGCGACACGCGCTCCTCGCGCGGCTCTTGGACGCATCGCCCGCGGGTCGTGCGGGAGCCAGCCGCACTGCGTCCAAGATCCGCAGAGAGTGCTCAGGTGACGAAGCGGCGCAGCACGTCCTCGGTCTGGCCCAGCTCGGGCAGCTCGACGTACTCGTCCCGGGTGTGCGCCAGGTTGGGATCGCCGGGACCGTAGTTCAGCGCCGCGATGCCCAGGGCCGCGAAGCGCGAGACGTCAGTCCAGCCGAGCTTCGCCGCCGGCGGCGTCCCCACAGCAGCGAGGAACTCCTGGCTGACATCGCGATCGAGCCCGGGCATGGCACCCGCCGCGGAGTCCGACACAGCGACGTCGAAGCCGGACAGGACCGACCGCACGTGCTCGGCGGCGTCGTCCTCCGAGCGGTCCGGAGCGAAGCGGAAGTTCACCGTCACGATGCACTCGTCGGGGATCACGTTGCCCGCCACGCCACCGGAGATGCGCACCGCGGACAGACCCTCGCGATACTCGCAGCCGTCGATGACGACCCGGCGGGCGTCGTACGACGCCAGCGCAGCCAGCACCGGCGCGGCCGCGTGGATCGCGTTGTCGCCGAGCCACGATCGGGCGGAGTGGGCCCGCCGCCCGGCCAAGGAGACGTCGGCCCGCAGCGTCCCCTGGCAGCCGGCCTCGACCGCTGCCGACGTCGGCTCCATCAGGATCGCCAGGTCCGCATCGAGCCAGTTGCGGTGCTGCGCGGCGAGTCGGCGCAGGCCGTTGCGCTCGGCCTCGACCTCCTCGTTGTCGTAGAAGACGTAAGTGAGGTCGTGCCGCGGCTCTGTCACTGACAGAGCCAGCCGCAGCATCACGGCGACGCCGCCCTTCATGTCAGTCGAGCCGCAGCCGTAGAGCCGCGAGCCGTCGACGCGTGACGGCAGGTTGTCGGCCACCGGCACCGTGTCGAGGTGGCCGCCGAGCAGCACCCGACGGTCCCGTCCCAGCGCGGTGCGCGCGACCACCGCGTCGCCGTTGCGAGCCACCGACAGGTGCGGCAAGCCGATGAGCGCCTCCTCGACGAGATCGCAGAGCGGTCCCTCGCGGCCGCTGACCGACGAGGTGTCGACCAGGACGGCCAGCAGCTCCGCTGCCGGGAGCGACAGGTCGAGCGACGAAGCCTTCATGTCGCGACGCCGTGCTCGCGGAGCACGTCGTTGAGGGCGAGCTTGTCATGGGCGGTGCCCTCCAGCCGACGGAGCACCAGGAGACACGGCATCCCGAAGTCACCGCCAGGAAAGGACTTCACCCGAGAGGCACTGACGCACACGGCCCGCTCCGGTGCCTCGCCGCGCGGCAGCTCGTCGCCCGACTCCGCGTCGAAGACCCGGGTTGACGCGGTGAGGATGCACCCGGCGCCGAGCTTGGCGCCACGGCGTACCCGCGCGCCGTCGACGACCATCGAGCGGGAGCCGACGAAAGCATCGTCCTCGATGACGACCGGCACGGCGTTGGGCGGCTCCAGCACGCCGCCGATGCCCACCCCGCCGGAGAGGTGCACCCGCTTCCCGATCTGCGCGCACGACCCGACGGTGGCCCAGGTGTCGACCATGGTGCCCTCGTCGACGTAGCCGCCGATGTTGACGAACGACGGCATCAGGATGGTGCCCGGCCCGAGATAGCTGCCCCACCGGACGATCGCCCCGGGCACGACCCGCACGCCGTCGAAGCGGGTCTTGAGCGGCATGCGGTCCTGGTAGTGGAACGGCCCGGCCTCGCTGGGCGCCATCTCCAGCACCTTGAACGACAGCAGGATCGCGTGCTTCACCCACTCGTGTACGACGACGTCGCCGGTCGCCGCCTCGACCTCGGCGACCCGCACCTCCCCGCTGTCCAGCGCCGTGATCGCGTCTTGCACGACAGTGCGCGCGTCGGCATCGGCCGGTGACAGATCGGCCCGACGCTCCCACAGCTCGCTGATCGCAGTCTTCACAAGCTCTCCTCCAGGCGACGCGCGGCACCGGCAACTTGATCGTCGGTCGCGGTCAGCGCGATGCGCACATGTCGCACGCCCGCGCCACCGTAGAACTCCCCCGGCGCGACCAGGATGCCGCGCTCGGCCAGTGCCTGCACGAGCGCCCAGCAGTCGTCGTACGCCGGGTGCGACGCCCACAAGTAGAGCCCACCCTCGGAGTGCTCGACGACCAGGCCGGCCTTCTCGACGGCAGCGCGCAGCACGTCGCGGCGAGCGGCGTAGACAGCGCGCTGCGCGTCGACGTGCGCGTCGTCAGCGAGGGCGACCACCATCGCGGCCTGCACGGGCGCTGGGACGAGGAAGCCGGCGTGGCGGCGTACGGCGAGCAGGCGCGCCACGACGTCGGCGTCGCCGGCGACGAAGCCCGCGCGAAGGCCGGCCGCGTTGGACCGCTTGGACAGCGAGTGCACCGCGAGGACTCCCTCAGTCCCGTCGACGGCGAGCGCGGAGGTGAAGGGCGCCTCCCAGGCCAGCTCGGCGTAGCACTCGTCGCTGGCGAGGAGCACTCCGCGGCCGCGCGCCCACCGCAGGAGCTCACGCAGATGAGCAGCCGGCGCGACCCGGCCGTGGGGGTTGGCCGGGTAGTTGGCCCAGAGCAGCACGGCCCCGTCGGCGAGGGAGTCGAGCGCGTTGAGGTCCAGCAGCCCGTCGGCCATGGGCACCGGCACCGGCTCGCAGCCGGCCAGCCGGGCGCCGACGTCGTACGTCGGATAGGCCAGCGCCGGGAAGAGCACCCGACCTCGAAGCCCCAGCAGGAACGGCAGCAGCGCGATCAGCTCCTTGGAGCCGATCGTCGGCAAGATCTGGTCTGGCGGGCAGTCGACCGCCAGCCGGCGGCGCAGCCAGGCCGAGGCGGCAGCGCGAATCTCAGGTGTGCCGGCGGCGTACGGATAGCCCGGGGCATCGGCAGCGGCGGACAGGGCCGCCGTGACCACCTCGGGAGTCGGGTCGACCGGGGTGCCGATCGACAGGTCGACGATGCCGTCGGGGTGCGCTCGCGCCGTGAGCGCATAGGGCACCAGCCGGTCCCAGGGGAAGTCCGGCAGCGCGTAGCCGGGGGTCACGCTCACGCTCCACCTGACGAGGGAGCGCGAAACCTACTCAGGGAGCGCGGCAACCACGGGCCCGTCGAAGGCCTGCGGCCCGATCTTCGAGGCGCCGCCCGGGGAGCCCAGGTCGTTGAAGAAGTCCTTGTTGTCCTTGGTGAACTGCTTCCACGTGGCCGGCACGTCGTCCTCGTAGAAGATCGCCTCGACGGGGCAGACCGGCTCGCAGGCACCGCAGTCGACGCACTCGTCCGGGTGGATGTAGAGCGAGCGCACACCTTCGTAGATGCAGTCGACCGGGCATTCCTCGATGCAGGCCTTGTCCTTCACGTCGACGCACGGCTCGGCGATGGTGTAGGTCACGGAAAGCTCCCTTTCGAGGATGGCTGTCGAGGTGCTCGAGCTTGCTGCCCGCGGTGGTCGCACTGGGCTGACCAGGCTGATTGCACCGTGTGCCCAACTAGTATCACAGCCAGGCGCGAGGGGCGTCACTTCGGCACGACTAGCGGCCCAGGACGTGGTGACGATTCCCAGCAGCGGAAGCGCAGCGGAGCCCTACCGCGTGCACATCAGCCCGGCGGATGTCGGGCGGCGGGTCGCCCTGCGCCGCGTGCTCGACGACAGCCGGGACGGCCTGGGCGACGTTCTCGGCGACCTCATCTCGTGGCACGCGGGGGTGCTCGTGGTGCGCACGCGCAGCGGCGACGAGGCGCACGTCGAGGAACGTCACCTGCTGGCCGGACGGCTCATCCCTCCCGCCCCTCGCCGGCGTACGGCCCAGTGATGAGGGACCAGCGATGACGGCCCAGTCTCGACGGCTCTTCGCCGAGGTGGTCAGGGCTGACGAGGTGGACCTCGCGCTGGCGTGCCTGCTGATCGGGGCCGAAGTGCGGCCCGACCTCGACGTCGCCGAAAGCCTGGCACACCTCGACCAGCTGGCTGCCGACGCGCTGGCCACAGTCACGTCCGACGCGCCGGCGTACGACGTCGCCGTCGGCCTGCGCGCTGCACTGGGTGACGCCGCCGGCTTCCGGGGCTATAGCCAGGACTACGGCGACCTGCGCGCCTCTCTCCTGCACGAGGTGCTCCGCCGGCGACGTGGGCTGCCGATCCTGCTCTCCGTCGTCTACCTCGAGGTTGGCCGGCGACTCGGCGTCGCAGTGCGCGGGATCGGGCTCCCAGGTCACTTCTTGGTCGGCGTTGCGGGGTCGACCGAGACCGTGCTGCTCGACCCGTTCTACGGCGGGCGGCTGACCGACGCGGCCGAGCTGGCCGCCCGCGTGGAGGAAGTCCTCGGCGGCACGGAGCAGCTCACCGACGCATCGCTGAAGCCGTGGTCCTCGCTGGACATCCTCACTCGCATCCTCGGCAACATCCGCGCGTCGTCGACGAGCAACGACACGCTGCGAACACGGCTCTGGGCTGTGGAGCTCTCCATGCTCATCCCGCACCACTCGGTGTCGCTGCGCCGCGAGCGCGGCGAGCTCCTGGCGCGTCTAGGTGACTACGTCGGCGCGGCGCAGGCCCTCGAGGACTACGCGTCGGTGATCTCCCCGCTCGACCCCTCTGCAGCGGAGCTCTCGCTGCGCCAGGCTCGCCTGGTTCGCAGCCGGCTGTCGTGACCCTGCGGTTGGTCGACCGGAGCGGAGCGGAGATCAGCCTCAGCGTGGGAGGGCGCCGCGAGCTCGTCATCGGCGTCGCCACCGCCGACGACACCGCTACGACACTGCGCCGCGCAGTGCGAGCTGATCTGCTACGCCGGGCCGCCGAGCTTCGTCGCGCAGTCGTCACCGTCGTGCCGGCCGGGCCGGCCGACTCGATCGGCTCCGAGCTGCTCACGGCGTACAACTGCCGGCCCTTCGGCGAGCGCCGGCTCCCGGACCTCACGATCGATGACCAGCTCGTACCCGGCGACGGCGAGCCCTTCGACCTCGACGTCGACCCCTTGGCGATGCGGCTGGCGCTGCTGGGGCACGACGACGGCGCGACTCCCGCCGCGGCGACGGCGGAGCTGGCCCGGTGGCGCCAGTCGACGGCGACGTGGGCAGAGTCGCCGTCCGCGCCCTATGTCACCGACGTCGTCGCCCGCTGCCACGGCGCCCTCGAACGCAACCTCGACGTAGCCCAGGTGCTCGCAGTTCTGCGCGAGGTGGCAGCTGACCCGCTAGTGCCCCCCGGGGCGAAGTTCGAGACGTTCGCTCACTTGGACGCCTTGCTCGGCCTCGACCTCACCCGGTCCGTCGGCCTCAGTCGCTGACCTCCGCACCGTCAGATCGGCGACGGGTGCGTGGGTGTCCTGCCGGTGCAGCGAGGCGTCGACCCGGTGCACCAGCATGCGGTTCGTCCCCCCTACCTGGCCGGGCGCACCGGCCACCACGATGATCGTGTCGCCGTCCTGCGCAAGGCCTGAGGTCAGCGCCTTGTGGTTGGCCTGCGCCATCAGGTCCAGGGAGTCGTCGACAGCCGGCACCACGTCGCCCTGCACGCCGTGGTGGAGCGCGACCAGGCGCACCGTCGACTCTGCTGGCGACAAAGCGAGGATCGGCACACCCGGCCGGAACGACGACACCAGGCGCGAGGACGACCCGGTCTGCGTGTGCACGACGACGGCCACAGCCCCGAGGTCCTGGACGACCTGCACCACCGACCTGGCCACCGCACGAGCCGGCGAGATGGCGCCGTGCGGCGCTGCCACCACGGTGTCGAGCTCCGGCGCTGCCTCGGCGCTCGCCACGATGCGGCACATCCAGCGCACGACCTCCGCCGGGTCGACTCCGACCGCCGTCTCAGCTGAGAGCATCACCGCGGAGGTCCCGTCGAATACCGCGTTGGCGACATCGGATGCTTCCGCCCTCGTGGGGCGCACCGACGTGACCATCGACTCCAGCATCTCGGTTGCCGTGATGACGGGGATCGCCCGGGCGTTGGCCGCGGCGATGATCCGCTTCTGCAGCACCGGCACCTGCGCAGGTCCCATCTCCACCCCGAGGTCGCCGCGGGCCACCATGACCGCGTCACTCACCGCGAGGATCTCCTCCAGCCGCTCGATGGCCTCCGGCCGCTCCAGCTTGGCCACGACCAGCGTGCTGGCCCCCAGCGCCACGATCGCTTCACGCAGTCGCCGTACGTCGTCTGCGGAGCGGACGAACGAGAGCGCGACGTAGTCCACTCCCGCCTCGACCATCGCGGACAGGTCGTCGATGTCCTTGATCGTCGGGCTCTGAGCCGTGACGGCGACCCCAGGAAGGTTGACCCCCTTGCGGCTGTGCAGCCGGCCGCCGAGGACCACCTCGCAGAGCACGTCGAAGCCCTCCACCGCGAGCACCCGCAGCTCCAGCATCCCGTCGGCTAGCAGCACGCGATCGCCGGCCTGGACGTCGGCAGCCAGCTTGAGGTAGGTCACCGGGATCACCCCGGGCTCGGCTGTCTCGGCACCGGCGCGAAGGCGCACTGTCGCGCCCTCCGCGAGCTCGACCCCCTCGTCGCCGAGCGTGCCGACCCGCATCTTCGGACCCTGCAGATCGGCGAGCACCGCGACCCGCCGACCGCACTCGGCGGCGACCTCCCGAACGAGGGCCACCTCCGCCAGACGGCCGTGCCGGGTGCCGTGCGAGCAGTTGATGCGGACGACGTCCACGCCGGCGCACAGCATCTCCGCCAGCACCGCGCGCGACGAGGTCGCTGGGCCGAGCGTGGCGACGATCTTGGTCTTGAGCACCGCCGGCTATGCCGTATCGGTCGTCATCGCTGAGGGGACCGGCCCGTAGGCGCCGGCGAAGAAGACCAGCGGGGCGTCGTCCGGGCGAGGCAGCGCCAGGCTGACGACTTCCCCCACCACCAGAGTGTGGTCGCCCGCGTCGTGCACCGCGTACGTCGAGCACTCGATCGTCGCCAGTGCGCCGTCAAGGAGGATGACCCCGGTGCGCTCACCCAGCCGATGAGGATGCTCAGCGAACTGGGTGAGGTCATGCGGACGCCCGCGAGAGGAGAACCATCGAGCAACCGGCTCCTGGTCGGCCGCGAGGACGCTGACCCCGAACACCCGAGCGGCGAGGACGACGTCGTGGAACCGCGACGCGCGGTCCACGCTGACCAGGACCAGAACGGGGTCCAGCGACACGGAGATGAACGAGTTCGCAGTCATAGCGTGATGCGCGTCCCCCACCGCGGTGGTCACCACGGTGACCCCTGTCGCGAATCGCCCGGCGACAGCCCGGAACGCCCCGGGATCCACCTCGGCTGGCACGCGCCCGGTCACGTCACGAGGGGCGAGCGACCGACAGGCGCGCGTTGTCTACGACGATGGCCGCGGGGCCCTCGATCAGCTTGAGGGTGGACAGCGAGGTCTCGCTGAACGCGTCCTTCAGTGACGAGCTGAGCGCGAGGCAGCCGACGATGCGACCGCCGCTGCCTCGCAGCGGCATGGACAGGAACGTCGACATCTCACCCTCGTCCTCGCTGTCGAGCAGGTTGTCCGGGTCGACGACGCGCGCGTCGAGGCCCGCGGCGTCGAAGGTCTGCCCAGAGAGCTCGCCCACGGGCCGCGCCGCCGCGGCGACGAACTCGTCGAAGTGCGTACGGGACGTCTCGTGCTTGACGCTGATGTAGGCGACCCGCTCTTCGAGCAGCAGGACAGCCGCCAGGTGGTACTCGACGAAACGGCGTACGACGTCGAGAAGGCCCGCCACTGTGGCCTCGAAACCCGGAGTGGCGGCCAGCTCGATCACCGACGCAGCGACGGAGGTCTCGAACAGCTTGCGGTCGAGCAGGTCGACGACTCTCGATAGCACGTCGTCGTCGGAGAGCTCGACCGGGTCCGCCTTCAACGCGGCACGACCCCCGCGCGCCGTCTCGGCGCGGGAGAGGACGCCCAGCACCGCCTGGGCCAGCTCCGAGGCCTCGAAGTCCTTGGTCAGGTAGTCGTCCGCGCCGGCATTGCTGCCCCAGTAGCGGTCGCTGACCGCGTCGAGTGAGGTCAGCAAGATCACCGGGATGGACTCGCTCCGCCAGTCGGACTTGAGCAGCCGTGTCGCGACGTAACCCGAGACGCGGGGCATCTGAACGTCCATCACCACTGCGTCCGGCTGGGTGCGCAGCACTGCCTGGACGGCCTGCACGCCGTCCGCGGCCTCGGTGATGTCGTAGCCCTCTTTGGTCAGCACCGATCCCACGATGCGACGCAGGGTGGAGCTGTCATCGGCAATGACGATGCGACCTGGCATAGAAGGGAGCCTATCGAGAGGTGGGCGCGGTGAGCGGAGGCTATCTGCCGACGAGACGACGCACTGTGTCGACCAGCTCAGCCTGGTCGAAGTCTTGCTTGAAGAGGTAGGCGCTGGCTCCCGCGTCGAGCCCAGCCCGCCGGTCCTCGTCGTCATTGCGGGAGGTCATGATGACGACGGGGACATCCTCCCAGCCCTTCGTTCGTCGGATCGTCCGGGTCAGCGCAAAGCCGTCCATGCCAGGCATCTCGACGTCGCTGATGACGATGTCCGCCGGATCGGAACGCAGCCGTGACGCCCCGTCGAGCCCGTCGACAGCGGTCTCCACGAGGTATCCCGCCCCCTCGAGGATCACCCGCTCGAGCTCTCGCACTCCTACTGAGTCCTCGACGACGAGCACTCGGGCACGGGGCTGCCCGGCTCTCGATGGGAGCTCAGCATCGACAGCGGATCCGGGCGCGGTACGTCGACCGAGACCGAGAGCGCGCTCGGCGAGCTCCCGCAGGTCGAGCAACAGCACCACGTTGCCGTCCCCGGCAATCGTGGCCCCGGCCACACCCGGCACCCGCGTGAGGAACGTGCCGAGGTCCTTGATGACCAGCTCCATCTCTCCCTGGAGCCGGTCGACGGACCAGGCGATCTGCCGATCGCCATGGCGTACGACGAGAGCCGCCCGTGGCACGCGAGCGCCGCACACCTCAAGCGTCTCGCCGAGGTCGAGCAGTGGCAGCGAAGCACCGTTGCGGAGAACGACGGGCAGCCCCCCGAGGGCGGACTGGGTGACGTCGCGCAGGCTTATCGACTCGACGACGCTCGTGACAGGGATGGCGAACTGCTCGTCGCCGAGCTCAGCGACGAGGCATCGCATCACGCCGAGGGTCACCGGCAGGGTGAGTGTGAAGGTGGTGCCGGCGCCCCACGTCGTCGTGATGTCGATGGACCCGCCGAGGTCGTCGACCGCGGTCTTGACCACGTCGAGGCCGACGCCTCGTCCGGAGGTCTCGGTGATCTGGGAAGCAGTCGAGAAGTCAGCGGTGAAGAGCAGTGAGAGCAACGAGGTCCCGCTCACGGTGGAGTCGGGGGGTAGCAGGCCCCGCGCCACCGCCTTGGCGCGCAACGCGTCCTCGTTGATTCCTCCACCGTCGTCCGACACCTCGATGACGACATGCCCACCGGCCGAGCGGGCCAGGACCCGGACCGTTGCGCGAGCCGGTTTGCCGGCTACCACTCGTGCGGCCGCTACCTCGCATCCGTGGTCGACGGCGTTGATCACCAGGTGCTTCAGCGCATCCGCGATGCCGTCGAGCACCTGCTTGTCGAGCTCGACCTCATCGCCTCCGAGCTCGAGCACGACGTCCTTGCCGCCGGCGATCGCCACATCCCTCACGAGCCGTGGGAATGCCGCCACGACACGTCGCAGCGGCACCATCGCGAGACCCATCGCGCCGTCGCGCACCAGTGCCATCCGGCTCATCTGCGCCTCGATGAGCTCGCTGAGCCCGCTCGACGAGGCGGTCATCTGATCGCCCAGGGCGAGCAGCCGATGCATCGCCAAGTCGGCCGCTTCCGGGAGTGCAGCATCGCGCGACACCGACTGCCGTAGCGCCGCCGCCCACCGGGTGTGCTCCGCCATCAGCACGGAGAGACCGAGTGCCGTCTGCTCGACGCGGCGGGCCCCCAGGGCAGCCTCCCCCACGATGTCGATGAGGTCGTAGACCTTGCCCGACGCGACTCGGACGGAGTCGGCCTGAGCACGGCCACGCGCCGGCAGGTCGACGTCCGGCTCATCACTGGGTTCTTCGACCACGTCGATGCTGAGCACCGGAACGTCGACGTGCTCATCACCGGCGATGGCGGCCCGGAGTGCCGACACCAGCGGCTCGAGGGATGTGCCGTCCAGTGGCGTCGGCGCCCCAGGCATGCAGCGCCCCACCGCGTCACAGGATGCCAGCAGCAGCCCGATCACATCCTGGCGCGCAG
Organism: Mycobacteriales bacterium; assembly: GCA_035536235.1. Classification (GTDB taxonomy): domain Bacteria; phylum Actinomycetota; class Actinomycetes; order BP-191; family BP-191; genus DATLNF01. Next base: position 14,791 of record DATLOQ010000044.1, read on the forward strand.
CCAGCCGGCCGTCGCGCACCGCGCCCAGCAGGTCTTCCATGAGATGCGCGACGCTCACCACATGGTCGAGGCCGAGCATCTTGGCCGAGCCCTTGACCGTGTGCGCGTCCCGGAAGAGGCCGCCTACGGCCTCGCGGGCCCGGGGATTCGCCTCGAGGCTGAGCAGACCGGTCGAGAGCGAGGCAAGGCGCTCCTCGACCTCGGCTCGAAAGGTGGCCATCAACTCCGGGTCGTCACCCCACGCGGACATCGGCGTCGGTTCTCGTCGGCTCAGGCGACCTTGAACTGCGCGATGGACGCACGCAGCTCGGCGGCCAAGACGTTGAGCTGGGCCGCCGCCGCCGCGGCCTGCTTGGAACCGACGGCGTACTGGCGCGACACGTCGCTGACCTGGTTCATGGCGGCGACGACCTGGTCCGATGCGCTGCGCTGCTGCTGGGTCGCGATGGAGATCTCCTTGGCCGCGGTGGTCGTCTCGTCAACCATGCCGCTGATGCGCTCCAGCGCCTCCACGACACCGCGAGCGAGCTCGGTGCCCTGCTTGACCTCCTTCGCGCCCTCCTCGGAGGCGATGATCGTGGAGTTGGTCTCAGCCTGGATCTCGCCGATGATGCCCTGGATGTCCTTGGTGGCGGTCATCGACCGCTCGGCCAGCTTGCGCACCTCGCTGGCCACGACGGCGAACCCGCGCCCGTGCTCGCCGGCCCGCGCCGCCTCGATCGCAGCGTTGAGGGCGAGCAGGTTGGTCTGGTCGGCAAGGTCGTCGATCACGTCGAGGATGCGTCCGATCTCGTGGCTCTTCTCCCCCAGCGACAGCGCGCGCGAGGCGATCTGCTCGACGCGGTAGGAGATCTTGTCCATCGAGTCGACGGAGAGACCGACGGCGTCGCGTCCCTGCTCGGCGTAGCGCAGGGTCTCTGCGGCGTATCGCGCGACGGCCTCCGCGGTGTCGGCGATCTGCGCTGCGGTCGCGGCCAGCTCCTCGATGGTGCTCGTGGTCTCGGTGACCGCGGAGGACTGCTCGGTCGCGCTGACGGCGTGCTCTTCGGCGGTGGCCAGCAGCTCCCCGGCGCTGGCGCCGATCTGCTCACCGCCCGACCGGATCTGGCCAACCAGCACCCGCAGGTTGCCGAGGGTGTGGTTGAACGAGGTGGACAGCATCGACATGGGACGGGAGTACGCCGCATCCTCGGTGGAGTTCTCCCGCTCCGTCAGGTGCACGACGAGGTCGCCGGCGGCGGCTTTCTCGAGTGCGTCGGAGAGCTCTGCGACGCGGGCGTGCAGGACGTCGCGCTCACTCCGGGCGTCCTTGCGCATCTTCCACACCGCGCTCGACAGGCTCGAGTTGAACCACGCCGCTGCGGGGAAGATCGGGAGGATCACCACAAGCGAGCCCACAGTGTCGCTTGTCAGCGTGTCCGCGAAGTACGACGCCCCCACCAGCGCGGCAGAGGCCGTCACGCCGAAGACGGCGGACTGCAGGGCAGGCATCGAGACCGCCGCGAAGAGCACGATGGGCAGGTAGAGCAGCCAGAACGGGCCGAGCACTCCGCCGGTGGATACGACCACTCCGGTGATGAAGACCATGTCGCCGATGAGCAGGATGGCCCGCCACATGGTGATGTGCCGCTTCACCGACGCTGATCGCTGCTCGAGGCTGGGCAGCAGCGTGAGGAAGAGCGCGTTGATCGCCCCGAAGACCCCCCAGATGTAGACAGCAGCGAGGTGCACCTCGATGCGGTCGCCGTCGCCCCGGGCGATCACGGTGGCCGCGATGAGCGCGAGAGCTAGAGCCCCCCATGTCGCCACTGCGGCGGTGCGAGCAAGCCGCTTGGAGAAGTCCACGGTCGAAGCGCCTCTCATCCAGCCAGACGTACGGCGCCGAAGCGGTGCCGCAGAGCGAAGACGGCGCCGGCGTCGATCACGCCGACGGGTCCGTCCGAATCGGTGATCTGCCCTTCAAGGAGGGCGTCCGCGTCGCCGGGCAGCGTCAGCAGCGGCGGCTCGAGCTCGACGGCGTCGACGGTGAGGACCCCTTCGACCCGCTCCGCGATGATGCCGACGGAGACGGGAGGCCTGGTCAGGACGACGAGCCGGCTCGATGCCTCCCTGGGGTCGCTGCGCCCGCCGCTTGCGGAGGCAGTCTCGGCCGCCCTGCCGAGACCGAGCAGCACCCGGACGTCGACGACGCCGAGGATCCGACCACGCCAGTTGACGACGCCCGCGACCCACGTCGGCGAGGCGGGGACCCGGGTGAGCAGCGGCATGCGTCCCACCTCGGCGACGGCATCCATCGGCAGCGCGAAGCGCTCCCCGCCGAGGCGCACGACGACATGGCTCATGCCTGCACCATCGGCAGCAGCCTCGATTGCTTGAGCCGAGGGCTGCGCCAAACGGCCTAACCCGGCCTAACGCGGGTCAACCCGGCGCTGGTGCCCCCTCGCCGACGTCCGCGAGCCCCTCTTCCCGAGGCTCCTCCACTGGGGCCCGTCGGCCGATGCCCACCGCGGCCGCCACGGCTCCGAGCACGATGAACCCCAGGCTCGACACGCTGTTGCTGAGCACGACGTCTCCTTCGGCTCGGCCGCTCGCCAAGGTCAGCGTCACTGCCAGCCAGACCACTGCTGGCAGCGCAGCTCCCGCTGCCGCACCGGTGGCGCGGCGACCGCTGACAGCCACGAAGTAGTTGCCCACCGCGGCTATCACCACCCCGACAGACAAGCCGGGCACCGGGTCGTAGGGCACGAGGAAGGCACCCAGGATCGCCAGCAGAAATGAGAGGAAGCAGAAGACCACCACCGCGACGAGGCGCACCGTGGTCGCGAGACGCACCGCACCTCCCGGACCCACCGGCACCGGCCTGTCCGGCGTACCGGCAGTCACCTTACGGTGTCGCTTGCCTCGCTCCCGCGGGGCTCAGCCGGGGAGCCGAGCCCCCTCCATCGCTGTGAGATCGATCGTCGTCGCGGCGCCGCCCGCCTCCCGTCGGTGCGCGGCCTCGGCCTCGACGAGAACGTCGGTGATCTCGGCGCCCACCAGCTCGTCACGGTCCAGCAGTGCATCGCGCAGGGCTTCAACGAGGTGGCGGTGGCGGCCGAGCAGCTTGCGCACTGCTTGCTTCTGGTCGTCGAGGATCCGCTCGACCCGAGCCCGACCGTCCGGGTCGGCGAGGACGCGACCCACGATGTTGGTGTCGTTGAGCCCGGAGTGCTGGATGGCCGCGTAGCTGATGAGGGACCCGGCCATCCCGACCGAGCCGACCATCTCGGAGGCCACGTTGGTGGCATAGAGCAGGTCGCCGCCGGGTCCGGTGGACACGTCGCCGAACCAGAGCTCCTCGGCGGCCATGCCGGCCAGCGCGATCTGGATGAAGCTCAGCATGTCGCTGCGCGAGCGGGTGTACTCCTCCTCCACGTCGCCGTGCGCGAGCATCCCCAGCGCGCTGCCGCGCTTGATGATGCTCAACACCTCCATCCGGCGGTCGACAGGGGTGAGGTACGCCGCGACGGCGTGTCCGGACTCATGGGTCGCGATCAGTGCGCGTTCGTGCTGCGTGTAAGCCACCGGCTGCTTGAGACCTACGGAGGTGGTCAGTCGCGCCTGCTCGACATCGGACCACGTCATGGCGCGAGCTCCACGGCGTACCGCGGCGGCCAGTGCTTCGTCGAAGAGGTTTTCGATCATGACCGGGGTGTAGCCGCCGGTGACGGACGCCAGGACGTCACGCAGCTCGTCGGTCATCAGCTCGGCCGCATGTGCCTTGCGCGCGAGGAAGTGGTCGATGAGCTCACGCCGACCCGCTCGCGCCGGCAGGTCGAAGGTGAGCCGCCGGTCGAAGCGACCGGGGCGCAGCAGCGCCGGGTCGAGGTTGTCACCCCGGTTCGTCGCCGCGATGAGCAGCACGTTGGTCGCGGGCGGCGCTGGCTTGGCGATCTGACGGTGGGCTGGCAGCAGCAGGTTCACGCGGTCGACAAGCTTGCCTACGGCCCTCTGGAGACCGGTCAGCTCGTCGAAGGACTGCATCTGCACGAGGAGCTCGTTGACGACCCCGCCGGAGCCCTCGCTGATGATCTGATGGACCACGGTGGCCGGCTGCGCGAAGACGGCGGGCAGAAAGTCAGGGACGCCGAATCCGGCGACCCGCGAGCCGGCGACCGCGCCGGGAGCGGCGCTCATCCCCAGCCCACTGCGGCGCATGGCAATGGCATCGATCTCCTCGATGAAGCCGATCGCGCCGCCTTCCTTTCGCGCGGCCTTGCGCAGCTCCTTGAAGTAGGACCGGATCTTGCGGGCAGTCGCGCCGTAGAACATCGACTGAAAGGACGTGGCCGAGACGAAGAGGAAGGGCACGCCCGCCTCATGGGCCATGGCCTTAGCCAGGTGCGTCTTCCCGGTGCCAGGCGGGCCCTCGAAGAGCAGTCCGCGGCGCGGCGTGCCCCCCATCTCCTGGCTGAACGTCTTGTGGGCGAGGAAGAGGTTGAGGGAGCGGATCACTTCGTCCTTGACCGGACCGATGCCCTTGACGTCGGCGAACGTGGTCTCGATCTGCTCCGGCCGATAGAGCACGTGCGGGGACCGACCGGCCCCCACGTGGCTGCCGAGCATCACGGCGATGAGCAGGGTGAAGAACAGGATCGGCACCACCAGCAGCGGATCGACGCTCGGCAGGTCGAAGATGTTGACCGGTCGGCCGTCGAGCACTCGGTACCAGAGGAAGGCCGTCGGTACGGCGATCCACGCGAAGAGGGTCCAGAGCCGTCGCCGTCGGCGCACCTCGCGGCTGGCTCCGACATCGGCCGTACGGGCGCTCAGCACGCTGCCGCCCGCGTCGAAGAGATTGGCCACTGAGTCAGACTGCGCCATGGCTGCTCCTAGTCGCGGGGTCCGCGGCCGGATCACCTATCGGCGAGGATCTTCTGGGCCAAGGCTCAAGGTGGCATGCGGTGCTGACACTGCAGTTCGATCGGCGTTGCTCCCCCACGAGGAAGGTATGTCACCTCAGCGTCGGCGACAAGCCCCCGGCGTCGCAGCCGCCGACAAGCGCCAGGAGGCCCCTACAGGCCGGCGAAGAGGTCGTCTTCTCGATCACCGGATGCCAGCGCCGGGCCGCGGTCTCCCCGCAACAACACGAAGTGCTCGACGCCGAACGCCGTCAGCGCCACGCTGTCAGCCAGCGCGAAGAACGGGCCGTCGACTGAGATCTGAGTGCGGTGCGCGCGCATCGCCGCCATCTTGGCCGCGAAGTGCCGCTCGGAGCCGGCGACCTCCGTGGTGATGGTTGCGTCGTCGACGCCGAAGGGCAGGTCCTCGACTGACTCGACGCCGGCGAAGAACCCCGGCGAGTCGGAGTCGCGAAACGCCTCGATGCCCCGCGCCAGCATGGACTTGGCCACCGCCGTCGCATAGACCTTCTGCACCTGCCACGGTGTCCCGCGATCGACGTACGCCGACGCGTCCGCCGCTGCGTCGACGGCGCGCATCGTGACCCGGTGCGCCTGGATGTGGTCAGGGTGCCCGTAGCCACCGCGGTCGTCGTAGGTGACGACCACCTGCGGACGGACCTCACGCAAGATGGCGACGAGCTCGGCGGTGGCCGCGTCGAGATCGGCCTGCCAGAACGAGGCCGGGTTGTCGTTCGCGGCGGTGCCCATCATCCCGCTGTCCTCGAAGCGGCCGAGGAAGCGGTGGTCGGTCACCCCCAGGGCCGCGCACGCCGCGGCGAGCTCGGCTTCGCGCGCGGTGGCGAGTGCACTACCCGTGCCGAGGTGCTGGAGGTCATCGACGACGATCTCGCCTTCCTCCCCGCGGGTGCAGGTGACCAGCGTCACGCGCACCCCCTCTTCGGCGTAGCGAGCCATCGTCACGCCGGTGCCGATCGACTCGTCGTCTGGATGCGCGTGGACGAGCAGCACGCTGCGGTCTGCGGAGTTCACACCGCTGATCCTAGGAGAGCTGTTACCGCTGCTGTCCTACAGCAACACTTCTTTTCGATGACTTGTCCACATTCGTTGTCGACCAGCACTTCTTGCAGCAGTGGTCGACTCCATCCGGGCGCGCCGCCGTCGGCGAGCAAGGCCCGTGCGTCGGGCGAGCGCACGCTGGATCGGCGTCGAGCCAGCTAGAGGCTCGTGCTTCAGGCCACGTACTTCTCGGCGTACCCCCGCACAACCGCTGCTTCAAGCGTGCCGAAGCGCCGGGCGTTCGCTGAGCCGCCTGGACCGGTCATCAGCGTGCACGGACGGAGGACAGTGGGGTGGGCGGCGTCCGCTCCGCCCTCGAGGCAGTTGCCGTACTCGTGTCGGGCTCCGAACAAATGGCCCACCTCGTGCGCGAAGATAGTGGCGGAGAAACCCACTTCCCAAGTCAGTGCCGGCAAGCCGAAGACCGCACGTCCGTCGTCAGAGCGTTTGACCTCAGAGAGCGACAGGGCCGAGTCAGGGCTTTCGATGCCACCAATGCAGGCGGCGACACCCACAGGGTTGCTGCCGCCGCTTCTGACGTCCTTCGTGGTCAGCAGGTGAAGGACGTGATGCTCGGGCAAGCGATTGTTGCGACGCGACGTCTCTCGGGCGAGGCGCATCGCGTCGAACAAGTCGGGCGCCTGCGTCGACGCGAAGCGCACAGAGCGCGAGGTGAACCGCAAACGTATCCCTACGGGTGCGTAGGCCTGCGCAGCCAGGCGTGAGACTTCTGTCGCTCGGTGCAGTGTCACGCCGTCAAGCAACAACAGCACGTTGACATCGATGGCCCGAGAGAGGGCGGTGGGTGGTGAGGCCGCTTGCGGCGGCCCGCCGTCCTCACAGCCGTGCGAGGTCAGCACGTCCAGATGCGGGACGGCAGCGGGTGCGGTCAGACCCGGCCCGGCGACGAGAACCAGTGCTAGCAGCGCACCACATGCACCGACGCGCGGGCGAGCCGTCACCGTTCCCATACGAACCCCCAGTGCCCCGGTGCATCGATTCATTCGCCGCCGGTGGCGGCAATCCTCCTCTCGGCCCCAACGCTTCATGTGGCTCTCGGCGCTCGACGCTAATGCGCCGCTACTCGCCGAGCGGGCGCGGCAGCATGAGATGTCGGCAGGCGTTGTCGCCAGGCCGGCGCTTGCCGTTGTAGGCGGAGAAGTCGCTGCTGATGCGTGCGTATATGACCGCAGCTCGGACGCTGGGAGACACGGGGTTACATGGAGCACGAGCGGCACACCGTCGGGCCTACGGTCCGCCGAACTCCCGCCCCAACGCAGTCAGCTGGTCGTCAGGGGGAAGGGGCGCAAGTCGACTGCGGAAGTCCACCGGCCCTACCTGCCAGGCTGCGAACACTTCGGCCAGATCTCCCGCTGGTGTGTCCAGGTCATCGCACGCTTCACAACCCGTCCACGGGAGCTTCGGGTTGATACCTCGGAGCTGACGCCACCGGGCGTGCCGCTCTGGCGTGCCGTACGTGAAGTCGAAGGCGTGCCCGATCTCGTGCGCCACGGTGAAGGCCAGCGACGGGATCGACTGGTTGCGGCGGACGAACACGTAGATGTGGCGGCCCGGCTCGTCGGCCAGGCCCAGAATTCCCGGCCGCGCTTCGTGGAATGTGATCTGCCAGCCCAGTGCCTGCCACGGATAGGTGATCAGGTCGAGAGCCGCCGCGCCGTGACGCTGCTCCCAGCCACGGTCGAACCGGGGATGCGGGCGGCTGATGCGCCGCGTATCGATGCGGGTGCGGGCGGCGCGAGCCGGCGACGTCCTGACAGCCGGCGCTCGGCCGGCTGCCGGGCGGGCCGTTACGTGGCCGGGCGCCGGTGCCGCAAGCAGCGGCGGCAGGGCCGGCGCTGACGGCGTCACCACGGTCGGGCGGGTGTCCGCCAGCCGCGCGCGGGAGCCGGCGAACGCTTCGACCGCCAGCTCCGGCCGGCCGGCCTCGTACCTGGGCGCCACCTGGGGAGTGCTGACGACAGGCGCGGCAAGAAGCGAGGCGAAGATGACTACCGGAAGCACGCCTCGCGCACGGCTGATCAGGGTCACGAATCGGCCTTTCGCTGGGATCGAAGTCAGTCAAGCCGACCGGGGCTCAGGGTGGAAGAGTCCGAATGGACCAACTTGGTCTCATTTCGGCACATGTGGCTCCCAGCCGCGCCGGGTCTCCGCCCGCTCAGCCTGCCTGGCGGCGGTGGACGGAGACCGCGTAGTCCTCCGTCGGGGACCCAGTCCACGGCTGGCGGTCCCAGGTCGCCCAGCGGCTCACGCGAGACAGCCCGGCGCGGGCGCAGTAGCGGTCGTAGTCCGCCAAGGCCAGCCGGCCTGGCTGGAGGGAGAAGCCAGCGATCAAGATCCCGCCGGGACGGAGTCGGCTAGCCATCCTCCCGACGACATGGGCCTCTGTCCCAGGCGCGAGGAAGATCATCACGTTGCCTGCCGCCACGACGACGTCGTACGACGGCTGCTCGGCCGGCAACGTGGCCAGGTCACCGGAGATCCAGGTCAGCTCCGGAGCGGCTGCTCGCGCGACCTCGAGCATGGAGGCGTCGAGGTCGATGCCGGCGACGTCGAACCCGCGCCGGGCCAGCTCGATGGCCACCCGTCCGGTGCCACAACCCGCATCGAGGACACGACCGCCTTCGGGGGCAAGCGAGGCGACCAGATCGGCCTCACCGTGCACATGCATGCCTGACTCGGCCAGCTCCGTGAACCGGGCGGCATACGACGGACCGCGGTCGCCCCCCGTCTCCGCCAGCCACCGGCTCTCCCCCGGTCCTGCGTCCGTCACCGGACCATGATGCCTTCGTCAGGTCGCGAGGAAGTAGCCCACCACGTCGACCAGCGCGTGAGTGCGGCCAGGACCATTGCGTACGGCGATGCGCCCGTCGTCGCCCAGCGGAACCACCGCGAGATTGGCGACGGTGGCCGCGGCCGGGAAGTTGACCGTCGACGTGCCCGGCGCGCGGCCGGACGGGTGAGCGGTCAGGAATCCCGGTGAGGTGGGGGTGGTCGCCGTCACCGTCGCCACGACAGCGAACGCCTCGGCCGGCAGGCCCAGGTCCACCGGGACGCTGGTCCCTGACGGGACAGGGGTGCCTGCGTCCCGCGTGTCTAGAGTCCGCCTCGGGCTCATCGACACGAAGCGACCGGTCGCGCCAGCGCCGTACCAGCCCAGCACGTCAACGACGACGTGAGAGGAGCCGGCGCTGTTGTAGAGCGCCATCCGCCCCGAGGGGTCAAGGGAAACCACGGCCAGGTTAGCCCGGGTCTCCCCCGCGGCGACGTTGACGCTCGACGTCGGCGGTCGCGCCGTGTCCGCCGGGTACGCGGTGAGGAAGCTGGCGCGCGACGGCGTAGTCACGGTGATGTTCACCACGGCGGCAGAGACCCCGGCGGGCGGCACCCCACTGCGCCCAGCCACCTGCAGCACCTTCACGGATCCGCCCGTGATCGCTCCGCCGCCGGCGCGGGTGTCGAGCAGCCGAGTCGGCTCCGTCGTGGCGAAGCCGACGCCGCCGGCGTCTGCCCCACCGTGGTAGTAGCCGACGACGTCAAGCACGACGTCGACCTGGCCCCCGTGGTTGTAGACCGAGAGGGCACCGCCGTTGAGCCCGACGGTCACCAGCGCCGCAGCAGCCCGTCCGGCGGCCACGTTGATCGCGGAGGCCACCGGGCGGGACAGGCCCGCCGGGTAGGCCGTCAGGTAGGTCTGCGACGTCGGGCCCGTCACGGTGAGGTTGACGACGACCGCGGACACCCCGGCCGCCGGCACCCCGCCACGGCCGGCAACGACGATGTCGCGGCTGGTGCGCGCCGACAGCGGGGCGCTGCCGGTGCCGAGCCCGATGCGACTGTCCACGATGCGGGTGGGCGTCAGGGCGACGAAGAGGCCGGTGCGATCTGCGGCCGTCGGCGACGGCGCAGCGGCCCGCGGAGCTGCCGGCGCGGGCGATGGCGAAGAGGAAGCCGGCGCCGGAGCCGGGCTCGGTGCTGGCGCCGGTTGGGTGGGCGCGGGCTGGGCAGGCGCGGGCTGGCGTACGCCGAGCGCGGCAGCCAGATTAACCACACCCACGCCGTTGCAACCACCGGAGCCCGAAGTCCGAGAGGCGATCGCCGTTCGGGCTGCGGTGGCCGAGAGGCCTCCGGCGGAACGCAGCACCGCCGCGACACCGCTGACGTGCGGCGCCGCCATCGACGTACCGTCGAACCGGGCGTAGCCGCCGGGGACCGTCGAGACGATGGCCGCGCCAGGGGCAGCGACTTCGACGTCGGAGTTGCAGTTGCTGAAGCTGGCCCGCATCCCCCATGCGTCGATGGCGCCGACGGAGATGACATCGCGGTGACTTGCAGGGAAGTTGGTGGTCGCGTCCCCGTCATTGCCCGCGGCGGCGACGAGGACGATCCCGTCCGCGACCGCCGCCGCGAGCTCCCGACCGAGGGCCGAGGAGATCTGCGGATCGCCGAAGCTCATGTTGATGACGTCGACCCGCTTGGCCCGCATCCATCGGATTCCGGCAGCGATATCGACGTCGGCTCCCTTGCCGGTCGCGTCCATGGCCTTGAAGATCGCCAACACCGCATCCGGGGCCACGCCGGCTACGCCGACGGCGTTGCCAGCGAGAGCGGCGACGGTGCCCGCGACGTGAGTGCCGTGCCCGTTGTCGTCGGAGCAGACGCCCTGCACCACGACGCCGGTGCCGGTGATCGCGCTGGCACACGCCACAACCTTGCCGGCCAGATCCGGGTGCGCGGCGTCGATGCCGGTGTCGATGACGCCGACGACCGAACCACCACTCGACGGGTAGCGCCCCGGGCCGTACGCCGACGCCCACCCTTCGGGAGCATCGATGTCGACGTCGGCGATGCCGAAGACCCCCGTCTGAGCCACGTTCTGGCCCACGTTGTGCAGGCCCCACTGGGCGTCGAACGCCGGGTCGTTCGGAGACTCACTGATCCGGTAGGTCCAGCTCGGCTCAGCGCTGACGACATCAGCGCGAGACCGGTACTCGGCGGAGACACGACCGAGGTCGCTGCCTATGGCGAGGGTGACCACGTCGGTGACGGCAGCGCCTGGACGACCCTCATCGGTACGCCGGGTGCTGCGTGCCCCCGCCGCCCGGTGCGCGGCCTCTCGCGAGGATGCGGGCGCGCCTGAGCGAAACGTCACGACAAGGCGGTCCGCCTGGTGCCGGTTACTTCGGACCGGCTGCTCGACCTGCGACGCCGATGCCGTCGGCATGCCGGTGAGCACACATGTGACTATTGCGAGCAGTGCAGGGGCCAGCCGCATCGGGGTCTCCGGGTCAAGGGGTCTCCTTGAAGGATCGCCACGAGAGCGCGCCGACTACATGGCCATTAATGACCAATTCGTGCGTTCCGCGCTGAAGCTTCAGGCGCTCGGCAAGGGCCGAGCTCGCTCGACGCAGCACTACTCTCGAACGGGCTGACCGTAGTCGACGCCGTCGCGCTCACGCCGGACGTCGCCTCAACGGAGGTCGACGGAGCGGGGGAGGTCGATGGGATCTCGACGGGCTCGGGACATCACCTCACCGCTAGTGCAGCGTTGCCTTTGGCGGAGCTCCGGCGAAGCTGCCTGCTCACCGTCACAGGAAGTAGGCGGGCTGGCCGGTGCTTCACTAGGCTGATCGGCTTACTACCGTGGACCCGCGGATCGCGGGCCGCTGCGCCGTCAGAGTGAAAATCCGGACACAAGGCTGCAGTGGCCCCACACGTCCCGACGCCGTTTCAGACGGCCTTTCGCGGCGGCCGATCACATAGCGTGGCCAACTCCAGTCGTACCCCGCAGACCGGCGGCTCCGTCACCCGGGTGGCATCGCTGTTCCTGGTCGTGATCGCCGTACTGACCAGCGTGCTTGCACTTGCGCCGGCTGCGCACGCGGGCCCCGGCGAGGGCGACTTCTTCCACCGCACGAACAGCTCCCGCTCCACCTCAGCCCTCCGCGGTTTGGTGAGCAAGGCCGACCTGGTCACCGTCGCTCGGCGCCACGCTCAGCGGATGGCCACCGAGAAGCGCTTGTTCCACAACCCGAACCTGGGCCGTGAGGTCACCGGCTGGCGGGTGGTTGGCGAGAACGTCGGCATGGGCGCCACGCCGGCGCCGATCCACCAGGCGTTCATGAACTCCTCGAGCCACCGCGCCAACATCCTGCACCGCGGCTACACCGAGGTGGGCATGGGTACGGCGACGGACTCGAACGGGCGGCTCTACATCGTGCAGGTCTACCGCCAGCGTTGATCGATCGAGCGGCTACGGTGGGATCGACACTGATGCCGTCGACAGATCGGGCGAGACCATGATTGCTCCCGCTGTCCTGCTCGCCCAGACCCCCCAGGGTGAGCTCGACGTGAACCTCACCCTGCCTGGGATCCTCGCGCTGGTGATCGGCGTGCTGATCTTGATTCGCCCCCGGCTGCTCAGCTATCTCGTCGCGTTCTACTTGATCGCCGTCGGCCTGATCTTGATCTTCGACGTAACGATCTGAGGCGACAGTCCAGCCGCCGACGGTTGGCCGCCAGCGGTGCCGAATACGCTTGCCGTTCCTAGACAGTCGCAATACCGTCCCGCCCAGTGAGCGTCCTCGTCGAGACCTTGGTGCCGCACCGGCTCGGCATCGGGTTCCGGTGGCTGCTCGCCTCCTCCTGGATCTCCAACCTCGGCGATGGCATCGCGCTTGCCGCAGGCCCCCTGCTGGTGGCCTCGCAGACCCGCGACCCGTTCCTGGTCGCGCTCGCCGTGGTAGTGCAGCAGCTGCCGTGGCTCTTGTTCACCCTCTTCGCCGGGGCGTTCGCCGACCGGGCCGACCGGAAGCAGATCGTCGTCGCGGTCGACGTGATGCGCGCGGGGGTGCTGGCCATGCTCTCCCTGACCATCGCCACCGACATCGTCTCGGTCCCCCTCGTCCTCGGCGCCCTGTTCGTGCTGGGCACGGCGGAGGTGTTCGCCGACAACGCGTCCGGGACGCTGCTGCCGATGTTGGTGCCGCGACCGCACCTGGCGACGGCCAACGCCCGCATGATGACCGGCTTCCTGACCGTCAATCAGCTCGCCGGCCCGCCGATCGGCGCGGCGCTCTTCACAGCCGGCGCAGCGTGGCCGTTCGTGATGCAGGCCGTCCTCGTCGCGATGGGCGCGGTGCTCATCTCACGAATCGCCCTGCCCACTCAGATTCGCGAGAGGGCGCTGTCGCGCTCCGCAAGGAAGGACATCGCCGCGGGATTCCGCTGGGTACGCCACCACGCAGCCGTGCGGACTCTCGTGCTCACGATCTTCGCGTTCAACATCACTTTCGGCGCGGCCTGGTCGGTCCTCGTGCTCTATGCCACCGAGCGGCTCGGCATGGGCGAGGTCGGCTTCGGGCTGCTGACCACGAGCATGGCCGTCGGCGGGCTGGCGGGGACGGCGTCGTACGGGTGGATCACCCGGCGGGTCAGCCTCGGCGACCTGATGAGGATCGGCCTCATCGTCGAGACGCTCACCCACCTCGCGCTCGCCCTGGCCACGAGCCCCGCGTTCGCCCTCGGAATCTTCTTCGTGTTCGGGGCGCACGCGTTCATCTGGGGGACGACATCAGTGACGGTGCGCCACGGCTCGGTGCCCACAGAGCTCCAGGGCCGAGTCGGCAGCGTCAACAGCCTCGGCACGTACGGCGGGCTGGTCGCCGGCTCAGCGCTCGGTGGCGTCATCGCCCGCCAGTGGGGGGTAACCGCGCCGTTCTGGTTCGCGTTCGTCGGCTCGGCGGTCTTCGTCGTGCTCATCTGGCGGCAGCTCGCCCACATCGCCCATGCCGACGACGAGGCATCAGGGTGTTGAACAGCTAGCTCGCCGGACGCGAAAGCTCGAGCTCTTCTTGCACCAGCGCGGCAAGCGCGCGCAATGTGTCGAGCTGGGCCTCGTCGAGGACCCGTGGCCGGTCATCTACGACGCAGAACGAGCCGACTCGGCTCCCGTCAGAGAGCACGAGCGGTACGCCGGCGTAGAACCGAGTCCGCCCAGGACCGGTCGCCGCCGGGCTGTCGGCAAAGCGATCGTCCTCCAGCAGATCCGGCACCAGAAAGACGTCGTCGCCGAGGATGGCATGCGCGCACAGTGACGCGTCGCGGGGGGTCTCCTGATGTGGGACACCCTGGCGAGACTTGAACCACTGTCGGTCGGCATCGACCATCGACACGAGTGCGACAGGCACGTCGAAGACCTCGCACGCCTGCCTGGTGTAGCGGTCAAAGCGCTCCTCGGGCTCGGTGTCGAGCACGTCCAATGCGCGGAGGGATCGGAGGCGTCTCTCCTCGTCCGGAGGCAGCGGCGCCGCCTGCCACCGGCAGGCGCGTCGAAGCACGGCGGCCCGCAGCTTGGTGCGAACGTGTGCCAGCGTCGCCGGCCATACGAGCCAGTCGGTGATGAGCGCGTCGGCTTCGGCAGGCGGGCGGCCGCGGGTCAGGGCGAGAACAGCCGTGCGAGCAGCGAGCGCACTGCTGCCCACTGTCCGACGCAGCGCGCTGATCATGTCGTTGCCGTCGTCGTGGTCGAGGACGACAACGGTGTTGCCTGCCTCGGTCGATTCGGGCGTGGGAGACGCCTCGACCACCGGAAGATGCTCAGCGTCGGCCGCAGCGACGACCGTGGCTTGCACTGCAGGGTCAGCCGCGGCAACGACGACAGAAGCAGACAGGTCCTCGAGTGCGGGCGAGAAGGTCGCCGACTCTGGGCGCTCGCTCGGTGGTGCCGTCGTTGCGACCCGTCGTCCCACTTCGATAGTCATCCCTTCGGCGGCGGCAACGACACTGCCCGCATAGCCGACGGCTGCTGCGTACGCCTGCGCGCGACGGACCATGGCCTCGACCGCATCGTCGTCGCGCACTGGATCGTGGTGGAACAGCACGAGCTCGCGTACGTCGGCGAGCCGCGCCGCGTCGACGACGTACTCCAGGGTGCTGTGGCCCCAGCCCGCTTTCGCCGCGTACTCCTCAGCCAGGTACTGGGTGTCATGGACGACCACGTCGGCGCCACGCAGGAACTCCACGTGCCCGGCATCCCCCGGGTTGGCGCACAGGTCTCCGCCCGCGGCGAGCGCTCGGTCGTGCGGCTCGTGGTCGGATGCATAAGCGACCGAGACGCCGTCAACCTCGATCCGGTATCCAAGGGTGAGCGCCGGGTGGTTCAGATAGTGAGTGCGAACAGCCAAGTCCCCCACGTCGAAGCGACCCTCGACGAGGTCGTGGAAGGTCACGCTGGCGCCCAAATCGTCAATGGACACCGGGAAGTACGCGTGCTGCATCTGACCGGACAGCGTGTCGGCCAGCGACTGGCCAAGACCCCGCGGGCCGTAGATGTGCCAGTCATTGCCAGGCACGAACAGCGGGGCGAAGAAGGGCAGCCCCTGGATGTGATCCCAGTGGGTGTGGCCGATGAACAGGCTGCCGCTCGCCGGCTCGCCGCCCTCGGCTGCTTCCGTGACCAGCGCTTGGCCGAGCAGCCGAGCCCCGGTGCCGCAGTCCAGCACCGCTATGGCCCCTGCGTCCGAGCGGACCTCGACGCACGACGTGTTCCCACCGAACCGCACCGTCGCCGGCCCCGGCGTCGCGATGGAGCCCCGAGTGCCCCAGAAGCGAATCTTCACGGCAGCTCAACGCACAGCGACCGAACGAGCCAGCTCACTGCCACGCCAATGACAGGACGTCTCATCAGACTCCCCCTGGGCCGAGATGGCTGCCATCGTGGCAGGTAGGCCGCCGTCTGAACATGGCCTCCTTGACAAGGAGTCGCGTGCGGAGCGTGTGGGCCGGCGAGCGCGGCGGAGCAGTGAGGCGGCGGCTGGCACACTTGCGAACCGGGGGTGAGCCGTGGACACGGTGGTGCTTGTCCTGACGGATGTGCAGGGCAGCACGCGCCTGTGGCAGGACGAGCCGGCTGAGATGGACCGGGCGATGACCCGTCACCACGAGATCGTGCATGGCGCCGTCGCCGAGCACGGCGGGTGGCGGCCGGTGGACCAGGGTGAGGGTGATGCGGTGTTCGCGGCCTTTGCGTCCGCGACGGCGGCAGTGGCGGCGGCGGCGCAAGTGCAGCGGGATCTGACGGCGGAGCCATGGCCGACGAGCGTTCCGCTGCGGGTGCGGATCGGCGTGCACGTCGGCGAAGTGCGCGAGCGCGGCGGAAATCTGTACGGCGACCCGGTGAACCGCTGCGCCCGACTGCGCGGCCTCGGCGCCGGTGGTCAGACTCTGTTGAGTGCGCCGGTGTTCGAGCTGGTCCGGGACAAGCTGCCGGCGGGCGCCTCGGTGACGGACCTGGGTGAGCACCGGATGAAGGACCTGGTCCGCTCGGAGCATGTGTGGCAGCTCGATGTCGACGGGTTGCAGCGGGAGTTCCCGCCGTTGTCGTCGCTGGACCGGGTGCTGCACAACCTCCCCGTCCAGCGGTCTGCGCTGATCGGCCGCGAGGAGGACCTGGCCCGGGTGCTGGCGGCGATGGATGGCCACCGCTTGGTGACGTTGACCGGGTTCGGCGGCATGGGCAAGACCCGGCTGGCGTTGCAGGCTGCGGCGGAGCTGGCGGTGGGCGACGGCGACGGCGTGTGGTTCGTCGACCTGGCGAGCACCACGGACCCGGCGGCGGTCCCCGGCGTAGTCGGCCAGGCAACCGGCTTGGGCGGGTCCGACGCGGACTCGGTCATTCACGCGATGGCCGGTCAGCGGCTGCTGCTGGTGTTGGACAACCTCGAGCAGGTGATGGGGTGTGTCTCGTTCGTGAGTGACATCCTCGACCGGGTGCCCGAAGTGGCGGTGCTGGCAACCAGCCGTGAGCCGCTGCGGCTAGCCGGTGAGCGGGAGCTGCCGCTGGCCCCGCTCGCGCTGCCGTCAGCAGATGCCAGCCAGGACGCCGCCGCGGTTTCCACGTCCGCCGCAGTCCAGCTGCTCATCGACCGAGCGGTGGCGGTCCGGCCGGACTTCAGGGTCACCGATGACAACGCCGCGGCAGTGGCGGCGATCTGCGAGCGGCTGGACGGCCATCCGCTCGCGATCGAGCTGGCGGCCGCGCGGCTGCGGATGATGACGCCGCAGGCGCTGTTGCCGCGGCTGGACAGCGCGTTGACGGTGCTGACCGGCGGGAGGCGGGACATGCCCGGCCGGCAGCAGACGTTACGCGCGGCAATCGCGTGGTCCTACGAGCTGCTCAACGAGGAGGAACGGCAGCTGCTCGACCGGATGAGCGTGTTCGCCGGCCCGGTCGGCTTCGCAGACGTCGAGGCGGTGTGCGGCGACGGCCTGGACGTGCTCTCCGCGTTGGCGTCGCTAGTCGAGAAGAGCCTGGTCCGCGACGTACCCGGCGAGGACGACGAGGACCGCTACGGGCTGCTGGTCAGCATCAGGGCCTACGCCGCCGAGCAGCTCGCCGCGGCCGGTGAGACTAAGACGCTGCGCGATCGGCATGCCGCGCATGTCACCGAGCAGGTGGCGCTCAGACCGCCGTACGACCCCGCGGAGTACAAGGCCCGGAGAGCGCGCGTGCGCGACCTGTACGACGAGCTGGGGCTGGCGTGGTCGCACGTGCAGCTCGCCAGTGACGAGACCCGGTTGCAGGCCTTTCCCAACGTCTGGTTCAACGAGGTCTTCGAGCGCACCCAGGACAGCACGGCGCTGGACACGCTGCTTGAGGTGTCCCGGATCCCCAACCGCCAGCTGGTGCAGGCGCTGGCGGAGAAGGCCTACCAGCATCAGTCGATGAGCCACCCCGTGCCCCCAGCGCTGATGGATAGACTGTTCACGGTGGCTGCGGCCGTGGGCTCTCCCGAGGCACGCCTCTGGGCCCTCTGCCACGGGTTCCAGGACCTGACCCCCCAGCAGCGCCGGGACTGGGTAGCGGAGATGGACGAGCAGCTGCTGCTCGTGCCGCCCGATAGCCCGTGGAGCCGCGACGAGCTCACCGTGCAGCGGGACAACATGGCGGCAGTGCTCCTGCAGTTCGTAGATCCGGAGCTCGCGCTGGCGGCGGCGACCCGCAACCACGCCGGCGGGACGCTCGGGATGCTGGCGACCCGCAACCTGGCCATCTCGCAGAGCAACCTGGGGCGCTGGCAGGAGGTGCTGGAGACGGCTGCGCCGATCATCGCGGCGGGTGTCGCCCGACAGGACTTCGTCGCCGCACACGTCACCGTGGCTGCGGCAGGGCGGGCGATGGTGCAGCTCGGCCACGCGCAGGAGGCGCTCGACGTCCTCGAGCCATGGACCGTCGAGGCCGACCGGCGCGGCTGGCAGCTGCCGCGGGAGCTCAGCGTCGCCTCCGCGGCGTTCGCGCTGTGCGAGCTGGGTCGCGCCGACGAAGCGGTCGCGCTGTTCGCCGACTTGACCCACCCGCTCGCCCACCCCATGTCCCGCGTGATGTCGCTTCGCGTGGAGCGGCTCAGCGGAATTGACAGTGATTCCAGGCCGGCGGACGAGCTCGTGCGCGAGCTGCACCCTCGGGCCTGGACGGTGCTCACGCACTACCTGGCCGCTGTGGTCGAGCTGGCACTGCGCACCACATCTGGGGAGGAGCGTCGCGCGGTGCTGGCGCGGCTGGACGAATTCGACCGACTGGTGGTCCTGGGCTACGGCTACCAGGCCGACCTTGACGCGCTGCTCGCAGCAGCCGCAGAACGCTGAGCGGCGCGCACAGTCACGTGGCTACGTTAGCTTCGGTTCACAGTCGCGCAGACCAGGCATGGGAGGCCGTCATCGCCACCGATCTCGCCCCGCTGCTCGCGGACCTGCGCGCCGAGCAGGCGGATCTGCGTGCCGTCGTAGAGCCGGCCGAGATCGACCAGCCCACCCCGGCCGCGGGCTGGAGCATCCGCGACGCGATCAGCCATCTCGTCGGGACCGATGTGGAAGCCACGTTGGCGGCGCGGGACCCGGACGCCTTCGTGGCCAAGCTGCCCAGCGTAGGCGCGGACATCGACGGCTTCGTGACCGATCAGCTCTCCGCCCGCCGTGACCTTCCGAAGTTCGACCTCATCGCTCAGTGGCAGCAAGGATTCGAGTCGATGGTCGAGGCTGTCGGCTCCGCCGAGCCGTCTGCCAAGCTGCCCTGGTACGGGCCCCCCATGAGCCCGGCGTCTTTCGTCACCGCCCGGATCATGGAGTACTGGGCGCATGGTCAGGACATCGTCGACGCCCTCGGCATCGCGCGGCCGGGGACCGACCGGCTCCGGCACATCTGCCACCTCGGCGTCCGGACCCGGGGGTTTGCCTACGCCAACCGCGGGCTGCCCGCACCGACGGAGCCCGTAGCGGTTCGCCTGACGTCACCGAAGGGCCAGACTTGGTCGTACGGCGACCCGGACGCAGCCGACCAGGTGTCCGGTCCCGCGCTGGACTTCTGCCTGCTGGTCACGCAGCGCCGACATCGCGACGACACGGCGCTCGTGGCACGGGGAGCGTCGGCCCAGGAGTGGCTCTCGATCGCGCAGTGCTTCGCCGGTCCGCCTGGCGCCGGGCGACCCCCGCGGTGACAGACCGGTGGAGCGCCCCTGAGCGGCTCGCGCTGCGTGCGTTGGCTCGGCAGGTTGTCGCGAAGGAGATCACCCCGCACGTCGCCACGTGGGAGCGAGAAGGGCTCTTGCCGCGCTCGCTGCACAAGACCTTTGCGGAAGCAGGGCTGCTGGGCGTCTCCTTCCCCCTCGCGGTGGGTGGCGGCGGCGGCGATGCGGTCGACTCGGCGATCTTGGCCGAGGAGGTGATGTACGGCGGCGGGTCGGGCGGCATTCTCGCCTCGCTGTTCACCCATGGCATCGCCTTGCCGCACATCGCCAAGCACGGGAGGCCCGAGCTGGTCGACCGCTACGTGCGGCCGACGCTGGCCGGTGACCTGATCGGCGCTCTGGCGGTGACCGAACCCGGCGGTGGCTCGGACGTGGCCGGCCTGCGCACGACGGCGGTCCGGGACGGAGACGACTACGTCGTGAACGGCGCGAAGACCTACATCACCAGCGGGGTGCGGGCCGACTTCGTCACCACCGCGGTCCGCACGGGCGGGGACGGGTACGGCGGCATCTCGCTGCTGGTCATCGACAAGGGACTGCCCGGGTTCACCGTGTCCGCGCCGCTGGACAAGATGGGCTGGCGCTCGTCCGACACCGCCGAGCTCTCGTTCGCCGATGTTCGGGTGCCTGCCAGCAATCTGATCGGGGCCGAGGGCACGGGCTTCGTGCAGATTCTGGAGAACTTCCAGTCCGAGCGGCTGGGCCTCGCCGTGCAGGCCTACGCGACGGCGCAGCGTTGCCTCGACCTGGTACTGACCTGGGTGCGAGATCGCGAGACGTTCGGCCGGCCGCTCGTGTCTCGGCAGGTCGTGCGCCACAAGATCGCCGAGATGGCCCGGCAGACAGATGTCGCGCGGACGTACACCCGCGTGGCGTACGGAAAGTGGCTCGATGGCGACGCGATCGACGCGGCGGTGCTCGAGGTCTCGATGGCGAAGAACACTGCGTGCGCAGCGTGCGACTACGTCGTCGACGAAGCCGTTCAGCTGTTCGGCGGCCTGGGCTACATGCGTGAGTCAGAAGTGGAGATGCACTACCGGGACAGCCGCGTCTTGCGCATCGGCGGAGGCACCGACGAGATCATGAACGAGGTCATCGCCAAGAGGCTCGGACTCTAGAAGCCTCTTGGCCGGCGTCGCCCAGCGGCGGACCACCGCAGCGACGTGTACAAGACGAACCTCTTGCTAGGCGAGCCGTCGTTCGAGCAGTTGAGCCGGCGAAACCTCAGCGCGAGATGGCGGAGAAGGCATTGACCTGGCCGGTGCCGTACCACGAGGTATGGCCCGACCCGCCTTGGCACTGCTGCGGGCTGCCGTCGGGTCGCGTGGAGTACGTCGCTGGCAGGAGAACCGGGCAGGGCTGCGGGTCAGCGGTCTGCTGCAGGTAGGCCTCGACCTGGTTGGGCCGCAGCTTGCCGTTCTGCGGACTCGACGCGCCGCCGTAGCGGCTCACGATCAGCGCCGCGACACCGGCCACGTGCGGCGCGGCCATTGACGTGCCCTGCAGGTAGCAGTAGGCCGCTGCCGGCTGAGCCGACTCCTCGACCCTTCGACTGCACGGAATCTCCGCCGGGTACGTGGAAAGGACCCGGCCGTTGGGTGCTTCGGCGGTCGGCTGGCGCGAGTCGCCGCCGGGTGCGGTGAGATCGGCAGTCGACACGCCATAACTTGAGTAGAAGGACTTCTGGTAGTCATCCGGGTCGTCGTCGCCATCGGTCTGCCGGTGGTTGCCGACCGCGGTGACGCCGATGACCCCGGGGATCTCGACCGGGATGACCACGCAGGCGTTGGTGATCTCCCGCTCCACCTCGCTGCCCGGTGGATAGTTCGGGCTGCTGTCGTCATAGGTCGGGTGGGAAAGGTCGTCGGACTGGTTGCCCTCGCTCGCCACCACCGTGACCCCCTCGCGCATCGCGAAGCGGATCGCGCGCTGCTCTGCCTTCCAGATGGTGCGCTGCACGGCGTCGTTACGGCAGTTGTAGAGGAACGGGTCCGCGAAGTAGCTGTTGTTGGTCACGTCGAGGTGCTGACGGCCGGCCCACATGAACGAGCACACCACCATCTCCGGGAAGAAGTAACCGTCGTCAGTGCTGCTCTTGATGCCGGCCAGCCTGACGTTGGGGGCCACGCCGACGATGCCGATGCCGTTCGCGGCGGCCGCGATGGTGCCGGCGGTGTGTGTGCCGTGGCCGTGTCGGTCGTCCCAGGCAGCCGGGTTCTGATCCGGCGCGCCGCTCTCGCACGACGCGCTGCGCGCGAAGTCGATGTTCGGCAGCAGATCGGGATGGTCCTTGTCCAGGCCGGTGTCGATGTTGCCGACGACGACCGACGGGCTGCCGCCGGTGATTGCGTGGGCCTCTGGCGCGTGGATCTGGCGCATGTCCCACTGCAGGGCGCTGAAGGTGTCGGCGTCGCTCGCCGGGGCGTTGGGCAGGTCACCCTCCTGCTGCTCGCCGGAGTCGACCGCGGCGATTCGCGTAGCGTACGACGACGTAGGCGCCGCTCCCTCCACCCTGGCGTCGCGCCCCACGATCGAGGCGAAGTCGACCCGGCTCGAGCTGGCCACCACGACGCCGATCTCGCCGTACGCGGCAACGAGGTCACCGCCAGCTCGCTCGACCTGCAGGGCGGCGTCCCCGGGTACCGCGTGCTGCTTGTAGAGGATGAGGTACTTCTGCGCCGGCCCATCGGCGGTGGCGCTTCCGTTGGGCGCCAGCAGGGCGAGGGCGGCCCCT
>DATLOQ010000045.1:0-134954 GCA_035536235.1 Mycobacteriales bacterium
CTTTTCAGGCGCGCGCTCGTACCAACTGAGCTACCTGCCCTCGGTGCTGCGCGGTCCCGACGGGATTTGAACCCGCGACCTCCGCCTTGACAGGGCGGCGTGCACTCCAAACTGCACTACGGGACCTTGCGAGAAACGCCTCGCGGTGGTGCTGGTGCCCCCAACGGGATTCGAACCCGTGCTGCCGCCTTGAAAGGGCGGAGTCCTAGGCCACTAGACGATGGGGACGGCCGATAAGCCGGACGGACCGTACGCCTAGCCGTCGGGGAACCGGCCAAGTGTAGCGGCCGCCTCGCGGCGGAGCACAATCGTCGCAGGTGCCCACCCGTCGTACGTCGAACGGAGAGGCATGCCTCGTCGCCTGGTGGTCGCTGCCGCCGCCCTCGCGGTGGCCGGCCTCGTGTCGCCGGCCGGCGCTGCGGCGTACGCCGGCGAGTCGCTGGTCGCCCAGGCTGCCGTCCGAGTGCGCGGCACTGACGGCGAGCAGTACCAGGTCGAGGTGCAGGTCGCCCGCCATGACCTCGAGGGTGCCAAGGTCGACCACGTGCTGCGGATTCGGCTGGCCACCTGTGGCGAGCACGGCTGCTTCGGCCCGTTCTACGCCGCCGACGTGTCACCGTCGGCTGTCACCTTCACTGACAACACTGCGGCAGTGAAGGCGACGTTCGCCGGCGCGCAGTTCGACGTCACCTGGCAGGCACGGCGGGCGAAGAAGGCTTTCGACCCGACCAAGTCCGAGCCGAAGGCCGATCAAGGAAGCGGCGCTGTGGTGGTCACCGCCCATCGGGATGTCCGCAGCGCTCCGGCCGTCGTCCGGTTCGTCGGGCTCGTCTGCAAGACCCCGTCGTCGTCGATCACCAACCAGGTCGGCGCCGTCGTCACCCAGGATGACCGCGACGAGCAGGACGCCCCGGCGAAGCTGCCCAAGGGCTTCTTCAAGACGGCGACCCGCAAGCCCCGCTGCTTCTGATGTGAGGCTGGCTAACCCGACTGGTTGGAGCGCCGGCGCGTCATAGAGGATGCGCCCGCGCTCCAAACCCTCGAATGCGGCAGGATGGGACCGCGGGCCGGTAGCTCAGTTGGCAGAGCAGCAGCCTTTTAAGCTGACGCGCGAGAGTTCGAGCCTCTCCCGGCCCACCGAGGTCTTACCGTTCGATGACTGAGTTCGTACGCCGGCGTCGCGGAGGGCGGCGGTCGCTTATCGTCAGGTCATGGGTCGTACGGCGCAGCGCGCGCGCGAGCAGGCAGCGGTAGACCCGCCCCCCGCGCGCGCGTTGCCCGACAGAGCGTGGGCCGCGCTTTCCGGTGTGCTCGCCGCCGCGGTGTCGCTCGGCTTCACCGAGCTGCTCGCGGCCGGCTCCGACAGCGTGCCGTCGCTGGTCAAGGCGGTCGGCGGCGTCGTGATCGACGCCGCGCCGATCGTGGTCACCGAGTGGGCCATTCAGACCTTCGGCCGCAACGACAAGACCGTGCTGCTCGCCGGCGTGCTGATCCTGGCGCTCGTCTTCGGCGCGCTGCTCGGCGTGGCCGCGCGTAGAGACATGACGAAAGCCGCGGCTGGCTTCGGCGCATTCGCCTTGCTCGGCGTCCTCGCCGCCCGCCAGGACCCGCTGACCGCCGTGCCGTGGACCGTGGTCGTCGCGGCGGTCGGTGCGCTGGTCGGAGTGGGCGCGCTCGCCAAGCTGCTCGCCGCGGCCACCCCGCGATCCGGGCCGCGACAGCCCGGGGTGGGCCAGCCCAAGAACGAACCCGGCACTACCTCGATGGACCGGCGTCGATTCCTGAGCCTCGCCGCCGTAATCGGCGTCGTCGCGGTGGGAGCCGCGACGGCAGGGCGCGCGGTGTCCGACATGGGTCGGGCCGCCGTCATGGCGGCCCGCGCGGCGCTACGCCTTCCGGCGGTTGTCGCGCCGCTGCCACCGATCCCGGCCGGGGCCACCCTCGCCATACCCGGCCTCACGCCGCTGGTCACCTCCAACACCGGCTTCTACCGGATCGACACCGCCCTCGAGGTGCCGCGCGTCGACCCGGACACCTGGACGCTGACCATCGACGGCATGGTCGACCGTCCGCTGCGCCTCACCCTTGCAGACCTCATGGCGATGCCGCAGGTCGAGGCTGACATCACCATCGCCTGCGTGTCGAACGAGGTCGGCGGTGACCTGATCGGGTCGGCGCGGTGGCAAGGCGTGCGGCTGGCCGACCTGCTGGACAAGGCAGGCGTGCAGCCAGGCGCCACCCAGCTCGCCTCGCAGTCGGTCGACGGCTGGACCTGCGGTTTCCCCACGGAAGCGGCGCGGGACGGCCGCGAGGCGCTCGTCGCGATCGGCATGAACGGCGAGCTGCTGCCCCTGCAGCACGGCTTCCCGGCGCGTCTCGTCGTACCCGGTCTCTACGGCTACGTCTCGTCCACCAAGTGGCTCAGCCACATCCGGCTGACCACCCTCGAGGACTTCGACGGCTACTGGGTGCCGCGGGGGTGGTCCAAGCTCGGCCCGATCAAGATCCACTCGCGGATCGACGTGCCCGACAGCGGCACCCGGATCCCGGCCGGGCGGACCCCGATCGCCGGTGTCGCCTGGGCTCAGCGCCGGGGCATCGCGACAGTCGAGGTGCAGGTCGACGACGAGCCGTGGGTCGCTGCCCGCCTCTCCGACGAGGTCGGCGTCGACATGTGGCGTCAGTGGGTGGTGGAGTGGGACGCCACGCCGGGCGAACACCGCATCGCAGTGCGTACGACGGATCGCACCGGTGAAGTCCAGACCGCAGAGCGCCGCGACGTGATGCCCGACGGTGCCACGGGACACCACACCGTGCAGGTCCGCGTCACCTAAGCGGCGAGGCCTCGGCATAGCATGGCTATCCGGCGCCTTCGCGTCGCAGGTCTTCCAGAGGAGCCAGCCATGCGCCGTCGTCTCGCAGCTGCCGCCGTCGCCGTTGCCGTGGGCCTCACCGCAGGTGGGTGCGGCGGCGATAGCAGTGCGATCGAGATCGTCCGGGCGTCGAGTGCCAAGACGGTCGGCGCGGAGTCCGCGAAGGTCAGCATTGCCCTCGACTCCGTGGTCGAAGGAGAGCCGGTGAAGTTCAAGGCAGACGGCGCATTCGACTTCGGCGGGCGCAAGGGCGTGCTCACGCTGGACCTAGGGTCACTGCTGGCCGGTACGACGCTGGAGACGCGCCTCCTCGGTGACACCGCTTACGTCAGCACCCCGGCCGCGCTCACCGGCGTCCTCGGCGGCAAGAAGTTCCTCAAGCTCGACATCAAGGCGCTCGCGGCGCAGAACAAGCAGTTCGGCAGTCTCTCCGGCGGCACCGATCCCACCTCCGGCGTGGAGGCGCTCCGGGGTGCGAAGGATGTGACCGAGGTCGGCAAGGAAGACGTTCGGGGCGAGTCGACCACGCACTATCGGGGCACGATCGACTTGGACATGGCGAAGTCCGAGGTCGAGGGAGACGCGGCGGAGGCCGTGGACGAGCTCAAGACCCTGCTGCAGAGCGAGGAGATCCCCTACGACGTCTGGATCGACGACGACG
Source organism: Mycobacteriales bacterium (assembly GCA_035536235.1). GTDB lineage: Bacteria > Actinomycetota > Actinomycetes > BP-191 > BP-191 > DATLNF01. The sequence continues at coordinate 3,535 of DATLOQ010000045.1, forward strand.
GCCGAGTCCGTCGTACGAAATTCGTGGTGGAGGCTGCGCCGTCGGCGAAGACCAACAACAAGGCAGTGTCGACGGCGATGACCATCGAGCTGTTCGACTTCGGCACGAACGTCGACGTGGTCGAGCCACCCGCTGCCGAGGTCGCCGACGGCAACGGCCTGCTCGCCGGCGTCGGCGGCGGGTGACGGAGCAATCGTGAGCACGCCCACGACGCGCGAGAGCAAAGCGCAGGGGCTCATCGACCGGTGCCTCAACGCCGCGGAGGACTTCCTCTACGTCGTCCTGGCCCTGCTGCTCGTCCTGGGCGCAGCGGTCTTGCTCGCCCAGGCGACCTACGAGCTGGCGACGCAGCTTGACGAGGGTGCGGCCGAGGCAGTCAAGAGCGCGCTGGAGAGCCTGCTGCTCGTCTTCATCCTGGTCGAGCTGCTCGCGGCCATCCGCGCCACCATTCGGGAGCGCAAACTGGTGGCTGAGCCGTTCCTGCTCGTCGGGATCATCGCGTCGATCAAGGAGATCGTCGTCATCGCCATCGACGCGAAGTCAGACTTCGGGGCGAAGGACGACAGCTTCACTGACGCGATGATCGCCATCGGGGTGCTCGCCGGGGTGCTGCTCGTCCTCAGCATCGCCACGCTGCTGGTCCGTCGCAAGGAGCGAGAGCCAGCCGAGTAGCCGTCCGTCGCCGTGGGGTGCAGCTCCCCACGGCGACGCAAGGGTAGGCGCTAGCTCTTCTTGCGGAGCAGCCCGCGACGTCCGGTGGACTTGGCCTTGCTGGCGACCTTGTCCGCGACGGCAGCGGCCGGCCCGGCGACCAGGTTGCCCGGCGGAGTGTCCGGCGCCTTGGGGTGGGGTCGGGTGGGCGCCGCGGTCTTGGCCTGCGCCAGCGTGTCGCCGAGCTCCGTCAGCGCCTTGCGCCCCATCGCCTCGCGGACCTTGGGGAACATCTCCGTCTCTTCTTCCTCGACGTGGTGGCGCACGGCCTCCATGAGGACCTTCATCTTGGGAGTGAACCGCTCCTCCTCCGGCGACATCTTCTCCAGCTCGCTCAAGGTCCACTTCACGATGTGGTGCTCCTCGAGCCCCTCCAGGACGACGTCCTTGATCGCCTCAGCCTCTTTGCGCACGGCCGGGTAGAAGAACTGCTCCTCGATGGTGGCGTGCACCGAGAGCGCCTCGATCACCTTGTCGACGACTTCACGCTTCTGCGTGTAGGCCTCGTCACCGAGCTTCTCGAACTGCTTGAAGAGCTTCTCTACTTCTTTGTGGTCGGCCTTGAGCAGGACGATGGCGTCAGGCATTGCAGGAGCCTCCTGGACTAGTGGTGGAGCGAGGGAAGCAGCTCCCTCTCCGCGAAGGAGAGGAATCCGCGCTGGTCAGGGCCGATCTGGTGGAAGTAGATGTGGTCGAAGCCGGCATCTCGGTAAGTGTGCACCGACTGCAGAATCGGCTCCAACTGGGGCCCGCAGGGAATGTTCTCGAGAATCTGCTCGTCGCTGAGCACCGACGTTGCGGACTCGAAGAACGATGGCAGGGCGAGCTCTTGGGCGAGCTGACCAGGCAGTGCGGTGTTCGGCCACTGCTGTACGGCGGTCTTGCGCGCCTCGTCCTCCCGCTCGGCCCAGCACAGGGTCACCTGCGCGTAGCGGGGACCGCTGCCGCCAGCGCGATGGAAAGCCTCTATCAGCCCGGCGTCGGGTGCCATGCCCCAGTACCCGTCGCCGATCCGGCCGGCCAGGTCCGCGGACTTCGGGCCGGCTCCAGAGACGATCACTGGCGGAGCAGACTCCGGCGTCGTGTAGAGGCGGGCGTTCTCCACGGTGTAGTGCCGGCCCCGATGACTGAACAGCTCGCCGCGCCACATCTCACGAATGATGCCCACGGCCTCCTCGAGCATCTCGAGCCGGACGTCGGCGGGCGGCCAGTGGCGGCCGGTCACGTGCTCGTTCAGTGCCTCGCCGGTGCCGACTCCGAAGAAGAACCGCCCAGGCATCATCGCGGCGACGGTCGCGCTCGCCTGAGCGATGATGGCCGGGTGGATTCGCTGAATCGGGGCGGTGACTCCCGTGCCCACCTGGATCCGCTCTGTCGCGCCCGCGATCCCGCCGAGGACGGCCCAGACGAAGGGGCTGTGCCCCTGCGCGTCTACCCAGGGGTGGAAGTGGTCGCTCACCGAGAGGAAGTCGAAGCCGAGCTCTTCGGCCCGCCGGGCGTTGGCCACCAAGGCCGTAGGCGGGTGCTCCTCGCTGGACAGGGCGTACCCGTAGCTCACCATGGGGAGGTGCGTACCCCGTTGCTTCCCGTTCACGCAACCTGATCTCCGACGCGGGTCAGCGGACGGCGGCTGCCCTGTTAGCGGATCACCGCTATGGCGTCGAGCGCGACGCGTGGCCGCCCGCGGGTCGCCAGAGTCTGCACCTCGAGGGTGTGGCGGCCAATGGCGCCGAACGAGCCGGTGTACAGCAGCTGCTGCCGGGCCAACGTCGTCGAGGCGTAGGAGTCCACCGTGCGCCAGGAGCCGCCGTCAACTCTGATCCGGAGGAGCCCGCACGTGGGGCACCTCTCGCCCACGACAGTGAAGCCGGCAGTGTCGGCGGCGAGCGTCAGACCGGCGACGGCCGTGGTGGAGTGCAGCGTCCCGAGGTACGCCGAGTCCGCTGTGCTGGATGACCACGCCCCGGTGTAGCGCACGAAGGGATAGCGGTCGTCGACCGGTACGACGTACTGCCGGAAAGCGCTCCAGGACGAGACGTTGCCCACGGAGTCGCGGCCGCGGACCCGGAGGAAGTAGGTCTTCGTCGGCTCCGCGACCGTGCCCCCCTCTTCGCCGAAAGTGCCGGTGGTGCGTGAGGTCCCGGTGAAGCCGAACCAGGGGCGCCACTCGCCGATATACCACTGCCCGGCCGCGTTTCGGTAGCGCTGGGTCCACTCGACGTCGAAAGTCACGCCGGGAGTCCGCGCGGCCCACTGCACGACGAACGAGCTCGTCGTGCGGCGGTCGCTCACTAGCTGCACCGTCGCGCCGGTGATCGTCACACCGGTGGGGGTGTCGAGCTTCAGGAAGTACTCGCCGTCGTCGGCACCGGTCGCCGTCCCAGCCGTGCGCCGCTCGTCGTAGGGGTCGAGCAGGAACCCCACCGCATAGCGCCCGGCCGGATAGCTGACCCGTGCTGCGCCCGGAGACGGGAAGGAGAGCGTGCCGTTGCCCAGTGGCCCCTCGATGCTGTCCACCGGCACGTCGTAGGCGCTGGCGGAGCCGCCCGCGATCATGGGCGCCCAGACGTAGAGAGCGGTGAGGGCACTTGCCGGCGGGGTGCGGAAGGAGACGTCGAGGCTCGGCGAAGCCGGCAGAGTGATGGACCGGATGTAGCTAGAGCTGGTGCCGCGGACGAGAGTGGTGGTCTGCGTCGTACCGCTGGCCATCGGCAGGCCTTCGGGACCGTTGGTGGGGCGAACCAGCCGGATCGGCAGCCGCTCGGCCACATCGCCGGGCCCGGCCGCGACAACCTCCGCGGTGGACGGCGAGCCGGGGTCGGATTTCGGCGCGTCGTAGGTCGTCGTCACCCGATGCAGCCGGCCGGTCCCGATGTCGCGGCTGGACTGCGCGGGTAGGCCGAGGGTGCCTGATGTAGCCGTCACCGTGGGCGGACCGTCGTCAGCCGTCCCGATGGCGGGGTCCCACCGCAGTGCGTCCACCGTACGTCGACCGACCACCGTGGCCACGGTGTGGCCGCCGGCCATAAACACCGCGCTGAACGGCGTGCCGCCCGTTGCGAGCGAGTACGCCGTCGCGGCGTCTGCGCGGCCGGCGCCGGCACGGTAGCTCGCGCCGTTGGGCACCGCCTCGGCGCTGGCCGCGATGGCGGCTCGCGCGCGGTCGCCTCGGACGCCTGAGGAGGCGAGGCCGGCCGCGATGGCAGCGACCTGGGGCGCCGCGAAGCTGGTCCCGTCGAGCTGCTGGACCTGCGGGACTCCGGCGCTGTCGCGCCACCAGGAGGTGATGTTGGCGCCAGGGGCGACCACGTCGACGGCGCCGCCGTTGCTGAAAGCTGCCACGGTCCAGACGCCGCCGACCAGCTGGGTCGCGCCCACGCTGAGCACGCCACGGTCGCCGGCCGGGAAGTTGGGCCGCTCTGTGCCGTCGTTGCCGGTGGCGACGACGGTCACGACGTCGGCGGCCAGCGCCTGCTCGATGGCCTCACTCACGGCCCGGCTGCGGAAGGGCCCGCCAAGACTCAGGTTGATCACCGAGACGCCGTCGTCGACCGCCCGGAGAATGGCGGCACGGACCCCGGCAGACCCGGACCCGCCCGCCGCATCGAAGACCCGGTAGCTGATGATCGTCGCGTCCGGCGCCCCGCCGACGATGCCGACGCCGTTGCCCTGGGTAGCGGCGATGATCGCTGCGACCGCCGTACCGTGGCTCTCGGTGGCGGTCAGGCCGGTGGCGGCCGGCTCGCCGGTGAAGTCGCCGCCGTCGACCACCTTGCCCGGCGTCGAGAGGTCGGGGTTGCTGGGGTCGACCCCGTCGTCGATGACCGCCACGGCGATGCCGGCGCCGCGCATGCTGCCCGCGCTGGCTGCGATCGCCTCGTCGAAGCCGACTTCCGTCCGCTCCTGGGTCGACGTCGTCTCGGCGTACCGCTCGTAGCGCACCTCGCGCTCGGCCCAGATGACGGCGTCGTGCTTGCGCAGCTCTGCGACCGCCCGCACCGGGTCTTCGCTGAGGAGGAGGTGCACGCCGTAGCGGTCAGCGGGCCCGGCTGGCCGAGCCCCGGCCGAGCGGAGGGCGAACTCGACGGCGCGGCCGGCCCCCGGCCGGAAACGGGCGAGCACCCGGGCGGTCAGGTGACTGTCCGGACTCGCTGCGGCCGGGCCGACGGTGCCTGGAGCCGCGGCGAGCGGCGCGGCGGCTGCAGCCAGGCGCCGGGGCGGCTCGGCAGCCGCCGGGAGCTCACCGGTCAGCGCGGCGGCCACCGAGGCGGCAAGTGCCCAGTGCACCGCGCGCGACATGGCAGCTCCGATATGAGGTGGTCGAGATTTGGCGGAAAGACTCTCTTTCAGCGCTTCGGCGTCACGCCCGACTTCTCCTGCGCTGGTCGCTAGGAGACTGGCCTGAGGGCAAGCACGGCGATCTCCCGCGGGGCCGACCAGGCCGACGCCGGACCCTCCAGCGGTATTGCGCGCACCTGCACCCGGTACCGGCCGACGGAGCTGACGTCGATGCGCAGGGAGGTGGCCGGAGTCTCGGTCGCGAGCACCCGGGCCGGTCCCAGCCGCAGCCGCCCGAGCCGGTCACGGGAGACGGTGCTGACGCGCACGTCCCAGCGCACACCCGGGGGTGTCGGCACTGGAGCCGGGTCGACCAGGCCCCACGAGATGGTGAAGGAGGCGACTCCGGTGGTCGTGAGCACCCGGCGGGGAGCGGTCACCTCGACGACCGTCGGAAGTCGGGCACTCACCTGGTGGCGTCCGTTGCCGGCCGGGCTGAACGCCACCAGCCCGAAGGCGTGCCGACCGGTGCGCCGGGCGGTGTAGACCCAGGAGCCGGACCGCGTACCCGTCGGCTCCAGTGCATCGGGGGTGTCCGCTGCGGTGGCCACCCCGCCGGTCACCGGAGGGGCCCAGACGGCGACGTCGACGTCGGAGGTGTTCTCGGCATAGGCGAAGTCGAGGACGAGCAGCTGGCCCACCTGGAGCTCGATGGTCCGCACGTAGGAGCTGGTGAGCCCGAAGACCAGGTCGACACCGACCGGTTGCCCGAGGCCCACCGGGACGCCCTCCGGGCCGGCGGTGGGTACGACGAGTCGGAGCGAGAAAACAGCGCCGTCGTCCTCTGGCGCACCCACCGCCAGGCGCACCTCGTCGGTGGCGGTGACCTGGACGGCCCGGTAGGTCGTCAGGCCGCGCAGGAGCGTCCCGTTCCCGACCGGACGGTTCGAGAGGTCGCTGAGGCCGGTGATCTCGCCGCCGCCGGAGAGAATTTGCAGTGGCGCGGCCGCATCGGAGCCGCTCCCCGGTGCGGGGTCGAAGCGCAACGTCTCGACCCGGCGCACGCCGACATCGCGCGCGACGAAGGTGCCGTCGTCGACGAAGGCCGCCGCATAAGACGCCGTGCCCGTGGCGAGCCGGAGAGCGGTCAATGCGTCGGCCCGGCCCGATCCGCTAGCGGCAGTCGGGACGTCGATTCTGGTCGCTGCGGGCTCCGCGCTCGCCACGACCGCGGCCCGGGCGCGGTCACCGCGCACCCCCACACCCGCCAGCCCGGCGACGACCCCGGCGACCGCGGGCGCGGCGAAGCTGGTGCCGTCTACGAGCGTCGTACCCAGCGGCGCACCTAGCCCGGGATCGTCCGGGCCGCTTGGCTGGCGGTACCAGGTGCGTATCCCGGTGCCCGGTGCCAGCACGTCGACGTCTCCTCTGGTGGAGAACCCGGCGACCTGCCAGGAGCCGTCTGGACCAGGGGTGCTGGCCCCGACGCTGAGCACTGTCGGGCTGGCGGCCGGGTAGCTCGGCCGGTCACCGCCGTCGTTGCCTGCGGCCGCGACGATGACCATGTCCGGACGCACCCGGCGGGCGTAGGAGACCGCGTCACGGAGCACCCGGCTGTCGAACGGCGTGCCGAGGCTGAGGTTGGCGACATCGGCTCCGTCGTCTGCGGCTTCCATGATCGCGCTTGCGATCGCGGAGTCAGCGGCCCCGGCGAGGATGTCGGGGAAGACACGGTAGGAGAAGATCGTCGCTCGGGGCGCGGCGCCCACGATCCCGACGCCGTTGTCCGCCGCCGCGGCGATGATCGCGGCGACAGCGGTGCCGTGCGAGCCGTAGCCTGGATCGTCGAGGCCGTTGACCCCGCCGGTCGCCGTGCAGGCTCCCTGGCTGCAGTTGCCCTTGTCGACCACCCGGCCTGCCAGGTCGGCGACGGGATAAACGCCGTCGTCGATCACCGCGACTCGCACTCCGGCGCCGTCGAAGCGCGGGTCCGCCGCCCGGGCCGAGTCCAAGGACAGCTCGCGCCGCTCCGCTGTCGCGGTGACTTCCTCGAGCCGGCGTACGACGAGCTCCGGCTCCGCCCAGAGGACGTCCGGCCTCCCGTGCAGCAGAGCGAGGGTGCGGTCCGGCGTCGCAGTGTCGAGGATCTCGACGCCGAGCCGGGGCATCGTGCTCCGCCGGCTTGCTCCAGCTTGCCGGTGAGCGAGCCGCCGGGTGGTCTCCCCGGTGCTGGACCGGAATCGGACCAGCACGCGTCCGGAGTGGTAGTAGGTCTCGCCGCTGGCCGCGGCCTGGCGTGCAGGCGGGGCCGCGGCGGCGCCGTGCGCGGATGCCGCCGTCGTCGGACCCAGCAGGCCGCCGGAGAGGAGCACTGCGGAGATGACGGCCGTGCGGCCGACGACGCGCGCTGAAGTCATGGGGCCCATCATCGCCCGGCCCGGGGGTGCGGGGAGCCAGAGCACTGAAACAGTGTCGCCCCGGTCAGCCAGTGGCGAGTGTTGCGGCCAGTCGCTCGAGCGTCGCATCCATGGCTGCGGCGTTCTTCGCGGGGTAGCCCATCCGCTCGATGAACCACGGCGCGCGGGAGGTCGACCAGTCGAAGGTCTCCGTCACCTCGGTGCGGTGGCCCCCGGCGAGCGGGGTCAGCTCGTATCGCCACCGGTGGTGGCCGAAGTGCTGCCAGGCGATGAGCCGGTCCGGCTCGTACTCGACCACCTCGTTGGTGATGACGTACGGCACGAAGACGTGCATCCGCATGCCGAAGCGCGACCCGAGCTCGAGTCGATCAGGGGCCCGCAGCGCGTCCCGCACGCTGCCGGACCCGTCGAAGCTCGCGTGCTTGCGGGCATCGGCGAGCAGGGCGAAGACGGCGCTGGGCGGCGCATCGATGATGCGGGAGCGGGAGATGCGGCGGGACTCGGCCATAGCCCCGACTGTACCCAGCGCCGCCAACTGCTCACCCGGGGTTCACCTTCCGTTCACCCAGGACACCCACGACGGAGAAGCGGCCCTCTTACGGTGCAGGCAGTCGCGTGGGGACTCGCCCTGCGGACGAATCAGGAGGATGTCCTACATGCTCTCTCGCCAGCGTGGACTGCGGCGCTCTGCTGCGGTTGTACTGGGTCTGACGATCGCCATCAGCGGCTGCAGCAGTGACGCCGAGCCGAACAGCGTCGACACCGGTTCGTCGTCCACGGGCGCGGGCTCCGTGGCCGAGCTCGCCGGCACAATCAGCGGCGACGGGTCGTCCACGGTATTCCCGATCATGGAGGCAGTAGCCGAGGACTTCGGCGGCGCCAACCCCGACGTGAAGATCCAGGTGGGCGAGTCCGGCACCGGCGGCGGCTTCGAGAAGTTCTGCGCCGGCGAGACCGACTTCTCCAACGCCTCGCGGGCGATCAAGGACGAGGAGAAGGCCGCGTGTGAGGCCAAGGGAGTCGCCTTCACCGAGTTCAAGATCGCCTCGGACGGCCTCGCGGTGGTGAGCAACAAGGACCTCAAGGTCGACTGCCTGACCGTGGACGAGCTGAAGAAGACCTTTCTCGCCGGCAGCACGGTGAAGAAGTTCAGTGACATCAAGGCCGACCTGCCGTCCACCGAGGTTAAGCTCTTCACCCCGGGAGCCGACTCGGGCACCTACGACTTCTTCCTCGAGGAGATCCTCGGCAAGGAAGGGAAGTTCCGAGCGGACGGCGTCACCACCTCCGAGGACGACAACGTGCTCGTCACCGGCATCGACGGTTCGAAGGGCGGCCTCGGCTTCTTCGGCTTCTCCTACTACACGGAGAACAAGGACAAGCTCAACCTGGTCGGCGTCGACGGTGGCAAGGGCTGCGTGGAGCCGTCCACCGAGACGGTGCTCGACGGCTCCTACGACCCGTTGTCGCGGCCGCTGTTCATCTACGTCAAGAACGACTCGCTGGCCCGACCGGAGGTCAAGGCGATGATGCGCTTCGTGCTGACCGACGGCCGCGAGCTCATCGATGAGGTCGGCTATGTTCAGCTTCCCGACGCTGACTACCAGACTGCGCTCGCCAAGCTCACCTAGACCCCGGCAGAGTGCACCAACTCGGCCGCATCTCGTGCCACGGAGAGGCTTGACCCGTTGACGAGCACGTCATGACGACTCTGGGTACGACGACCCGGTCGGCCGGGGGACAGCGACAGCCGCTGAACCTCCGCCGCCGGGTCCGCCCTACGGAGCGCATCATCGAGTCGGTGCTGCTGCTCTGCGGCCTGATCTCGATCGCCACCACGGTGGCGATCGTCTACACGCTGGTCAGCAACGGCCTCGACTTCTTCCGCGACTTCAGCGCGGTGGACTTCTTCACCGGCACGGTGTGGCAGCCCAAGGGCGCTCCGCAGCTGTTCGGGGTGCTCGCACTTCTGGGCGGAACCCTGCTCGTGTCCGCGGTGGCCCTAGCTGTCGCGCTGCCGCTGGGCCTGGGCGCGGCGACGTACCTCAGCGAGTACGCCCGACCGGGGTCCCGGCGCATCCTCAAGCCCGTCCTGGAGCTCCTCGCCGGGGTGCCCACGGTGGTCTACGGCTACTTCGCCCTGCGCACCGTGACGCCCCTGCTCCAGTCGGTACTCGGTGACGAGCAAGTGAGCATCTTCAACGCGCTCTCCGCCGGCCTGGTCATGGGCATCATGATCATCCCGACTATCGCGAGCCTGTCCGAGGATGCGATGAGCGCCGTCCCGCAGTCGCTGCGCGAAGGCGCTTTCGGCCTTGGCTGCGGGCGTCGTCGAGTAGCCACCCGGGTGGTCATTCCGGCCGCGCTGTCCGGCATCGCGGCGAGCGTCATCCTCGGCATCAGCCGGGCGGTGGGCGAGACGATGATCGTCGCGGTGGCCGCCGGGTCCACCCCCAACCTGACGTTCGACGTCCGCGAGAGCATCCAGACGATGACCGGCTACATCGCGCAGGTCTCCCTGGGTGACTCCCAGCAGGGCACCGTCGACTACCAGTCGATCTTCGCGGTGGGCCTGACGTTGTTCGCCATGACCCTGCTGCTCAACCTGCTCAGCCAGCGCTTCGTCACCCGTTTCCGGCAGGTCTACCAGTGACCACAGTGCTGGAGCGGGAGCAGCGGCCGCTGACATCAACCAAGGCCAACCGGTCGCGGCGGCTGGGTGAGCTGTCGTTCCAGGGGCTGCTGCTCGGCTGCACCGGCGTCGGACTGATCGTGCTGGGCATCCTGCTCTACACGGTCTTCAACAAGGGCGGCTCCCGGCTCTCCGTCGACTTCCTGACGTCGTTCCCCTCGCGACGTCCGGCCAGCGCCGGCGTCAAGGCGGCGATCTACGGCAGCGTGTGGCTGATCGGGCTGACCACGCTGATCGCCGTGCCGATCAGCGTGGGCGCGGCGATCTACCTCGAGGAGATGGCGCCGCGCAACCGCTTCACCCGACTGATCGAGGTCAACATCTCGAACCTCGCCGGCGTGCCCTCGATCATCTACGGCATCCTGGCCCTCGGGGTGGTCGCTCGTGGCCTGGGCCTGGGCTTCTCGCTCTGGACCGGGTCGATCGCCCTGTCGCTCCTGGCTTTTCCCGTCATCGTCATCGCCGCCCGCGAGTCGATTCGGGCCGTCCCGCCGTCCATCCGGCAGGGCGCTTACGCCCTCGGCGCGACCCGCTGGCAGGTGACCAAGCGAGCGGTGATACCGCCCGCGCGGGGCGGCATCCTCACCGGCTGCATCCTCGCGCTCTCCCGAGCGCTCGGCGAGGCTGCGCCGCTGCTGCTGCTCGGCGCCCTGGTTTTCAGCGCCAGCGTGCCCAACGACCCGAGCGACCGCTACACCGCCCTGCCCCTGCAGATCTTCAACTGGATCAACCGACCGCAGCCAGGCTTCCAGATCACGGCTGCCGCCGGGATCATCGTGCTGCTCGGTGTGCTCTTCACCATCAACGGCGTAGCCATCGCGTTGCGTCGCCGCGGCCCGCAGACGTGGTGAGCGCCCGTCGGCGTACCACCTCCCCGACCCCCACCGCGAGGCAGTCTATGGAGAGCACCGACGTCCGGCCTGTGGTTCACGGCGCGACCGATCCCGCCAGAATGGACCGCATGGTGTCGAAGGAGACAGCCGAGGTTGCGGCCCATACGCCCGACTCCGTTGTGGACCCGATCTTCGAGGTCGCGCAGGTCCGGGTCAGCTATGGCGCCAAGCTCGCCCTGGACACCGTGACGATCGGGATTCCTCGGGGCGAGATCACCGCCCTGATAGGCCCCTCCGGCTGCGGGAAGTCGACCTTCATCCGGTGCTTCAACCGAATGAATGACCTCATCCCCGAAGCGCGAGTCGAGGGCACGATCCGGTTCCACGGCCAGGACCTCTACGCCCGTGACGTCGACCCGGTCGAAGTGCGCAGGCGCATCGGCATGGTGTTCCAGAAGCCCAACCCGTTCCCGCGGTCGATCTACGAGAACATCACCTTCGGCCCCAGGCTGATGGGCGTGAAGAAGGGCCTCGACGACATCGTCGAGCAGGCGCTGACGCAAGCCGCCCTGTGGGACGAGGTGAAGGACAACACGAAGAAGTCCGCGCTCGCGCTATCGGGCGGGCAGCAGCAGCGGCTCTGCATCGCGCGCGCGCTGGCTGTCGACCCCGAGGTCATCCTGATGGATGAGCCGTGCTCGGCCCTCGACCCCATCGCGACGGCGAAGATCGAGGATCTGATGCAGCAACTGGCCGGCGATTACACCATCGTGATCGTCACGCACAACATGCAGCAGGCTGCGCGGGTCTCGGACAAGACTGCGTTCTTCACTGCGCACGTGGCGGAGGAGGGCAAGCGCTACGGCGTGCTCGTCGAGTACGACGAGACGCAGAAGATCTTCACCAACCCCTCGGATCCGCGCACTGAGGGCTACATCACCGGCCGCTTCGGCTGAGACCTGCTGAGCCCATGCCGCGACTGAGCTTCCACCGCCGCATCACCGAGTCCCTCGCTGAGATCGTCGACATGATCGGGCTGGTCTCCACCGCCGTGGCCCAGGTCACCGAGGCACTGCTAAGCGCCGACGTCCGGCTCGCAGAGAAGGTGATCTCCCAAGATGACGCGATTGACGACGTCTACCGGCGCCTCGAGCTCGGCATCCACGAGATGTTCGCCCGTCAGGCTCCCGTGGCGGGCGACCTGCGCGCGCTGATGGCGACGATCCGGATGATCGGCGACCTCGAGCGCTCGGGCGATCTCGCGCTCAACATTGCCACGACGGTGCGACGCGCCTACCCGCTGCACCTGACCCCCGAGGTGGCCGGGATCGTCCGTGAGATGGGCGACCAGGCCGCTCTCCTCCTGCAGGGCGCGGCCGACGCCGTCCGCGACCTCGAGCCTGAGGCCGGCGAGCGCCTGGATCTGATGGACGACGCGATGGACACGCTCTGTCGGGAGATGTTCGCCCACTTCGCCCACCAGGGCGCGGCGGCGGACGACGTGCCGCTGGCCATGCACATGGCGCTGATCACCCGCTATTACGAGCGCATCGCGGACCACGCCGTCTCGGTCGCCGAGCGGGTCGAGTGGCTGGTCACCGGCACCGCCCACGAGTCGCACGTCGGGCTCTAGCAGAGCTACGGCGCGAGGAAGAACGGCGCGGCGTAGGCGATGGCGTTGCCCGCCGCTGAGTACGCCGTCGGCGCACGCGCGTCAGCCTTCTCTGCCGGATCCGTGAGGCGGAGCACGACCCAGCGACCGTTGGCGATGTCGACGGGAGCGCTGAATGAGACCAGCTCGCCGCTCGCCGGAACCTTGATGCGCTGGGTGTGCACGACCGTCGGCAGCGGCGATCCGGTCATCAGCACCTGAACCTCGACGCGCTTGCCGACCATCGATCGGCCGCGATCCACGTCGACGCTGAAGCGCATCGCGCCCTTGGTGTGCCGGACGAGTGAGCCCATCTGCTTGCCGTTCGCCGCTGCACCGAAGCGCAGACCTCGCAGCCGGGTCGAGTAGAAGCGCCGCGCCGTCATCGCCTCGCGCACGCCGGCTCGCGTGAGCTCGCGGACGTAGAGGCCGGCCCGCCCTTTGCCATCCGGGTAACCCCAGTCCGAGCCGTGCTCGTCGGTGACGCCGATCAGCCCCACTCGCCAGCCGGCGTCGAGGCACTCGACGATGGGGGAGCGCGCGCCCGCATCGGTGCCTTCGAAGAGGAAGTCCTCGCCGCGGTTGAAGACCTCCATGCTGACGATGCGGTCAACTAGGCGCGCGTCGTACGCGAAGTAGCTGAAGCGCCCTGGCTCGCGGCCGGGGTGGTTGAAGCCGGCGATGCCGTCACGACCCCCCGAGATCAGTGCGCCAGCCATGGAGGGGGCGGCGGGTGGCCGGTCGAGCCAGTCGTAGAACGGCCGCATCCCGGCACCGCGCGTGGGGATGGCGCGCACGGCGGCGTCGACGGCCGGGCTGATGGCCGGGCCGAGACCGGGCACGTCGTGGAGATACTGCGCCAGCCCCTCGCCGGTCGTGTTGCCCACAGTTGACAGCGGGTCCACCCAGTCCTGCGAGAACCACACGTTGACGTGGCCGAGCGTCGGACTCGACCACTCGAAACCGCGGATCGCGGCGAAGGAGTGGTCCCGGTTCGCCTCCTCGGCGAGACGCTCGGTGGCGGCCCACCGCGGCTCGGTGATGCCCTCCGCGCCATCGCAGGCACCGCCACTGCACGGCCCGTCCAGTCCGCCGAGCACCTTGCCTACAGTGGAGTGGTCGGTGAGCGCCGCGACGTCGAGACCGGCCGCTCGCATCGAGGCGAACGCCTTCGCCGGGTCGCCGGCGCCATCGCTGAAGAGCGTGTGGTTGTGCAGGTCCGCGTGCACCAGCCGGGTGCCGGGGAAGAGCCGGCTCCGGCGCGACGTGGAGAACTCTTCACGCGGCCCGAGGGGACCGGCGAGGGCGGGGCGGGCGAGCAGCAGGGCTCCCGACGCGGCGCCGGCTTTGAGGACGGTACGGCGGGAGATGGTCATGTCGATCAGGTTCGACTCGGTCCGCCGCCGGCCCTGCCGTCGGGAGAGATGTTCACCTGCTTGTGCACTTCCCGTCACACGATCCGCCCGGTGTCGACGCGTCGCCGCACTGGACTGAGGGCGTCCCGACACACCACTCAGGAGGCACGTTGAGCGCGTTCACCCGGAGAAGGTTCATCCAAGCCGCCGCAGTCGGCGGCGCGGCCTCGGTCGCGCCGTTCCGGGCGCTGGCCATGCAGACGGCGACGGCAGCCGAAAAGGCGGCCGGCTACGGCCCACTGGTCGACAAGGGGGACTTGTTCCTCCCGGCCGCGTTCAACTACCAGATCATCTCCCGGCAGGGAGAGCCCATGAACGACGGCCGGCCCACGCCGGGCATCTTCGACGGGATGGGCGCCTTCATCGGCACGGCCGGCGCGACCACGCTGATCCGCAACCACGAGAACCGAGAGCAGGCCGGGGAGCAGAAGGTGGTCACCGGACCTGGGCTGGAGTACGACCCGGCGGCGTTCGGCGGCAACACCAAGCTCGAGGTGGTGCGCACCAAGACTGGCGAGCGGGATCCAGCCACCGGTCAGCCGCTGTACGCCTACGAGGTGGTCAACCAGTTCGCCATCCTGGGCGGCACCAGCACCAACTGCGCGGGCGGCTACGCGCCGCCGAAGAAGTGGATCACCTGTGAAGAGGTGGTCAAGCGGACAAACGGCATCAAGCATGGGTACGCCTTCGAGATCGACTCCCGCTCCGACGTACCGGTGGCAGCCATCCCGATCCGCTCGGCCGGCCGGCGTGCCCACGAGGCCGCGTTTTGGCTGGACAAGGCTCTCTACATGACCGAGGACCGTCGGATCGCCGGCACCGGCGGGTCGTGCTTCTACCGCTGGGTCCCGGACTCCGCCGTCGGCGCCAGCGGCAACCTCGCTGACGTGTCCGGCGTCCTGCTGGCCGCGAAGCTCCGTAGCGAGCCGCGCGCCAACATGGACGTCGGCCGGGTCGTCGGCCAGCCGTACCCGGTCGAGTGGGTCACCGTCGACGAGCCGGACCACGACGACGACACGGACAACCGTCGCGACCGAGTGCCGGGCTTCACGCCCAACCGATTCCAGGCTCAGGACAAGGGCGCGTGCTTCTTCGACCGGCTGGAGGGCATGTGGGTGGACCACGGCAAGCTCTACTTCGCCGCAACCGCCGGTGGCCCGGCCGACCTTGGCCAGGTCTGGGAGTACGACCAGGGCCGTGAGACGCTGACCTTGATCTACGAGTCGAGCAGTGCAGCGACGCTGCAGAGTCCGGACAACGTCGTGATCGTGCCGCAGACCGGGGACATCTTCCTGCAGGAGGACGGGCCGGGCGACCAGTACGTCCGGGGCGTCACCCAGGACGGTCGCATCTACGACTTCGCCAAGACTGGCGCCAACGACTCGGAGTTCTGCGGTGGGTGCTTCGACCCGGACGGCCAGACGTTCTACCTCAACCAGCAGGGCGGTCGGGGCTCGCTGCCGCACGGCCCTGTCAACGACGCCGGCGTGACCTACGCGATCTATGGCCCGTTCGCGCAGCGCGACAGCAACCGCAGCCGCAGCTTCGGCAACGGCCCCGCTCGGTAGCGCACCTCCGGACAGGCCGACGCCCGGCAGTGGTGGCTGCTGCCGGGCGTCGCTTCATCCGCGCCGCGCTCGCGACATCTTGGTGTTCACTGCGCGGGGCCGAGCGCGCCGAGATCCAGAGTCTTGAGAGAGGCCCCAGATGACGCCGACACTGTCCCGACGGGTCACCGCGGAGTGCGTCGGCACGGCGTTGCTCGTCGCCATCGTGGTGGGCTCGGGGATCTTCGCCGAGCGGCTCTCACCCGACGACGTCGGCATCCAGCTGCTTGAGAACTCCCTCGCCACTGCGGGTGGGCTGGTGGCGCTCATCCTCGCCCTCGGAGCCGTGTCCGGCGCGCACTTCAATCCGGTGGTGACCTTGGCCGAGCGAGTCTTCGGCGGCATGACCACGGCAGAGGCGCTCGCGTACGTCGGCGCCCAGGTCGTCGGTGCGTGCGTCGGCGCAGTGGTGGCCAACCTGATGTTCGACCTCGATGCGGTCACGCTGTCGACGAACACTCGCTCATCGGGTGGGCTCTGGCTCGGTGAAATCGTGGCGACCTTCGGGCTGCTGATGGTGATCCTCGGCGTCGTCCGCTCCGGTCGCTCCGCGATGGCGCCGTTCGCTGTGGCCGGCTACATCGCGGCGGCGTACGGGTTCACCTCGTCGACCAGCTTCGCCAACCCAGCGGTCACCGTCGGGCGCACCCTCACCGACACGTTCGCGGGAATCGATCCGACGTCGGCACTAGCCTTTGTCGTCGCCCAGCTCGTCGGCGGCCTCGCGGCCATCGGGCTCGCGCAGTTCCTCTACCCCGGCAAGGCCTCCGTCGACCTCGTCGTACCCCATGACCAGGCCGCCTGATGACGCCGACCGTCCTGTTCCTCTGCGTGCACAACGCCGGTCGCTCGCAGATGGCACTCGGCTGGTTCAACCACCTGGCTCGCGGCCGGGCAGTCGCCTGGTCCGGTGGGTCAGCACCCGCCCAGGAGGTGAACCCTTCTGCGATCGCGGCGATGGCGGAGGTTGGCATCGACATCACCGCGGAGTACCCGAAGCCGTGGACGGAGGAGATCGTGCGCGTCGCAGAAGTGGTCATCACGATGGGCTGCGGCGACGCCTGCCCGGTCTTGCCCGGCAGGCGCTACGAGGACTGGGCGCTCGAGGATCCAGCCGGCCAGGACGTGGCCGCCGTGCGCCCGATCCGGGATGAGATCGAAGCACGGGTACGACGCCTGCTCACCAGCCTCGGAGTGCAGCTCGGCTGAGCTCCGCTACGGCGTGCGGCGGCGGAAGAGGACGTCGGTGTCCCACCGGGTGAAGCCGAGGCGCTCGTACACGCGGATGGCGTTGGTGTTGACCTCGTCGACGTAGAGCATCGCTTGCGCGAGACCGCGTTGGCGCAGGTGGGCCAGGCCGATCCGGGTCAGTGCTGGCCCGAGTCCCGTCCCTTGCGCGCTCGGATCGACGCCGACCACGTAAACCTCGCCCAGCGCGGCGTGGTCGTGGGACTGCGGTTCGCCGTCGTGCACGTGGCTGGGCGACCCGCCGTGCACCTTGGTCCAGTGGAAGCCGACCAAGCGGCCGTCGCGCTCGGCCAGGAAGAAGCCGGCGGAGTCGAACCAGTCTTCCTCGATCCGTTGTTGGAGATCACCCAGCGTCCACCGCGACTGGTCCGGGTGGTTTGCGAACGCGCGGTTGTTGACGGCGATCCACTCCGCCTCGTCCTGCCCGACGACGAAGGCTCGGACGGTGACTCCGTCAGGCAGCGGCGCGGGGGGAAGAGGAGCCAGTAATGACCGGCGCATCTGCCAGAGCACCCGCGACTTGTCGAAGCCCATCGTGGCGGCCAGCCGCTCGGCGCCCGCGTGAGCTCCGTGGGCCCACAGCCGCAGCCGGCTGTCCGGGGACAGGTCGACGAGGCATCCGAGCAGCGCGCGCCCGTGACCGTGCCGTCGGCGGTCCGGGTGCACGACGAGCTCACCGCTGCTGCCCTCGAACGTATCGGTGGGATCGAGGTGGGCGTAGCCGACCAGCGAGCCGTCGTGCCAGAGCAGGACGTTGCGCGCCGCGGCGTCGCCGCCTTGACGCAGATGAAGCCACGCATGCTCAGAGAGTGGGAGGACTCCGTCGGCCTCCGCAGCGGCTTCCAGCAGGTCGAGAATGGCCGTCACGGCGGCGGGCTCGAGTCGCCCCAGCACCTGGCACCCGTCGGGCAAGGACATGGCCATGGGGGCACCTTAGGGCAGTGCCACCGGCGTCTCGACGGCGACGTCTGCTGGCGGGCCGGCGCTGAGCGGCGGGCTGACGAACTTGTAGCCGACGTGGCGGACCGTGCCGATCAGCGCCTCGTGCTCCGCACCGAGCTTGGCCCGCAGCCGGCGTACGTGCACATCGACGGTGCGGGTGCCGCCGTAGTAGTCGTAGCCCCAGACTTCCTGCAGCAGCTGCGCCCGCGAGAACACCCGGCCGGGGTGCTGGGCGAGGTGCTTCAGCAGCTCGAACTCCTTGAAGGTGAGGTCGAGCGGCTCGGCCCGCAGCTTTGCCTGGAAGGTCGACTCGTCGATCGTGAGGTCCCCGCGCCGTACGACGCCGTCGTCGGCCGAGTCTGCCCGGTCGCCGCGCACCCTGGCTCCGGCGAGTCGCAGCCGGGTTTCGACCTCGGCCGGCCCCGCTGTGTCGAGCAGCACCTCGTCGACCCACCAGTCGGCGGTGAGACCGGCCAGACCACCTTCGGTGAGCACGACGATCAGCGGCACGTCGACCCCGGTGGTGCGGAGCAGCCGGCACAGTGATCGCGCACCGGCGAGATGCGTGCGCCCGTCCACCAGCAAGGCGTCGCACGGCGCTGCGTCCAGCAGGGCGGCTCCGTCGGGCGGTGCGGTGCGCGTGGCGTGCGACAGCAGTGAGAGCGACGGCAGCACGGCCGCGGCGGAGCTCTCGATCGTCAGCACGAGGAGCATGAGGCACGATACCCGACGTGAGAGCAGTGCTCGGCGCCGTCCACGTGCCGACGGCGGTGGGCTGATGGGGCGCGGGGTGCTCCGGTACTGGGCCGCTGCCCGGGAGGCTGCGGGCTGCGCGGAGGAGCCGTACGACGCGGACACGCTCGCCGACGCGCTCGACCGTGCCCGGTCGTTGAGGCAGGAGCGGTTCGCTCGAGTGCTGGACCGGGCGTCCTTCCTCGTGGATGGGAATCCCGTGGGCAGCCGACCCCATCAGGAGATCGCGCTCGGCGACGACTCGGTGGTCGAAGTCCTGCCGCCCTTCGCGGGGGGGTGAGGCCGGGACGCAGGCCCGCGTGGGACCATGCCGACCATGGCTCACGCTGCTCCGCCGCCTCCCCGGGTCATCCCTGTCATGGCGGCGGCGGCTCTGGTGGCAGCGCTGGTCGCTGGATCGGCGGCAGCTGGCAGCGTGCCGCTCACCGTCGCCGTTGCGGCGATCCAGCTTGCTGTTGCCGGTGGGCTCGTCGTGCTGGCTGCTGCGCCGGCGCCGCGACAGAGCGTCGTGCTGGCCGCCAGTGCCGCGACGTCAGCAGACATCCTGCTTCTGCGCCGGGACAGTGTGCAGATCGGCGAGCTCATCGCGGTGGTCGCCGTCGCACTCGTGGTGACGTTGCTGCTCGAGCTCCTGCGCACGAACCGGACTCGAGTGACCGTCTCACTGGCGGTCACCATGTCGGCCGTGATGTTCGTCGTGCTGGTTGCGCACCTGTTCGCGTTGCAGTCGCTCAACCGCGGGGACCGGCTCACCCTGGTCGGCTACGGGTGCGCGGCAGCAGGGCTGGCAGTGGGCTGGCTCGTCAGCCTCGTCGCGCCGGCGGCCACGGTCGTGGCCGCGGCGACCACTGCAGCCGGACTCGGGCTGGGCGCTGCCATCGGTGGTGCGGCGCCCCCACTGAGCTCCGGGACGGGCGCCATCTTGGGCGGTGGAGCAGCGCTCGCTGCTGCGGTCGCCGTGGCCGCGAGCTCCCTCGCCTCCACCGATGTGGGCCCACGCCGGCGCGACCTGGGTCGGCCATTTGCCGCGACGCTTCCGTGCGTGGTCGTGGCGCCCGTGGCTTATGTCCTGTCGCTGCTCGTCGTGGGCTGAGAGGATCTCGCAGTGTTCAAGGGCCTCTTCCTCTCCGCGGCAGTCCTCATCGGCTTGGCCGGCTTGGCCGACCGGGGTTTGGCGGCTCTGGCCGGCAACGCTGTGGGGGAGGCGATCGCGCGCTCGGAGGGCCTCAGTGACGAGCCCGACGTGACCTTCCACGGGTTCCCGTTTCTGACGCAGGCAGCGCGTGGCCGGTACGACGAGGTCGATGTTGAAGCTCGCGACGTACGTCTCAGCGAGCTGAGCTTCGCCGTGGTGACCGCCGACCTTCGGGGGATCGAGGTGAGCATCGGTGACGCGTTGTCCGGTGAGGTCACCGCAGTTCCGTTGACCTCGGGCACGGCCACGGTGGAGCTGACCTACGCCGACCTCAACGCCTACCTCGACAGTCGCCCTGGCTCGCCGCGGGCGTCGGCCAGTGGAGACGGGCAGCTGCTGGTGCGTTCGTCGGTGGGTGTGCCGGGTCGTGGCAGCGTGCCGGTCGAGGGCACGGGCTCAGCGACGGTGGGTAGAGACGGGATCGTCGTCAAGGTGGCGAGCGTTCGGGCGCAGTCAGGTGCTGCGCTGCCGGCCGCTGTGGCGGGAAGCGCAGCCGGCCGGCTCTCTTTCACCATCCCCACTGCGGGGCTGCCCTTCGGCATCACCGTGCGTGAGGTGGCCGTCGAGAGGAATGGGCTGCGGTTCGGCGCCACGGCGCAGGGGATGGTCATCCGAGCCCGCTGACCGGGTGCGCGGGTAGGAGCTGCCGCCCGCTCCGTTCCGGCTCATCACGGGGCGGGAAGGATGTCGGACCTTCGCGCGTTAGACTCGCCACAATGGGCATCTCGACCGTGTTGGTGAAGCGCCGGACCGTGGACTACGGCCGGCTGCGCAGCGCGCTCTGTCGCTAGCTCCTGACCGCCTTTCTCGCGTCATCTCTCCCGTCAGGAGTTCCCCCATGTCCGGCCTTGCTGCCTTGGCATGCGAGGTCTTCCTGCTGTCCGACGCCTCCCCACCTTTCGAAGGAGCAATCGCATGAGCCGCACCGATGCACTCGTAGACGTGACGTGGGCCGAGGCCAATCTCGGCAGGCCCGGAGTCGTCTTCGTCGAGGTGGACGAAGACGTGTCTGCCTACGACAAGGGCCACCTGGCCGGCGCCGTTCGCCTGGACTGGCAGACCGAGCTGCAGGACCAGGTGAAGCGTGACTTCGTCGACAAGGATGCGTTCGAGAAGCTGCTCTCCGCCAAGGGAATCGGCAACGACGACACCGTCGTGCTCTACGGCGGTAACAACAACTGGTTCGCCGCGTACGCCTACTGGTACTTCAAGCTCTACGGCCACAGCGACGTCAAGCTGCTCGACGGTGGGCGCAAGAAGTGGGAGCTCGACTCGCGTGAGCTCACCGAAGAGGTGGTCCAGCGCGCAGCGACGTCGTACACCGCGAAAGACCAGGACCTGTCCATCCGCGCCTTCCGCGATGAGGTCATCGCCGCGATCGGGGAGAAGAACCTCGTCGACGTGCGCTCCCCCGACGAGTTCTCCGGCAAGCTGCTCGCGCCCGCGCACCTTCCCCAGGAGCAGTCACAGCGGGCCGGCCACATCCCGACTGCGGTGAACATCCCGTGGTCGAAAGCCGCTAACGACGACGGCACGTTCCGCAGCGACGACGAGCTGCGCTCCCTCTACGCCGACGCTGGAGTGGACTTCGGCAAGGAGACGATTGCTTACTGCCGCATAGGGGAGCGGTCGTCGCACACATGGTTCGTACTCCGGGAGCTGCTGGGCGAGCAGGGCGTGAAGAACTACGACGGATCGTGGACCGAGTACGGCTCACTCGTCGGCGTACCCGTCGCCAAGGACGTCTGAGCGCATGTGCGGAGCGACGGCCGGCGGGCTGAGCCTGGAAGGGATCGACATGGCCAAGGAGACAGTCATCCAGGGCAGGGTCAGCGCCGGTGGCTCGCCCCTGTCGGGTGCCTACGTTCGCCTCCTCGACAGCACCGGTGAGTTCACCGCAGAGGTGCCGACGTCGGCGACCGGGGAGTTCCGCTTCTTCGCTGCGCCCGGGACGTGGACGCTTCGTGCGCTCTCCGCGCGAGGCAACGCCGAGGTTGCCGTGACCGCCATCCAAGGCGAGGTAGCCGAAGTGTCCCTCACCGTTTAATCCGCCGGCACTCGCCGGCGGTCAGCGGCGGAGGCCGTCGACCACGGCCAGCACGGCTGCTACGAGGTCGTCGACGTGCGTCTCAGATCTGGGCCGGTACCACTCGACCATCGAGTTGACCATGCCGAAGACGAGGCGCTCGGTCAGCGCGGGATCCAGTCCAGCGCGGAGGTCGCCGTCGGCGATGGCTTCGGCGAACAGCGCGCGCACGGTCCGGTCGAAGGTGCGCCGACGATCCAGCGCGCGCTGCTCGGTCGCGGTGTTGCCCCGCACCCGCAGCAGCAAGGTGACGTAGGGCAGCTCCGCGACCAGCACCTCGACGGTACGTCGTACGACGTGGCGCAGCCGGTCGACCGCCTTTCCCTCGACGGACGCCGGCTCGTCGAAGACAGCGAAGAGGGAGTCGAGCGCCCGGTCAAGACCGATGCCGAGCAGCTCTTCCTTGCTTTGCACGTGGTGGTAGATCGAGGACTTGGTGATGCCGGCAACCTTCGCCAAATCCTCCATGCTCGTGCCGTCGTAGCCGCGCTCGGTGAAGACCTGCGCGGCGACGGCGAGCAGCGAGTCCTGGTCGTAGCGCGCTCGAGCCGGGGTCACAGGCGCCAGCCTACGAGGGCCTTGGACCACCGTGCCCCAGCTGCCGCCCGCTAGCCTGCGTGGATGACCCAGCTGCACGACATGACCGCGCTTGAGCAGGCGGCCGCCGTGCGCGCACGCGACGTCTCACCGGTCGAGCTCGTCGATCACTATCTCGCTCGCATTGAGGAGCTCAACGAGAGCGTGGGTGCGTTCATCACGGTCACTCCCGAGCGGGCGCGGGAGCAGGCTGCTGTCGCAGCGCAAGTCGTCGTCGATCGCGTGGACCTCGCCCCGTTGCACGGCGTCCCCACCGCCATCAAGGATCTGCAGCTGACTGCCGGCATCCGTACGACGCTCGGCTCCGCGGTCTACGCCGACTACGTGCCTCCCGTAGACGACCACGTCGTCACGCTGCTGCGCAGAGCCGGGACGATCAGCCTCGGCAAGACCAACACACCGGAGTTCGGCCTGCCCTGCTACACCGAGCCGGAAGTGGCACCTCCCGCTCGCACGCCGTGGGATCTGAGCCGGAGCGCGGGTGGATCCAGTGGCGGCGCCGCGGCGGCGGTCGCCGCCGGCCTGGTGCCCTTTGCGCAGGGCGGCGACGGCGCCGGATCGATCCGCATCCCGGCCAGCGTCTGCGGCCTTTACGGCATCAAGGTCTCAAGCGGCCGCGTCAGCAACGGACCGGTGCGTGGCGACGTCACCGGTCTCGCGTGGTGCGGTCCACTCGCTCGAACGGTGCGGGACGCCGCAGTCATGCTCGACGCCATGGCCGTGCCCATGCCGGGTGACCCGCACTGGCCGGCCCCGCCAGCGAGCGGCACCTTCCTGGCCGCCGCTGGTCAGGAGCCGGGTCCCCTGCGGATCGGCCGGTCCATCACGCCCGTGATCGACGTCGAAGTGGACCCCGAGTGCCTGCGCGCGTACGACGCGACGACCGCGCTCCTCGCGTCGCTGGGCCATGACGTGGTCGATGTCGCCCCGCCGTTCGACGCCGGCCTCAAGGAGTCGTTCATCACGCTCTGGTCCGTCCTCGCTGCCGGGGTGCCGGTCGGCCCTGCCGACGAGCACCGCCTGCGCCCGCTTACGAGGGTGCTGCGCGAACGCGGCAAGGCCACGTCGGCGCCGGCGTTCACCGCGGCCCTGTCGGCGATCCAGCACGGCACCCGGCTTGCCATTGCCGCGACGGCGCACTGCGACGTCGTGCTGACACCCACTCTCGCGCAGCTCCCCCGGGCGGTCGGCAGCTTTCGCGACGATGCCGATCCGTGGGCGGAGTTCGACGAGCTGGCCGCCTTCACGCCGTTCACTGCGCCGTACAACGCCACGGGTCAGCCTGCTGTGAACGTGCCGATCCAGTGGACAGACGGCGGGTTACCGGTCGGCGTACAGCTGGTGGGGCGCCCGCACGACGAGGCCACCTTGATCTCGTTGTCCGCTCAGCTCGAGGCGGCCCAGCCATGGGTCGGTCGCAGTCCGCTCATGTGGTGACTGCCGATTGGTGTGGTGAGCCGGTCACGTCAGGCGGCGCACGACGAGGATCGCCAGGTCGTCGCGGAGGGGGCTGTCGGCGTAGTCGCCAACGGCCTGCTCGAGGTCTGCTGCGATTCCGGCTGCGGTGCGGCCGGCGGATTCCGCGAGCGTGTCCAGGAGGCGCATCTCACCGAACATCGTGGTTGTCGTACGACGCTCCGTGACGCCGTCTGTGTAGAAGACTACCGAGTCGCCCGGCGCCAGGCGCACTTCGCACTCGTGCACTTCGAAGTCCGTGGTCACGCCTACGAGGGTGCCGGCAATGCCGACGAACTCCAGCTCACCGGACGCGCGCATGTGCACGGGCAGCGGGTGGCCCGCAGAGGCCACGCGGAGCACCACATCGTCCGATTCCCGGTAAAGGCGGCCAGCCGCGACCGTGCAGAACCGGCCCCGGTCCCCTTGCTCCAGGATGGCGCTGTTCAGCCGACCCAGGACATCCGGCACGCCGTGGCCTTCTCGCACGAGTAGCCGAATGACATCGCGCACCAGGCCGGTGACCGCGGCCGCTTCCGCCCCCTTGCCGCAGACATCGCCTACCGCAATACCGTAGGAGTCCGGCCCCAGGCTGAACACGTCGTAGAAGTCCCCGCCCACCTCGTTCCCCTCGCCGGCGGCGAGGTAGCGTGCCGCGAGCTCGACGCCTTCGGGAGCAGGGAGCGCCGGCGGCAGCAGCCAGGACTGCAGCGCGCGGGCGACGTCAGCGCGTTCGCCGTAAAGACGAGCGTTGTCAACGGCCAGCGCGGCGCGGCGAGCCAGGTCCTCGGCCAGTGAGTGCTCCTCGGCCGAATGTCGCGGGCCGCTCGGCCGGCCGAGCACGAGAGCACCCAGGGTGCGCCCGCGAGCGCTCATCGGCACGACGAGTCCGATCTCGGTGTGCTGAGAGGTCAAAGGCACCGCCCGTCCGGCGCTGACCGTGTCGAGCACCGCCGTGCGGATCGTCGAGCCCCCTGCGCTGGAGAGCCGAACGCGCAGCTCATCAGCCTGCCGCTCGTCTACATGGCGCACAGCGGACAGCGCCGCCTCTCCGCGGTCATCGAGCAGGTAGACCGCCGACCACTCCCCGAGCATAGGAAGGACGAGCTGGGCGACCAGGGACAGGGTGAGCTGCACGTCCAACGACCCGGCCAGCAGGTCGCTGGCCTCAGCGAGGAAGCCGAGCCAGCCCCGCCTTCGTTGGTCCGCGTCGCGCAGCCTCGTACCGGTGACCGCGAGCACCATGCGGTCGCCGGCGAGCTGGGCGAGGCCGCGGTCGTGCTGGGTCCACGGCTGGCCCTCGGCGGCGTCGAGCTCGAGGTGACCGAGGTGAACGCCGTCGAGATTGAGCGGCACCACCATCACCCCTCGGTCGTCGCCGAGCAGCGCCTGAGGCATCTCTTCCCGGCCGTGACAGGGGCGCCACGGGGCGGTCACCAGCTCGTCCCGCACCCGGCTGAGCTGATGCTCACTGAGCCCCTGATGAGCGAGCAGGTCTCGCCGGCTCGCGTCCTCATCCACCACCACGACAATGCCGGCCACGGCGCCCAGCGTCTCCGCCGCGCGGTGCAGGATCTCGCCGAGGAACTCAGCGAGGCTCAGGTGAGAGAGCGCGTCGCTGCCGGCCGCCGTCAGCCAGTCGACCTGGACAGCAGCGAGTCGGGCCAGTACGTGGCGCGGGTTCTCG
The DNA here is from genome assembly GCA_035536235.1 of Mycobacteriales bacterium. Classification (GTDB taxonomy): domain Bacteria; phylum Actinomycetota; class Actinomycetes; order BP-191; family BP-191; genus DATLNF01. Next base: position 29,102 of record DATLOQ010000045.1, read on the forward strand.
GCCACGGGGTCCGCGGGCGCTGCTGGCGCACCGGCACGCGCGAACCGAAACCACACCGCCTTGCCAGTCGGGGTGTGCTCCGTGCCCCAGGACGTGGCGAGCGCGTCGACCAGGAAGAGCCCGCGGCCGCCCTCGTGCAGATCGTCGGGCAGCCGGTCGCTTCCCGACATCCGGCCGGGCATCCGGTCCTGCACTCGAATGCTGAGCTCGTGGTCGTCTCCGGCGACGCTGACCGCGATCGCCGTACCCGCGTGTACGACGGCGTTGGTGACGAGCTCAGTAGCCAACAGCAGCGCGCCCTCGAGGAAATCGACCCAGCCGTTGTCCTCGAGCGCCGCGCGCACGAACTGGCGCGCGCGGCTCGGTGCGGTCTCGTCAGGCACGAGCGTGAGCTCGTCCTGCCAGGCCTCGAGCACAGCACTCCCTTGTCGCCCCCCGCAGCCAACCCTAGCCAGAATGCCAGAACGCCGGGCACCCGCCGGACGAGGCCGTAGAGTCTCGCGGGGAGCACGGCTGTGCCCGCAGTACGGCGGTCAACCAGCTCGGGGACCGTTGAGCCTGGCGCTGACGACGGAGAGCACATGACCACGGCTGGTTCGCACCCGCAGCAGCGAGTCGACGGGCGGACCGGGCGGGGGCGGTAATGGTCCACCCCGGCCGCAAAGCGAAGATCCTGCTGGTCGACGACCGCCGGGAGAATCTGCTCGCTCTCGAGGCGATCTTGCAGTCGTTGGACCAAGACCTGGTGACGGCGGAGTCCGGTGAGGATGCCCTGAAGCGACTGCTCGTCGATGACTACGCGGTGATCCTGCTCGACGTGCAGATGCCGGGCATGGACGGGTTCGAGACAGCCGCGCATATCAAGCAGAGGGAGCGCACCCGCCACACTCCCATCGTCTTCCTCACCGCGACCAGCCCCGAGCCGAGCCATACCTTCCGCGGTTACGCGGCCGGTGCCGTCGACTACCTGTCCAAGCCGTTCGACCCATGGGTGCTCCGAGCGAAGGTCGCGGTCTTCATCGAACTCTTCGAGAAGAACCGGCTGCTCGAGGAGCAGGCCCGGCGGCTGCAGCGGGAGGTCGAGCTCGGAGTGACGCGCGAGTTCGTCGACTCGCTCCGCCACGCCGAGGACCATGTTCGTCAGGCGCTGGAGATCTGCGGAAGCGCTCCGCCGGAGCAGGTGACGAAGGTGTTGGACGCCGCAGTCCGTGAGCTCTCCGCCGTACGTGCATCGCTCCCGCCCACCCCGTCCCTCTAAGGGTCGAGCAGGTGGGTGCAAGTCACACTCCGAAAAGCTCTCGGCACGAGTCGAAGCCTTCGACGGCTACGTCAACATCCGACCAGTCCGACCTAGTCAGCCGAAGGTGCACCATCAGATCTGCGCGATCTCCCCGACGTTGCCAGTGTTCGCCGTTGGGCAGGTAGCCGAGCGATCGAGAGACGCCGAGCGAAGCATGGTTGTCGTGCCACGCCGCGGTGACCGCGGCCTGTGCTTCGAGATGCTTGAACGAGAAGTCCAGAACTGCCGCCCGCATGGCCTTCCCGATGCCACGGCCGCGCGCAGCGGAAATGAGCCACGACGCGCTGTCGACGGTCCGAAGCAGACCGAAGTCCTTGCCCTCCAAGATCTGCACGCCGACCGCTCGATCGCCCTGCTGTACCAGAAATGACAGCACCCAGTCCTCCGCACTCCAGAGACTCTGCGCGCGCCAGTAGCCCTGATGTATCGCAGTCGAGCGATCCGACGGGAGCGAAGGGTCGAGATCGACGTCGTCCGGCAGAATCGACGCCAACAAGGGGAGGTCGACCTCGGCAACCGGGCGCAGGAGCACGTCACCGAGGCGCAGTCGCAGGTCAAACAACGGCCACACTGCGGTCACCGCGCACTTCCCCCAGGCCCGGCCCGTGTGCAATCCGTGGGCAGACAGGGCCCTACAAGCTGTTTCGTCATGCGGCCGGGTCCTCGATGCGGGTGGGCTTCCGAGCGGAGGGCGTGGGATTCGAACCCACGATGAGCTTGCACTCATAGCGGTTTTCAAGACCGCCGCCATCGGCCACTAGGCGAGCCCTCCAGACGGGCAAGTCTAGGACGCTACGGCGTTCGTCTGTCAGTCGCTGGGCGTCGCGAAGGTCGCCAACGCATCGGCGATGACGTCACCGTCCTGATGGACTTCCGCCTCGACGACGGTCAGTCGCTTGCCGCGCTTGCGCACCCGCGCCATTGCTTCGATGCGGCCCGGCTGCCCTGGCTCGAGGTATGTCACGGTCAGCGCGACCGTCACCGGCGCACCGTCGCTGCCGGCCGCCACTGCCGCACCCATGGCCACGTCGATCATCGTCGCGAGAACGCCGCCGTGGACCGTGCCGTGCTGGTTGAGGTGCCGGTCAGTGGCCTCCAGGACGACGCGGTCGTCAAGAACCTGCAACCCGATATCTTCGCGGAATCCCATGCATGCCCCCTACCCGGCGCTCAACAGATCTGAACGAAGTCGGAATCGCGCGGGGTGGAGATACTGCAGCGCGGCTGTCGGGTCCCCGACAGTCTGATGATCATGTAGATGCAAACATGGCTCATGATCATCAGCCGCCTTGCCCTCGCCGTTGCCCTGAGCGCCGGCCTCGTCGCCCCCACCGCGTTCGCCGATCCTCCGCCCCCGCAGACGGAGGCGAAGCTTCTCACGCGGGCACGGGAGCGACCTGCCGATCAAGCGGCGAATCCGGAGCATGCGCAGCGTCATGCGCTGGTTGCCCCGGGCCTGGCACAGCTGCTGCATCCGGACCGTGAAGAGGACCCGCGGCGCGAGGCGGAAGTGGATCCGTTCCTCGCCGGCTGGGCGCCGGCACGGGGAGCCGAGCTCGACGTCTCCATCACCAACCGCTACGGCGCGCGCCTGCACGCCCACCTGTCCATGCCCAAGACCAGGGCCGGCCGCCTGCCTGCGATCATCCTGCTGACGGGGGGCGCCGGCTCGGAGCACACCTACCGCGAGATGGCGCACGGCCTTGCCGAGGCCGGCTACCTCGTCCTTGGCCTCAACGTCCAGGGGGACAACGGCTCGCAAGAGAAGCCCGCGGATCCGAACCCTAAGACGCCGCAGAACGAATACTGCGAGCCGGGGGCGTGGCAGAAGCCCCAGGAGGCCGGGGTCCGAGAGACCGGTGAGTGCGCCGGCGTGCCGACCGAGCCGGACATCACCGCCGAGGAGCTCCGCAGCCTGGCCCTCCGGGACGACTTCCAGCCGTCCGTGGCGTACTACGACGCGGTGAAGGCGCGGAAGTTCTTCGGCGCGCTGGACGGCGTCCGCTGGCTGCTCTCAGCGGACAACCCCTGGCGCAACCGCGTCGACGGAAAGCGGATCGGGATCGCCGGGCACTCGCTCGGCGCGCACGGAGCGCTGTTAGCCGCCAACGCCGACCCTGCGCGGCGCTTCCGGGCGGCCGTGACCTTCGACGGCTTCGGGCGGCTCGCCCCGACCGGACTGCCTTCGGTGCCGACGCTGTTCCAGCACCAGGACCTCAGCGACCTGCCGCACCTGGTGAACACGGACCAGCTGCCCGGCAACCAGGACGCCGCGGAGTTCGCCGCGGCCCGCGTGCCGACGGGCGTCGTGCACCTCGCGGGCTCCACCCACCAGGAGTGGAGCTACGTGCCGCCGGGGTTCAGCGCCGGGTTCGCCGCCTCGCGCGACGGCAAGCGCGTGGCGCTGCACTACGCCGTCGCGTGGTTCGACCTGTGGCTCAAGCCGGGCACGCAAGCCGACGCGCGCCGCCGGCTGACCGCTCCCACCTTCAGCGGCTCCACGGACGGGTCGTCGCGCGGCGAGGGCCCCTGGGATCCGGCAACGCAGCGCACGGTCTCCCCGCGCATCGGCGGGGAGACGACGCGGGAGCACCTCTCCCCGCTGTTCCGCTCCTGGATCGCCGCCCCCGGGGCGCGGTGCGCCGACCTGCGAGCAGGCTGCTAGCACCGTTGCGCAGGTTGACGTGTTCCATGGGGATGTCGCTCGACGGTTACATCGTCGGGCCGGACGGCGGCTTCGAGTGGAGTGCGCCGGACGAGGAGGTCTTTCGCTTCGCGACGGACGAGGTCCGGCAGGTCGGCGTCCACTTCCTGGGGCGGCGGCTGTACGAGACCATGCGGTACTGGGAGACCGCGCCGCAGGATCCGTCGTTGAGCGACCTGGAGCGTGAGTTCGCCGCGCTGTGGATATCGCTTCCGAAGGTGGTGTTCTCCACCACGCTGACCTCTGTCGAGGCCGGCTACGACCTGGCCCGCGGCGGTCTGGCCGCGGAAGTCGAGCGGTGGCGGGCCGAGCCCGGAGAGGGAGACATCGCCATCGGCGGCGCTGCGCTCGCTGCTGAGGCAGCGGACTTGGGCCTCATCGACGAGTACGGGCTGCGAGTCCACCCCGTGCTGGTGGGCGGCGGGTCGCCGTTCTTCCCGCGGGCTGACCGCCGGGTCGACCTGGAGCTCCTCGCCCGCCGTACGTTCACCTCTGGTGTCGTCCACCTCCGCTACCGCGTGGTGCGCTGATCCTGAGGGCGCGCTTCTCGGGCTCGCAGTGTTCACCCGTCTGGGCTACCAACATCGATCCCGGCCGGGTCGATGCTCTCATCGTGAGCACAGCCCCCCGTCGCTCTGAGCGAGGTGCATCGTGACGGTCCACATCTCTGCCGCCGCCATCCGGCCTGCGGCGGTGCTGCCGGTTGAGGCGGCGGCTCAGATCGTCGCCGAGCTCGAGGCTCGCGACGTGTCGCGAGGTGGCGTCTGGAACGCCACCGCGGGGGTGTGGCAGCGCTATGACCGGCCGTGGACTGGTCCGGCGGGCAGCAGAGGCGGGGCTGAGCTGGTCGGCTCCATCGCCGTGATCTACGACCGCCCTCGGCGACATGAGATCACCCTCTACAAGGTCACCCTCACCACTGTCGGACGCGAGCAGGGCTTCACCGCTGACTCGCTCTGCGACAACGCGTTGGGGTACGCCGGCCTCTCACTCGCCACCTGTCCTCGCGCCGAGATGGAGGCGCTGCCCGGGCAGGATCCCTTCGCCCACGGCGACCTCGGCGTCCCTCGGCAGCGCTCGCTGAGCGAGATACTGAACACGGACGTGCTCAAGCTGGTCGGCCTGCGCAAACCCTGATCACCCCGCGGGGAGACCGGTGCGGCTTGCCGCGGACTTGGCCGGTGGCGTGCGAGCGCTGGCCCGCTTGCCCAGCAGCGCGGCTAGCTCGTCAGCGCCGATGTGGTCCCGGAAGTCGCTCACCGAGTAGCCGGTCAGGCTGGCCGCCGTGCGAGCTCTGGCGGTGGCGGTGCGAGGGAAGCCGAGCAGGGGCCCCAGCTCGCCGAAGTACTCACCGGCTCGAACGGTGGCGACGGTCTCCTCACCGCCGTCCATCCGCGTGCGCAGCAGATCGACCTCGCCCCGCTCGACGACGTAGATGAGAGAGCCCCGCGATCCCTGTGTGAAGAGGACTTCCCCAGCGCTGAGCTGCACCGCGCGCGGGCCGGCACTCGTGGACAACGCTGGGGCGAGGCGCACCACTCGATCCGCGAGGGGGATCATCCGCTCGTCGTGGGTAGCCACGATGACCAGGCGACCCGGCGCCGCGAGCTGGCGCAAGATCCCGATGACGCTCTCGACCTGCATGTAGTCGAGGTGAGCGGTCGGCTCGTCCGCCAGGAGCAGCGCCGGGTCGTGCGCGAGGGCGCGGGCGATCGCCACCCGCTGCTGCTGGCCGCCGGAGAGAGCGCCGGGACGGTGGCGGGCGCGGTCGGAGAGGTTCATCTGCTCGAGCAGCTCCTCGGCGCGGGACCGGCCGGCTCGCCGGCCGACGCCCGCGGCCCAGAGGGGGGCGGCGACGTTCTCGGCAGCAGTCAGGCTCGGCACCAGGTTGAAAGCCTGAAAGACGATGCCGACGCCGTGGCGCCGATACGTGGTCAGGGCGGCACCGGAGAGCGTTGCCACATCGACCCCGTCGACGCGGATGCTGCCCGAGGTGGGGGACAGGATCGCCGCCAGGCAGGACAGCAGCGTGGTCTTGCCGCACCCACTCGGGCCGAGGAGGAGAACCAGCTCACCGGACCCGGCGTGCAAGGTGAAGTCCTCGATGGGCCGCACCAGGTACCCGCCGCTGGCGTACTCGACGGTCAGCCGGTCGATCTGCAGCTCGGACATCACAGTCCCCCGAAGGCGAGCGCGGGCTCGACTTTCATCGCCCGACGCAGCCCGGCGAGGCTGGCCAGCAGCCCCACCCCGAGGGCGACGGCAGGCAGCACGAGCATCGCCTGCGTCGGGATCGCGATGGTGAGTGGGAACGCGGGGGTGAGAGCCCGCGAGACGCCGATCGCCAGCGCTGCGGCGGCAAGAGACAGGGTGACCGCCTGGAGCACGAGCCCGCCGAGCAGGCCCGCCGTCGACCACCCGGTCGCCTTGAACACAGCGAAGTCGCGCAGGCGCTCGAGTGCGGAGAGGTAGACGACGGACCCGATGATCAGCGCCGCGACCAGCCAGAGCAGGAGCTGGGTCAGGTCGAGCGAGCGGATCGCGTTGGCGAGAGGCCTCAGGAGGTCGGTCTCGGTCTGCGCCGGCGAGCGCGTGATGAGCCCGCGGGGCAACGACGTGGGCACGCCCTCGGTGACGACGGCCGTTGCGACCGGTAGCCCGGACAGCATGGTCCGCTGCGCCTCCTCGATCAGCACGAAGATCAGCGGTTGGCCGGCATTGATCGTCCGGCCTCTGGTGCGGCCCACGGCGACGAAGGTGTGACCCGCCACGTCGAACGAGTCACCCGTCGCGAGACCAAGGGAGCGGTCGACCACCGCCTCACCCGCGGCGGAGGGGAGCCGACCCTCGACTCGCTCCGGGGCGCCGATGCCACCCGTGCGATATCCGATGAGGTTGACGTCGACGACCTCGGGGACAGCCACCGTCTGGTGCAGGATCAACAGTGGATCCGCACGCCGTACGCCGGGCATCGCGGCCACCTGCTCGGCCGCTGCCGCCGGCATGGCCGCGACCGTGGTGAACGGGCCGTAGACGCCTTCGCGCATCACCCAAGCGTCGGCGCCGAGTCCGCGTACCGTGCGTGCCGCCTCGGCCCGAAAGCTGTCGCTCAGACCGGCCAGGATCAGCGTCATGGCGAAGACCAGCGCAGTGCCGATGATGGCGATGACGAAGCGGCGGATACGCCACTGCAGGTCACGCAGTGTCGCAAGCCACATCGTGGGCCTCTCGGTGGTGCGTCAGTGCAGGCGATGCTGCGGGTCGTGCGCCGATCATCGCGGTGCTCGAACAGCCGCGAGGGCATCGACGCGCCCGCGGCCGTAGAGCGAGTCGGTGCCGGGTGCGCCGAGGTCCACCGCCGTGGTCCGCAGGGCTTCGAGGATCTGCACGTTGGTGCGGCCCTGTGCGGCGAGGAGGGTGGCGACGCCGACGACGTACGCCGCTGCCCCGCTCGTGCCGCTGATAGTGGTGTAACCCGCCGGGAGATCGCCCGGGCAGGCTCGCGTGCTGCCGGTCAACGCCGTGGTCACGACCCGGTCGGCGCACGGTGCGGCGTCGGGCGGCAGAAACCCTCCGGTCACGTCGTTGCCGCTGGGGCCGACCATCAGCATGTCTGGGCGCAGAGGCCGGAAGTCGGAGTAGTAGGTGTGCCGATCTGCGCGGTCCACCGCTCCGACGCACAGGGCGAGCGGATGGATGGCTGGGATCCCGCACTCGGGCTTGCCGGGGCCGCTCGGGGGACCCGACGGCACCACGAGGCTGGGGCTGGGGAAACCGTTGCCCGCGGTGCCGATCACCAGTGCCCCGCGCGCCCAGGCGTACTCGACTGAAGCAAACACCTCCGCCGCCGCGCCGGTCGGCTGGTCGTTGAGGGTCTCACCCGAGATGCCGCGGCTGCTGAGCTCGAAGGGCAGCTCTGGGAATGCGACCCAGACGCCGATCACGTCGGCGCCGTGGTCCACCGCGAGGCGGATGCCCCGAGCGAGCGCGGCGAAGGACGCCGGCGCGTTCGGGGAGACGATGCGGATCGGCATGACCCGTGCGTCGGGGGCGATGCCGGCGATCCCCTCCCCGTTGCCGGTGCGCGCGGCCACGACACCGGCGACAGCCGTGCCGTGGCCCGACAGGTCTCGCGGACCGTCGGCCCGGCACCTGCTGTCGATGCACCCGTCTGGGTCGATCACGTCGGCGCCGCGGGGGATCAACAGGTGATGCGGCCGGTCCGGGTGGGCGAGGTCGACGCCGCTGTCGAGCAACGCGACGACTGCTCCGCGGCCGGTCGAGTGCTTCCACGCCTCCGTGACGCGCACCCGGTCGTGGGACCACTGACGCGCCCGCAGCGGGTCTCCCTTGGGCGCTGCCGATACCGGCGGAGCGGGAGCGACCAGCCCCAGCACGCAGACCACCACGGCGATCCGATGCAGACACGCGCGATTTCGACGCACGACGAGCCCCCCCTGATGCGTTGCCGGCTCGCGCTCTGGCGATCCTGTTGCAGAGTTCGGCGCGCGCCGCGGCGAGTCCTGCCGACGAAGAGATGGCCGGCCGGTCGGAGGAGCCCCCCCGATGTCACTCGGGACACTGTCGGGCGGCCGTGGCCGCGAAGTGCGGCACACTCTGTCGGGTGACTGATGACATCCGATCGACGTACGACGTGGTGGTCGTCGGGGGCGGCCCCGCCGGGTACGCCGCCGCCCTGTGGTTGGCGCGGTATCGCCGCCGTACTCTGCTGATCGAGGACGGCACGCATCGCAACCGCTCCGTGGAGCAAACCCACGGCTACCTGGGCATGGACGGCGCCACGCCGTCAGAGGTGCTCGCGCGAGCGCGGAAAGATCTTGCGGCCTACCCCGAAGTCGAGACCGCGAGGGGCTCGGTAGCCGCTCTGCGTCAGGTCGACGGGCTCTTCGAGGTCGATCTGGGCGACCGGGTGGTCACCTGCCTACGGCTGGTCCTGGCGACTGGCGCGGCGGACACTCCACCGGACATCGCCGGCTTCGACGTGCACTACGGTGCGTCGGTTTTCACCTGTCCCAGCTGTGATGGGTACGAGTCTCGGGGTTGCGACGTCGTGACCATCGGCTGGAACGATGGCCTCGCGGACTTCTCCCTGCACCTCTTGGAGTGGGCCAAGTCGGTCACGATCATCACGGACGGCCACCGCTTCGACGGCGACGACGAGGCGTGGCAGTCCCTCGCCGAGGCGAACATCGTCGTGGTGGAGGACGGCGCGGAGTCGTTCATAGGGGAGCGAGGGGCACTCACCGGCGTACGGCTACGCAGCGGAGAGGTGGTCCCGACGGACGTGGCGTTCTTCTCCATCGCGGTGACGGCGCGCGCCGAGCTCGCCGTGATGCTGGGCTGCGAGACGAATGACGATGGATACATCGTGGTCGATGACGACTGCTTGACGTCGGTACCCGGGGTCTACGCGGCGGGAGACATGACGCCCGGCCCTCATCTGGTGCAGGTGGCCGCTGCGGAGGGCGCGGTGGCGGGCTTCTCGTGTGCCCGTTCGCTCAAACGCAAGCGGAACGAGGACGGCTCGACGTCCCTCCACTAGCGCGCCGGCCGGGCCCGCCCGTGAGGCGAGCCCGGTCGCGAGCGGCTACGTGGTTGCTACTGCTTGATGAGCTTGCGCCCGATGCCCTTGGCGACCTCGCTGGGCCGCTGCTGCTCTCCCATCTTGGCGTTCATCAGCAGCATTGAGCCGGTGAGCGCTGGGATGCCCCACTGGAGGTAGTTCAGCTGCTTCTGCGCCTGGGCGACCTCGGGCGGGGTGGTGGGAAGCGAGTCAGTGCCGCCGGCGACGGGGACGTCGCCTGCCTTCATGACCTTCTCACCCAAGACGCGCGAGTACGCCGTGGCGCCGAGCGCAGCAGCCGTGAGCGCCGTCTTGAGCGTGGTCGCACCCTTGACGCCGGACTGGCCGGCGAGGCGGCCCTTGTTCGCGCGGGTGAGCTGGAGCCCGCCGAGGAGGTGAGCGCCGATGGCGGCCGCGTTGACCGGGGTCCATCGACCCCACCCGGCGTTGGCCACGCGGGCGCGCTGGCGGGGGTCGTCGACGTCCGAAGCCGCGCCGTTGACGCCGACGGCGCCCATCAGCGAGCCGCCGAACCAGGCCGCAAGGCCGACATCGTGGAGGGTGCGAGCGAGGGTGTTCTTCGCCATAGGAGATCCTTTCCTGGATCGTTGTGGATAGGACCTGCCTACCCATCCGGTAGCAGGTCAGACCTATCGGTGAGGACATGGCTGCACATCGCGCCCCGATCTGCCACGATCGCGCGGAAAGCACGACGAAGTGGAGGTGAGAAGGTGTCCGACTTCGCCGTCGTCGTGTCGCTTGAGGAGGGCCAGTGGGGGGCCTCCCTTCTTCCGGAGATCCTGGCCGAGGACCTGCGCGGGCTCATCGCCGCGCTGCGGCAGCAGCCCGGCGAAGGGGGCGTGATCGGCCTGGTCAACATCGCGGACGAGTTCTTCGTCGCCGTACGCGTCGTGGCGGGGCAGGTCCGGCTGCTGCTCAGTGACGTCACTGCGGCCGTGGCCTGGGACCTCGCGGCGCAGGTCTGCGACTGGCTCGAGGTGGAGCGCCCTGGCGACGACGACATGGACGAGGTCTGGCCGGTGGGCGACCTCTCGATCTTCAGCGACCTCGGCCTCGACGAGATGGAGCTCGGCATGCTGCTGAGCGACCTGGACGCCTTTGCGGACGAGACGCTTCTGCTTGTGGCCCGGCGCCTCGGATTCGCTGACTGCTACGAGCGTGTCGTCGACGCTGTGGTCCACTGAGCAATCCGCCGCGGTTACCCCGCTGCCGCGGTCTGTTTGTCGAAGCTCCACTGAAGTCCCTACGATCGCCGCCTGCCGCCCACCGCCTGAGCCGGAGAGTCCTGTGCCGTACTTCGCCGCCGTGCTTGCTCAGACTTCGCAGGGCTGGGTCGGGCGTGAGATCGACATGGCTGACATTGCGGACCTGGACGCGCTCGCGGACCAGATGCGGGACGCCAGCGGCGAGGGCACGGCGCTGCTGTTCCTGGAAGAGAACGAGGAGTACCTCGCCATCGTCCGGGTCGATGGTGACGCCGACCCCCGCACCTTCATCTCCGACGACCGGGCGGTGGGCACGTCCGCGCTCGCCGAGCTGATCATGCAGGACATCGTCCCGCCGGAGCCGACCGAGGAGGACGAAGAGGAGGGCATCAAGCCCGAACCTGAGGCAGTCGGCGACGCAGAGATCGTGGCCAGCTTCGGCATCAGCGCGGACTCTCTGCTCGAGCTCTGCGCGGAGGAGGGCTACCTCCCCGCCGACATCATGACGGCGATCTGCGAGACGGCTGGCTGCGTCGAGGTGCTCGACGAGGTCCGCGGGACGTGACTTCCGGGCCGACCGCACCGGCCGACGAACTGCTGATGCGCCTGGCTCTTGCCGAGGCCAGTGCCGCCCGAGACCACGGGGATGTTCCCGTGGGTGCGATCGTCGTGGACGCTGCGGGCGAGGTGGTAGCCCGGGCGCACAACGAACGAGAGCTCGCGCAGGACCCGTCAGCTCATGCTGAGCTGATAGCGCTGCGTCGCGCCGCCGCCGCGCTCGGCACATGGCGCCTCGTCGGCTGCACGCTGGTGGTGACCCTGGAGCCGTGCACCATGTGCGCCGGTGCTCTGGTTCTGGCTCGAGTCGACCGCCTCGTCTACGGCGCCACCGACCCGAAGGCCGGTGCTGTCGGCAGCTTGTGGGACGTCGTACGGGACCCGCGCCTGAACCATCGGCCTGCGGTCACTCGAGGAGTGTTGGCGGCTGAGTCAGCCGAGCTTTTGGCCGACTTCTTTCAAGCGAAGCGAGGATAGGCACGCATTCGCATCTCGTTCGAGGCGCCTGCTGGGCGGACGACTTGGCCCGATCAGCTAGGCTGCCCGACGGTGGAGTCGCGTAGTGGCCGAGCGCGCACGCCTCGAAAGCGTGTGAGGGGGCAACCTCTCCGTGGGTTCAAATCCCACCTCCACCGCCACCACGCTCGACCATAAGCCCAGGTCAGGGCCTATGTCGAGGTCCCTCGGGATGACTGTGGGCACCCCGTGCCAGCAGATTGCCAGCATGAGATCGGGCTGGGCTTCGCGCCGCGCGCTAGTCGAGCCATCCGACGGCGACCTCAACTCCATGGAGGGCGAGACTGACCGCCTGCCCCGTCCTGGGCCATCGCCACTTAGCCCAGCATCAGCACGTCCGATACTCCGAGGTTACTGACCTGTTCCGCAACGTGAAATCCCTGCCGTGCCGGCAGCAATCTTGGTGCTCAGGACGACCGCGGAGAGTGGAAACCGTCGTCGAACTCGGCTGCGCGAAGCCGGTCGAGCAGGTCGTCGAGGGCGCGGAGGTCAGCTTCGCTGAACCCGGCGAAGACGTCGCGCAGGTTGCGGGCGTGGACTTTCGCTGCAGCTGTCAGTGCGCGGTCGCCGTCTGGCGTCAGCGCGGCGAAGCAGACCCGCCGGTCGGTCGGGCACGGCTCCCGCTGGACGAGCCCGGCGTCGATCATGCGGTCGAGCATCTTGGTGATGCCGCCGCTGGTGAGTGCAACTTGCTCGGCGAGGGAGCTCTTGCTGATGCGCCCGCGGGGGGCTCGGCTGACGCGGAGGAGCACCTCGAACCAGGCGTGGGGCAGGGCTGCCTGCTGCTCGAGTGAGCGTCCGAGCTGCCTGCTGAGCCGGCTGTTTGCCTCGACGAGCCGACCGAAGGTCGTGATGAGGGCCTCGTCCGCTGCGGTGATCTGTCTCATAGCTAGAATCTTACCAGCAAGATGTTGACAGGGAAGATTCCTGGGGTATGTTCGGGACAAGGTGCTTGACTCGTCAACTAAAGGAGCGGGACATGAACATCGCCATCCTCGGAGCCGGGAACGTCGGCGGCGGACTCGCCGCTGCCGCCATCAGGGCCGGACACAAAGTCGCCGTCGCCGCTAGCAGTCCTAGTAGCGCGCAGGACGCCGCCGTGAGGACCGGCGCGACAGCCGCCAAGAGCAACGCCGAGGCCGTACGGGCTGCGGACGTCGTCGTCCTCGCCGTACCGCACGGCGCCGTCGCCGGCGTCGTCGTCGAGCTCGGCGACGCGCTGAGCGGCAAGGTGCTGGTCGACGCGACCAACCCCCTCAACGGCACGTACAGCGACCTGACCACCTCCGGTGTCTCGGCCGCGGAAGAGCTTCAGCAGCAGGTCCCTGGCGCGCAGGTCGTCAAGGCCCTCAACACAGTGTTCGCGTCCCGCTACGCCGACCCCGCTGAAGGCGGCAAGCCACTGGACGCGCTCGTCGCCGGCGACGACGCCGCGGCGAAGGCCACGGTCACCGCGCTGGTCGAGTCCCTCGGATTCCGGGCCGTGGACGCCGGAAACCTGCGGATGGCGCGCGCGCTGGAGGAGCTGGCGTTCCTGAACATCTCGCTCAACGCGAGCAACGGCTGGACTTGGCAGAGCGCGTTCCGGCTCGTCGGCCCGCAGCGTTCGGCCGCCTGATGAGCGCCGTCAACCCGGTCCGGCTCAACCACGCCGTGCTGTTCGTCACCGACCTCGAGCGCGCCGAGCGCTTCTACTCCGACATCATCGGCATGGAGGTCGCTGCCCGCGAGCCCCGGGCGAACGCAGCCTTCCTGCGCCTGCCGAGGTCCGGCAACCACCACGACCTCGGTCTGTTCGGCGTCGGCGCGTCCGCGCCGCCGAAGCGCCGCGGCGCGATCGGCCTCTACCACCTCGCCTGGCAAGTCGACACCATCGACGAGCTCGCGAACGCGCGACAGGTCCTCGCGAACGCCGGCGCGCTCGGCGGCGAGAGCAGCCACGGCGCGACCAAGAGCGTCTACGGCGCCGACCCGGACGGCAACGAGTTCGAGATCATGTGGATGCTCCCGCGCGACGCCTGGGGCGAGTACGAGAACTCCGCACCGATCGACACGCTTGACCTGCCCGCTGAGATCGCGCGCTGGTCCGGCGTCCGCACCGCCGGTCAGATCGTGCCCGAGACGGCCAGCGCATGACTGCCTTCCCGTCGCCCGTCGTTGCGACCACCGGTGCGGTCGACCTAGCGGCGCCGTTGGTCGTCCTGCTCCACGGTCGCGGCAGCAACGAGCGCGACATCATCAGCTTGGCCGACCGCCTGCCCGCAGGCCCGGCGTACGCGGCGGCTCGCGCGCCGATCGCAGAGGGCGGCGGGTACGCCTGGTTCGCCAACCGGGGCATCGGGCGGCCGGTCGCCGAGTCGCTGCGCGCGACGATGGACTGGTTTCGTCACTGGCTCGACCAGGTCGCGCCCGCGGGCCGGCCGGTGGTGCTCATCGGGTTTAGCGGCGGTGCCGCGTTTGCCGGCGGGCTCCTGCTCGACGACCCAAGCCGATACGTCGGCGGCGCCATCCTCTACGGCACGCTGCCGTTCGACGCCGGCGTCCCGACGACGCCCGCCCGGCTGGCGGGCGTTCCGGTCATCGTCGCGCAGGGCGACCAAGACACCGTCATCCCACGCGAGCTGCTCGACCGGACCTGGAATTACCTGCTCGGCGAGTCCGGCGCCCCGACGATCGCCCGCCGCGACCCGGTCGGGCACGGCATCGCCCCCGGGGCCCTCGCCGCCGTCGGCGGATGGCTCCACGAACGCCTCGCGTTCCTGGCTCACCGCGGCAGCCCCGGCCCTAGCCCCAGCGTCTGGCCCGCGCTGGCAGGGGCCGAGCTGCCAGTCCGCGCTGGCCCCCGACCGACCGTAAGCTCCCGGATCCCGCAGGAGCAGCTCAGCGACAACCCGCCACCCGAACTGCAGGAACGCGTCCTCAATCGGATCTCGGAGCTGCCCGGCGTGAGCACCCGGCAGTCGGCGATCTCCGTCCCGGGCGCCCGCGGGTTCATGCTCCACGAGCCCCGTGGCCCGCAGGACGCGTTCCTGGTCCCGTCCGCCGGCGAGTTCGCGCACGTCCACCCCGGTCACGACGGGTCTCTGCACCTTGCGCTGCCTCCGGCGCTGGCCGCCGACGTGGTGGCGAAGGGGTGGGGCGTCGCCCACCCCCTCGCCGGCGTCCGCCTCGCTCCCGGCATGGTCATGCTCTACGGACCACGAGACGACGTGGAGCTCGAGACGGTCGTCCGGGTCGTGGCGACGAGTCACGCGTGGGCGTCCGGACGACTTACCGCCGGCCAGGCGGCCTGATGATCTCGGGCTCGCCGGTCGCGTCGCCGTTGTCACCGCCGCGTCCAAGGGCCTCGGCCGCGCGACTGCGCAGGCACGACTGGTCCCAAGATTGGTCACGGTCTTGGTGGAGATCAGCCGGCGACGCGTCTGTGCAGCGACTACGGGCTGCGTGAAGCTGCACGATACGGCGGCCACACCGTTACCCGGTCAGTATTGATGCCTGGGAGGGGTGTGCAGTCGCTCAGCGAGCGAGTCGACGCGGAGCTACACGCGATCGAGTGCCCGATGCGGCAGCGCAGGCAGGCCGACTCGAATTTCCATGCCCGGCGAAATGAGCCCGCCGGCGATGACGACACCCATGACCCCGGCCTTCCGGACGTAGTCACCATGGCTGTCGTAGTAGGCCACCGTCGACATCAGGCCGTCCGCATAGTCGTCGAGCTGGCGGCAGGGGTTGCGTAGCCCGGTGATTGCGACGACCGCGGCGCCGTCGAACGTCAGCGTGGTCCCAACCGGTAAAGCCAAGAGGTCGATCCCACGCGTGGTGATGTTCTCGCCAAGCGCACCTGGCGAGATCGGGTAGCCAGCGGCCCGAAGCTCTTCGTGGAGCTCCGAATGCATCAGGTGCACCTGGCGGAGATTCGGTTGGGTGGGGTCGGCAGCGACCCGGGAGCGATGCTGAACTGTGGCGCCGGCATGCGCATCGCCCTCGACACCGATCCCAGCCACCAGGCTGATCGAGGGGCGCATCCGCTTGCTGAACCCGTGCGTGGCGCTGGTGCAGACAGCCTCGACGACGCCGACATCTGCTTGCACCGTTCAAGCGTATGTCCAGGCGCGTGCAGCGGAGAGCAACGCTTACTCCCTGGCGTGCCTGATGGAAAGATCTCTCGCATGACGGGCTGGCTCGAGCCGAGCGACAACCTGAAAGTGCTGTGTGAACTTGAGCCGGCAACGCGTCCAGACCTGCGGCACGTCCGGCGGCAGGTGGCCCTGCTTGACGGCGTCACCGACGCCTATCTGGTGCCCGACAACCACCTGGGGCGAGCGACAGTTTCGAGCATCGCGGTGGCCGGGGAGGTGGCCGCGCTAGGGGGAAGCTCAGTTGCGTGCTTGAACAGCAGGGACCGGAACCTTCTCGGCTTCCGGCGGGACCTGCTGACGGCAGCGGCCTACGGCGTGGATTCGTTCCTGTTCGTCCGAGGTGATGAGCCTTCGGAGGGCACCAGGTCCACGGACCTCACGGTCCGCAGGATGCTGGACGACGCGAGGGAGTTCGCAGGCGCGCCGTTTCGGATCGGCGCCACAGCCCGGGTCGGGTCACCCATCCCGGCATGGAAGCAGGCCGCCGACTTCCTTCTGGTTCAGATGTCCTTCGACGTTCCGGCCCTGGTGAAGTGGCGACGAAACTTGGAGTACAGCGGGCCGGTCTTCGCTGGCGTTCTGGTGCTCGCGAGCACCAAGATGGCTCGCAACATCGCCAGCACGGCCAAGGACGTCAGCATCCCCGAAGGACTCATCGCCGCGCTGGAAGAGGACCGGGACGCAGGGGTCGACTTCGCTCTGAACATGGTCGAGGAAATTCGGGCGAGCAAGGCGATGGAAGGCGTGCATCTCGTACCCGTGACGCGCATCGTGCAGGTGGCGGACCGACTGCGCTTACGGCATGAGGCCTGAGCCAGTGCTCCGCAGCGCACTGTCATCGGACGCTGCCATGGTCGCAGACGTGTACCTCCGGTCGTTCCAGGCTGCGATGCCGAGCGTGCAGCGGGCGCACTCGGACGACGAGGTCCGGGGCTGGGTCCGCGACGTCCTGGTTCCGGCAGGCGTCCTGCTCGCTGCGGTCGACACTCGTGTTGTCGGGCTGATGGCGCTCTCCGACGGCTGGATCGAGCAGCTGTATGTCGACCCTGCGTGCCAGCGGTGTGGGATCGGCTCACAACTCGTGTCGCTGGCGAAGCGTAGGCAACCGTCCGGCCTGCAGCTGTGGACCTTTCAGGTCAACCGACCAGCGCAGCAGTTCTACGAGCGGCACGGCTTCGTCGCCGTCGAATGGACTGACGGCTCGGCTAACGAGGAGCGCGAGCCGGACGTTCGCTACTCGTGGCCGGGAGCGCAGACATCCGCCTCCCCAGCTGCGGATGAGCTCGGCGATCGTCGGACCGGCCCTGCCACCACTGGCTGAGCGCTTAGGTGGCGAGGAGGAGGTTGGCCATGTCGGTCACCGGCGCGAATCCGAGAGCGGCGTAGATCTTGTTGGACGTCGGATTGGCCTGGTCGGTGTACAGGCAGACCCGCGCGCCCGCGGCCTGGAGCTGGCGGCTCACTCCGGCGACCGCGTTGCTGGCCCAGCCGCGGCCGCGCTGAGACGGGGGCGTGTACACCGGTCCGATCCGGGCGACTCCTAGGGCCGGGGGGTTCGCACCGGTGAGGTGGACTGGATCCCCGGACTCATCTACCCAGAACCAGAGGTGATGGGAGCGGATCCGGCGCAGGACCTCGTCCGGGCCGGTTGCCTGGTGACCCGCTGCCCCACGTTGCCGGCCCGCCTGCTCGTCGGCGTCGTCGAGGAAGGCCTCGAACCACTCGGTCGCTAGCTCCACATCGCCCTCAGTCGCGAGGCGCAGCTCGCCGGGCACGGCCGCCGGCTGCACGAGATCGCGCAGCTCATGCAGCCGCGTGTGGTACGCGACGTCGACACGACCGCCTACCAGCCGAGCCAGCTCGTCGGCGCAGAGCTGGACTGTGGGCAGTGCCCCGTTGATCCCGAGCACCTCTTCTCCGCGCTCGTGCAGCACGCGGGCCAAGCCGACGGCGGCATCGTCGGGCATCGGCAGCAAGAACGGGGGGCAGGGCGGGGATGTGGCGGTCCGCATGGCGGCCCCCACCACGCCGGACTGGTCGGTGACGACTAACCACCAGTCACTCTCAGGAGGGGCGGTCCCATCGCGCTGCCGAGTCAGCGTCTGGGCGGCGTTGCTCGTCACGACCGTGCTGACCACCGGATTCGCCGCCAGATACCGCTCGGCGAGGGACAGGAATCTGGCCGCGTCCGTGCAGAAGTCCAGTCGTAGGTCGGCCCTCCCGAAGTCATTCATGGGAGCACGGAGGCTAGCGAATCTTCGACTGAGCGGCCGGGCGGCGGAGATTGCGGTTGACGGGAGTGCTTTCGTTCCACTTGTGATGGAACTCGCGCGGGGGCTCGACGGTCGGGCTCTGCGCGCACTAGCCGAGCTGGAGCAGCGGACGATCGCCGTAGACGGCGGGCGGCTGAAGCTCGAGTGGAGCGTGCTCAACACCCGCGCCGGCGTCGAGGTCGAGGACATCCTCTGGTGGGAGGGAGACCGCCTGCTCGGCTTCCTAGGTCTCTACTCCTTCGGGGCACCCACCGTCGAGCTGGGTGGAATGGTCGACCCGGCAGCGCGCCGACAGGGGATCGCGTCGCGCCTGCTGGACGCCGCGCTGGCGCTGTGCCGCGAACGCCGCTACACCTCGGCGCTGCTCGTGACGGCCGGCGCCACGGATGCCGGCCGGTGCTTCGCGCTGGGCCGCGGCGGCAGGCTGCACCACTCCGAGCACGCGCTCGTGCTCCTCGATGAGCCGACGGACGGTCCGACTAACCCGCAAGTTGGCCTGAGGCGAGCTACCGAGTCGGACGCCGACGTGGTGGCGTCGTTGCTTGCTGACCCTTTCGGATCCCACCCCAGTGCTGTGGTGGCGACGCTGCGGTCGGCCTCCAGCAGGACGTGGATCGTCACTGCTGCCGGCCGCCCAGTCGGCACGCTGCGGCTAGAGCGCGACGGAGACACCGGTGCCGTGTACGGATTCGCCGTCGACCCGGCGTATCAGGGCCGAGGTATCGGCCGTGATGTCCTCCGCCGCGTCTGTCGGATGATGCGGGACGAGGGTGCCACTCGCATCGCGCTCGAGGTGGAAGTCGACAACGAGAGAGCCCTCAACCTCTATACATCGATGGGCTTCGTCGAGGTGACGACCGAGCACTACTACTCCCTCACCCTCTGAGCAGGGGATGCGAGAGCTCAGCGAGAGTTCGCGAGTGCCTTCTCGACCGGAGCCAGATCGAACGGGTGGGGGGTCATCGCGATGAGGTGGGTCGCGCCCGCGGCGGTCCACTCCTCCGTGCGGTCCAGCGCCTCCACCGAGACGAGAGCGGTGCGCTCGATCTCCGCCGGGTCGCGACCCAGCTTGTCGCACCACTCATCGAGGACGCGGCTCTTGAGAGCGAATCTCTCTGGCGGACCGAACCCGTTCCACATGTGGGCATACTCCGCGACAAGGCGCAACGTGACCCTTTCACCTCCTCCGCCGATGCACAGCGGCAGCGGGAGCTGGATCGGCCCTGGGTGAAGCTTCGACAACCGGGCGCGGATGCGAGGCAGCGCCTCACCGAGCGCGCGCAGGCGCTCGGGCGCGGTGCCGAAGTCGTACCCGTACTCGTCGTAGTCGCGCTCGAACCAGCCGGCGCCAATGCCGAGCACCGTGCGCCCGCCGCTGATGTGGTCGATGGTGCGAGCCATGTCCGCGACCAGCTCGGGGTTGCGGTAGCTGTTGCAGCTGACCATCAGCCCGATCTGGGCATGCCGCGTGTCTGCGGCCATCGCCGCGAGAAGCGTCCAGCCCTCGAAGTGCGAGCCGTCCGCCTCGCCGTACAGCGGGAAGAAGTGGTCCCACGTCCAGATGCTGTCGACGCCGAGCGCGTCCGCAGCGCGCCACCCCGCGCGCAGGTCGGCAACGGTTGTGTGCTGCGGCTGCAGCTGCACGCCGATCTTGATCCGAGTCACCGGCATACCTTCCCGTACATTCGCTCTGGCGGAGGATGCGAGATTCGAACTCGCGAGGGGTTGCCCCCAACACGCTTTCCAAGCGTGCGCCATAGGCCAACTAGGCGAATCCTCCGTCGGAGAGGATAGCCGAGCCTTCGGGCGGCTCGTCGGCGTCCGGATCGCGGGGTGCGGTAGCCGGGTCGTCCCGGAAGCGCCGGGTCTGTGCCTCGATGAGCACCACCAGCAGTACGCCGTAGACCGGGAGGTGCCCGATCAGCTCCCGCCAGCCGAGCAGCGGCAGGGTGGCGTTGAACGGAATGCCGACGAGTACGACGGTGAGCCGCGGCAGCCGGCCCGATAGGAGCAGCGCACCGAGGGTCAGCTCGATGGCGGCCGCCGTCCAGATGAACTGGTCGGTGGTGAAGATCCCGAGCTGCTCGTAGATGTTGAAGGAGGACTCGAGCTCGAGGAAGGCGCGAGCCAGGCCCGGGTTCAGCAGCTTCTCGGAGAAGGCCAGCAGCATCAACGCCACTCCGGTCAGCACGCGCATCACGGTGGCGGCTGTCGGGTTGACCTCAGCCCGCTCCTGGGGAGTCGCGCCCCGGCCCCGGGCGAAGGCGAGGTAGACCGCCGCACCGAGCAGGTCGGCGCGCTCCAGGATCGGCAGGAGGCCGTAGAACGGGATGCCGATCGCGCCGGCCGCGACGAGCAGCGCGGCCGCAGCGGGACGGCGGATGCCTGTGATGAGCATCGCCGCGGTGACGACCTCCACGACGACGAGCACCCGCCCGGCGGGCCCTTCCGTCAGTCGCATCGAGGGGGCGAGATAGCCGCCATCCAGAGCGGTGCCGAGCAGTGCAAAGCCGGCGTGCAGGCCGAGCAGCCGCGGTAGCCAGGGCCGCAGCCGGACCAGCAGGTCGAGGCGGCGCAGCCGCGGCTCGCCCCACCGCCGGTCGACGTACCAGAACACCAGGCAGCTGACGAGGGCGAGCGAGACCGCGATCAGAGTCGGCACGTCGTTGAGGCGGTCGTACTCCACCGGAAACCGGCGGGGGTCGCGGACGAACCACGACTCGTGCGCAAGCACTGCGGCCATGCGCCCATCGTCCCCCTCGCCCCGCCGAATCACTCCCCGTCACGGAGACCCCTGCTGCAGGCGAGCCCGGCCGGGTGTCTGCCGCACCCTCTAGACTGCCCGGCAGACCCCTCGCGCGACGCGCATCCTGTGAACCTCCCCAGGGCCGGAAGGCAGCAAGGATAAGCGGGCTCTGCCGGGTGCGCGGGGGGTCCTTCTCGGAGGCGGCTGCGCCTCCACTCCTGCTTGGTCGGAGTGGTCGGAGGACCTGTGGCACTGGCTCTCTACCGGAAGTACCGCTCGTCGACGTTTGCTGAGCTGGTCGGCCAGGAGCACGTCACCGAGCCGCTCATGCAGGCCCTGCGCAACGACCGGGTGCATCACGCCTACCTCTTCTCCGGCCCCCGCGGCTGTGGAAAGACCTCGAGCGCCCGCATCCTTGCTCGTTCCCTCAACTGCGAGAAGGGTCCGACGCCGGACCCGTGCGGCACCTGTGATCAGTGCGTGGCGATCGCCGGAGGCACGAGTCTCGACGTCGTAGAGATCGACGCGGCAAGCCACGGCGGGGTGGACGACGCGCGCGATCTGCGTGAGCGGGCCTTCTTCTCCCCGGTTTCCGCGCGCTACAAGATCTACATCGTCGACGAGGCGCACATGGTCTCGCGTGAGGGCTTCAACGCGCTGCTCAAGCTGGTCGAGGAGCCCCCGGATCACCTGAAGTTCATCTTCGCGACCACCGAGCCGGACAAGGTCATCGCGACGATCAAATCGCGCACCCACCACTACCCCTTCAGGCTGATCCCGCCGAAGAAGCTCACCGAGCTGCTGCAAGGCATCTGCGCGGCAGAGCAGGTGCAGGTAGAGGCGGGTGCCCTCCAGCTCGTCGTCCGGGCCGGGGGTGGTTCGGCCCGAGACGCTTTGAGCGTGCTCGACCAGCTGCTGTCGGGCGCGGGCGGTGAGGGCGTCACCTACGAGCTCGCCCGCGACCTGCTCGGTGTCACCGACGGGGCACTGATCGACGAGCTGGTGGACGCGGTCGCCGTGCGTGACGGCGCGGCCGTCTTCGACGTCATCGCGCGGGTCGTCGAGGCTGGCCACGACCCGCGGCGGTTCGCCAGCGACCTCCTGGACCGCTTCAAGGACCTGCTGGTGGTGCAGCGGGTGGCGGATGCCGTGGAGCGCGGCCTGGTCGACTGCCCACCCGACCTCGGTCCCCGGCTTGCTCAGCAGGCGGGCGCGTACGGCGCGGCGGAGCTCTCCCGGGCGGCCGACCTGCTCTATGCCGGACTGACCGAGATGCGCGGTACGACCAGCCCGCGGCTCACCCTGGAGCTGGTCTGCGCCCGCATCCTGCTCCCGGCCGCCGCCGCAGACGAGTCAGCGACGTTGGCCCGCCTTGATCGGTTGGAGCGGCGCCTGTCGATAGCCGGCGACGCCGCCGGTGCGGCGCCGGCACCGGCTCACGCGCAGCCAGCGGCGCCCCCGCCTCCCACGCCGACCCGGCCCGAGCGCCCGGCGCCGAGTTCCTCCCGCACAGCGGCACCGCCAGCGGGCTCGCCGACTGCACCCGCCACAGCTCCGCCCGATCGGGCTCAGGCGGTGGCATCGCCCGCGGCGGACGATTCCCCGGCGGCCCCGGCAGCGGTCGCGACGACAGCGCCCGAGGAGGCACCTGCCGGAGCGGCCGAAGGGGTCGGCGCGCTCGACGCCGCGGGGGTGCGCCGGGTGTGGGAGCAGGTGCGCGAGGCAGTGAAACGACGGAGCCGGACCACGCAGGCCCTGCTACTCGACGCGATGGTCACCGAGGTCTCGCGCACGCACGTGACGCTGTGCTTCCCGACCAGCCCGCTGGTGCGGCAGTTCGAGCGGGCCCCCAATCCGGACAACGTCGCGGCCGCGCTGCGGGAGGTGCTGGGCGTGGAGTGGAAGGTCACGGCGATCTTCAAAGATGACGCCGGCGACTGCGTCGATGAGAGCCGAGCCGTGGCGAGCTCGACTCGCCAGCCCGCAGCGCACGACGACCCAGCATCGCACCAGCCGGCACAGCCGAGTGCGCGCGCCGCGGCGCAGGCCACCGAGAGCTTCGCTCCTGGTGACGCACCCGGCGAGGAGTCGCCCGGCGGCGCGCCGCAGGCGCCGGCTCGACGTACAGAGGAAGATCCTGCTGTCGCGCTCCTGAGGTCCAACCTCGGCGCGCGGGTGATCAGCCAGAGTGACGACTAGACCCACCGAGAGAAGGCACTATGCGACCGCCGGCCGGCCAGCCCAACATGCAGCAGCTCATGAAGCAGGCGCAGAAGATGCAGCAGCAGATGCTGGCTGCGCAGGAAGAGCTCGCCCAGGCCGAGGTGAGCGGCAGCGCCGGCGGCGGGCTGGTGTCGGTCACCGTGCTGGGCAACGGCGAGCTGCAGTCCATCGCGATCGACCCCAGCGTCGTCGACCCCGAGGACATCGAGACGCTGCAGGACCTCATCGTCGCTGCCGTGCGCGATGCCAACCACGCGGTGTCCGAGCTGCAGGCCGAGAAGATGGGCCCGCTGGCCGGCGGCATGGGCATGCCGGGATTGGGCTAGACCTTGTACGAAGGGCCGGTCCAGGACCTCATCGACGAGCTCGGCCGGCTGCCCGGGGTGGGCCCGAAGGGCGCGCAGCGCATCGCGTTCCACCTCCTCCAAACCGATCCGGCCGACGTGCGCCGGCTAGCGCTGGCGCTGACGGAGGTCAAGGACAAGGTCCGGTTCTGCTCGATCTGCTTCAACGTCGCCGAGCAGGAGCAGTGCCGCATCTGCCGAGATGAACGACGGGACCTCACGGCGATCTGCGTGGTGGAGGAGCCCAAGGACGTCATCGCGATCGAGAAGACCCGGGAGTTCCGCGGTCGCTACCACGTCCTTGGTGGGGCGATCAGCCCGATCGAGGGTGTCGGACCGGACGACCTGCGCATTCGCGAGCTGCTCGCCCGCCTGGCCGACGGCGTGGTGACCGAGATCATCCTGGCCACCGACCCCAACCTCGAGGGCGAGGCGACGGCTACCTACCTCGCGCGGCTGCTCAAGCAGCTCGAGCTGCGAGTGACCCGCCTCGCGAGCGGTTTGCCGGTGGGCGGTGACCTGGAGTACGCCGACGAGGTGACCCTCGGGCGGGCATTCGAAGGCCGGCGTCTGCTCGACGTCTGAGCTCTGGCAACCTCCATTGACGCCCGCGCGACGGGGGAGCACGCTGCAGAAACGAAGCGCGCATTTCGGGCGTGCTCACCACTCCTAAGGGCAGCCATGATCCGCATGTCCCGTCAGCGCACTGTGATCCTGGGCGTCGCCTCGGCAGCTGTGCTTGTCTCGCCGGTGAGCGGGATCGCCGGCGCAGCCGGCCTCGACGCCCCGCAGATCGCCGACCAGCTGATCGCTCCCGGCGTCGTGACCGTCCCCGTGGTGACGGTCCCGGTGGTGACCGTTCCCGACGTGCCGGCGCTTCGCGTCCAGGTGCCCACCACCCCCGGTCTGCCGGCGGCGGCGACCCTCGACGCAGCCGTCGCTCCGGCAGCCGCGCCCGAGGTCAAGCTCTGCGACAAGGCCAAGTAGCCGCTCTGCTTCGCTAGCGGGTGGGGCTCGGCGTCGGCAGGTCCGGCAGGGCGGCGGGCCGGGCCGGTGGGTCGAAGAGTGCTGAGGCCGGCACCGGTCCTCGGGACGTCAAGATGAGGGTCCCGGTCGACACGGTCAGGCGGGTGAGCAGCCCGTCGTCGGCAAAGCAGTACTGACCGGTCTCGAAGCCGGTCGGATCGGCCGGCGCGCTGGGAGTCGCGCTGGCCTGCTCAGTCGATGCGCTGCGGCGTACGTCAAAGCACTCGGCCGCCGGCTCGCCCTCTGCCAGTGCTTTGCCGGGCTGCGTCTCGACGACGTACGACGACGGTCGCGCGGCGAGATCTGCGACGGCGTCGGAGAACAGGCGCTGCACGCCGGGATCGAAGATGTCGGGGACCGGTTCCCCCGGCCGCGCCACCAGGAAGCAGGACGGCTTGCCTGCGCTCACGCGACAGGAGACGACGGTGCCGGCGCGCTGGATGTAGATCGACGGCTCAGCGCCACCCAGCTGCACATCCACCCGGTAGCTCGGCGGTGCGGCCACGATGCGAATCGTGCCGCGGTCTCCGGTCCGGGCGTCCAAGCTGTACGTCGCGTCGTACGACGCTTTCGCGGCAAGTCCGGCCAGCTCGGCCAGCCGTCGCTGTGCTGCGCTGAGACCACCTGGCACCTTGACTGAGGGTGCCGACTCGCCGGAGCTGCCTGAGCTGCAGCCGGCGACTAGAGCGGCAACAGCGATGGCGGCGGCTGATAAGCGACGACGATTTCCCACGCCGGCGATCGTGCCATGCCACCGCAAGCGAGCAGGCCAGGCACCCGTAGACTCGGCTCGCGTCGTCGGGCACCTGCTCGCCCTCTCGGCCCAGCCACTGCGCTCCTAGGAGGTCGTATGCCGCTCGTCGTGCAGAAGTACGGCGGCTCCTCCGTGGCTGACGCCGAGCGCATCAAGCGCGTCGCCGAACGCGTGGTGGAGGCGCGTCGGACCGGGCACGACGTCGTGGTCGTCGTCTCCGCCATGGGTGACACCACTGATGAGCTGGTCGACCTCGCCCACCGGGTCACCCCACTGCCTCGCGGCCGCGAGATGGACATGCTGCTGACGGCCGGTGAGCGCATCTCCATGGCCCTGCTCGCGATGGCGATCGCCAACCTCGGACATGAGGCGAAGTCCTTCACCGGCTCCCAGGCCGGCATCATCACCGATTCCAAGCACGGCAAGGCGCGGATCATCGACGTGACGCCGGGGCGCATCCGCACCGCGCTCGACGAGGGCGCCATCGTGATCGTCGCGGGCTTCCAGGGAGTGAGCGTCGACTCCAAGGACATCACGACCCTGGGTCGGGGCGGCTCGGACACGACTGCGGTAGCCCTCGCCGGCGCACTGCACGCCGAGGTCTGCGAGATCTATACCGACGTGGACGGCGTCTACTCCGCCGACCCACGCGTCGTACCCACCGCTCGCAAGCTCGCTGTCGTGTCGTACGAGGAGATGCTCGAGCTCGCTGCCTCCGGCGCCAAGGTGCTGATGCTGCGCTGCGTCGAGTACGCCCGCAACCACGGCATCACCATCCACGTCCGGTCGTCCTTCAGCGGCGCGCAGGGCACGCTCATCGTCAGCCAGGAAGAGGCGGCCACCATGGAGCAGGCGATCATCTCCGGCGTCGCGCACGATGTCACCGAGGCGAAGGTCACCGTCGTCGGGGTGCCCGACAAGCCGGGCGAGGCGGCCGCGATCTTCCGGGCGCTGGCCGACGCCGAGATCAACATCGACATGATCGTGCAGAACATCTCTCAGGCCGCGACCGGCCGCACCGACATCTCCTTCACCCTGCCCAAGGACGACGGCGCGCAGGCGATGAGCGTGCTCGACAAGGTGAAGGACTCGATCGGGTTCGAGTCGCTGCAGTACGACGACCACATCGGCAAGGTCTCTCTCGTCGGCGCTGGGATGAAGAGCCATCCCGGTGTCTCCGCGACGATGTTCGGCGCCCTGGCCGATGCCGGCGTCAACCTGGAGATGATCTCGACGTCCTCGATCCGAATCTCCGTGGTCTGCCGCGACACCGACGTACCGCCGGCGGTACGGGCGATCCACTCCGCCTTCGACCTCGACGACCCGGGCGGCGAGACGGCCGCAGTGCACGGCGGCTCCGGCCGCTAGACCTGAGCTCCACGCGGTGTGCGCTCGGCTGGAGCGCGGGCCCACGCTAGATGGTGCGCCGGCGCTCCGACCTGGGCGACCTAGCGGCGGCGCTGGCGGGGCGGGGGCGGGGAGACGACCGTCGACTCCTCAAGCCGAGCCTCGTCCACCGTCCACGGCGTGCCGTTCATGCCATCGGAGATGTCGCCGGCGACGAAGCGGGTGCGGGCGAACCGCAGGAGCGGCAGCGTGACCGATCCGCCGCCGACGGTGACCGAGGTGTGTGAGACGCCGGGGGTGAACCACTCGTCGTCGGAGCCGGACAGGTGGATGCCGATGCGGTGGCCGGCGAGGAAGCGCCAGTCCTGCGGGTAGAGCGTGTACGACACCGTCTGCGCCCCGGTCTTGGCCGAAGCGAACGCACCGCGCGCCACGAACGTCGCCTCGCCGTTCTCGTCGATGTCGTAGAGGTGCGCGACGACGTTCGCGTACGGCGCGACGGTGGAGACCTTCGCCGCGATGGCGACCTCGCCGGCCAGGTGGGCGTCGTACGGCAGCGGTCGGCTGACTGTGAGGTGCCCCTGCCCGGCGCTCGCGCCGTCGGCGTTGTTGCCGGGCTCGTCGACGTAGCTGCCCTTGCGGATCGGCATCGACCAGCGCAGCGCGTCCGCCGGCGGCCACGCTGCCTCGTGCCGCCAGCGCCCCTCGCCATTGCCCTCCTGCACGGTGACGGCGGCGTCGGTCTTGGTGCGGGTCCCGCGCACGTGACGGTCGAGGAAGCGCACCGACTCGTCGAGGAATCCCTCGCGACCGACCGCAGCCTCCTGCCCCCGGACGTGGGTGTACTGGCCGAACCAGGCTTGCTTCGGGCCGCGCAGGGATGTCCAGATGGGCAGGTGCTGCGGCTTGGTATTGGCGTCGGCGAAGCCGTGCGACCACAGCACCGGCACGGTAGAGCCGGCGGCCTTGAGGTAGGGCTCTTTTCCTTTCCAGAAGCTGCTGGCTCTGTCGCGCTCGGTGTTCATCCGGGCGAGCCCGTCGGAGCGGCAGGTGGGGTTGGCGGTGAGACCGGACGCGGTCGCCGCGGCGTACTGCGGTGAAGTAGCCGTGGCCGTGTTCTGGGCGGGCCCGACGTCGTCGACGGTGTAGACACCGGTCGTCGCGTAGCGTCCGCCCGCGTAGTGCACGCCGTTCATCCAGAGCGCGGTGTACGCCGAGAGCCCCGGCGCCTGGATCACTGACGCGGCCAGCCCCCTCGGCTTCGAGGCGAGCGCCAGGACCTGCTGGGCAGCGTCGTAGGACTTGCCCCACATGCCGATCCGGCCAGTCGACCAAGGCGCCTTGGCCGCCCACTCGACGGCGACCTTCACGTCGGCCGCCTCGTCCGGGAGGTAGTAGGAGAAGCAGCCCCCGGAGCCGCCGAAGCCGCGCACGTCAACCTCGACGTAGGCCCAGCGCCCCTTGGCCCAGCCGGAGTGCTCGAAGAGCTCGGGGAAGCGCACCGGCGGCGCGCCGTCGAGGTTGCCCGGGCTGCCGGCACCGCCGTTGGGTGAGGCGTACGGCGTCGAGACGAGCAGCACCGGGTGCCGCTCTGTGGCCTTGCGGTCGGCGGGCAGGAAGACCCCGGCGTGCAGCTGCGTGCCGTCGACCGAGGTAAACCACGCATGCGAGTAGGTGTAGCCCTCGGGCACCGGGGCCGCGGTCGCCGGGAGCGACACCACGGCCGCAGCAACCGCGACCAGGGCGAGCAGAGCCCGCAGGA
This sequence comes from Mycobacteriales bacterium, assembly GCA_035536235.1. Taxonomy (GTDB): domain Bacteria; phylum Actinomycetota; class Actinomycetes; order BP-191; family BP-191; genus DATLNF01. Next base: position 57,604 of record DATLOQ010000045.1, read on the forward strand.
GGCGGGTCCGCCGGGAGTGGGAGTTTCCGAGGCGAGCAGTCATGGCCTGATGGTTCGACAGTCGACAGGTCCCGTCCTGCTCAGGCCTCGTAGGCCCGTGCCTCCGCCTCGTAGACTCGGGCCTATGAGTCGCCAGCCCACCCTCGCCGTGGTCGGTGCCACCGGCGCCGTCGGCACCGTCATGCTCGACCTGTTGTCCAGCCGCGCCGACGTCTACGGCGAGATCCGCCTCGTCGCCTCGGCCCGCTCTGCCGGTCGGCTGCTGAGCGTGCGCGGAGACTCTGTCGCGGTGCAGGCGCTGGCCCCTGACGTTTTCGACGGCGTCGACATCGCGATGTTCGACGTACCCGACGAGGTGTCCGCGGAGTGGGCGCCGGTCGCCGTGGCGCGCGGTGCGGTGGCGGTCGACAACAGCGGCGCGTTCCGGATGGACGATGACGTGCCGCTGGTCGTGCCGGAGGTCAACGCCGCTGCCGCGCGGGTCCGGCCCAAGGGGATCATCAGCAACCCCAACTGCACGACGCTGTCGATGATCGTGGCGATGGGAGCCTTGCACCGGGAGTACGGTCTCGAGGCGCTCGTCGTGGCGTCCTACCAAGCGGCCTCCGGCGCGGGCCAGGAGGGCATTGACACCCTCTACGACCAGATCGAGAAGGTGGCCGGCGATCGCGAGCTCGGCTCGCGGCCGGGGGACCTCCGCGAGGTGATCAGCGACCTCGGCCCGTTTCCCTCCCCGCTTGCGCTCAACGTCGTGCCGTGGGCCGGCTCGCTGAAAGAGGATGGATGGAGCTCGGAGGAGCTCAAGGTGCGCAATGAGTCCCGCAAGATCCTCGACCTGCCGGCCCTTCGGGTCTCCGCCACCTGCGTGCGCGTCCCCGTGGTCACCACTCACTCGCTCGCGGTGCACGCGACCTTCCGCGACGTGGTGCCGGCCGCCGCTGCCCGCCAGGTGCTGCAGCGATCCCCGGGCGTGATGGTGATCGACGAGCCCGAGCTGGGCCGCTTCCCGACTCCCGCGGAGGTGGTCGGCACCGACCCGACCTGGGTCGGTCGGATCCGCCAGTCGCTGGACGACCCGCACTCCCTCGATCTCTTCCTGTGTGGCGACAACCTCCGCAAGGGCGCGGCGCTCAACACCGCGCAGATCGCCGAGCTGGTGGCGGCGGAGATTCGCGAGAGCTGATGGCCGCCTACGAGTACCGCGCGCTGGAGCTGCCCGCACGGGCCGACCGCGAGCACGTGCGCGAGGTGCTCACCATCCATGCGCAGTACGGCGACTGGGAGCTCGCCCGGCATCGCGTCTGGCCTGATGGTCGGCGCAGGGTCACGCTGCGCCGGCGGCTGCGCCCTGGCGCCGCGTCCTACCTGCCGACCTGACGCCGGTTCCCCTACCTAGGCGCACCGCGCCGCTCAGCACGAAGGGGCCGTCGGACCTGCCGACGACCCCTTGGCGATGGTGCTGTGGTCGGGATGGGGAGATTCGAACTCCCGGCCTCCACGTCCCGAACGTGGCGCGCTAACCAAGCTGCGCTACATCCCGATACAACGCGGCGAAGTCTACTGGCCGCTAGGCGCGGCCCACGAATTCAGCAGTCGGCCATGGGCCAGGCGGGCACGAGCCGAAGCAGAGTGGCCTCAGGACGGCAGGCGAAGCGCACGGGAGCGTACGGCGACGTGCCGAGGCCGGGCGAGACGTGCAGCCACGCCCCGTCGTAGCGGGAGAGCCCTCGGGCGCGCGGGCGGTCGATGCCGCAGTTGGTGACGATCGCGCCGTAGCCGGGGAGCCGCAGCTGGCCGCCGTGCGTGTGCCCGCACAGCATCAGCTCGAATCCAGCCGCCGCGAAGCGGTCGAGGGCCCGCGGCTCCGGGGCGTGCACCAGTGCCAGGTGCAGGTCGCGACCGGGGCTGACGGGTGCGTCCGCCACCGAGAGGTCGTCGCGGCGCAGATGCGGGTCGTCGACGCCGGCCACTTCCAGGGTGCGGTTGCCGACGGCCATCGTCGTACGCCGGTTGGTCAGGTCCAGCCAGCCGCCGGCCGTCATCCCCGCGACCAGGTCCTGCCACGGGTTGGCCCTCCCGTGCACCCGCTTGTGGCCGGGGAAGAAGTACTTGAACGGGTTCTTGGGCTTCGGCGCGTAGTAGTCGTTGGAGCCCAGCACGAACGCACCGGGAAAGCGCAGCAGCGGACCCAGCGCGTCGAGCATGGCCGGGACGCCGTACGGCGACGAGAGGTGGTCACCCGTGCTCACCACCAGGTCCGGTGCGAGCTCGGCGAGCTCAGCCACAAAGCGCTGCTTGCGGCGCTGGCCCGGCATCATGTGGATGTCGGAGATGTGCAGCAGACGAAGCGGCGCAGCATCCTCGGGCAGAAGCGGCAGCTCGACCTGGCGCAGTCGGAACGCGTTGCGCTCGATCCCTGCCGCGTAGCCGAGCGTGGCCACGCCCAGGAGGCCGAGCGCGGTCGGTACGGCGTACGCGGGCCTCATGGTCCTCCCGGGTCTAGGGTCGGTCGTCCGAGTCACCATCCTCACGGATTTCCCGGAGCATCGCCCGATGAGTGCCCTCAAGGACCGCCTGCAGGCCGACCTGACAGCAGCGATGAAGGCTCGCGACGAGCTGCGGCTCGCCACCCTGCGGATGGCGCTCACCGCGGTGAAGACCGAGGAGGTGGCCGGCGGCGAGGCCCGCCAGCTCGATGACGGCGAGGTGCTGACGGTGCTCACCCGCGAGGCCAAGAAGCGGCGCGAGGCCGCTGAGGCGTTCGACGCGGGCAGCCGGCCGGAGCTGGCCGCACGCGAACGAGCGGAGGGTGCGGTGCTCGAGGACTACCTACCGGCGCCGATGTCTGACGATGACCTCAGCGCTGTCGTGGCTGCCACCATCGCAGCGACGGGCGCGGCTGGGGCAGCGCAGATGGGGCAGGTGATGAAGTCAGTGACACCGCAGGTGGCCGGCCGTGCCGAGGGTGGTCGGGTGGCCGCCGAAGTGCGCCGCCAGCTGTCCGTCGGCTGACGTCGGCACGCGCCGCCGCGCCATGACGGCGAACTCACCCCGTGATCTTGCTGCCTGCATCTACCGGCCTGTGGAAACGGACAGCAAGATCACGGGTTGGACCTAACCGGTCTGGGACGCCGACGGAGAAGGTGTGGGGCTGGAGCAACGCCGCTTGTCACAGGTCGGCGACGGTGAAGGGCTCGGCGGCGGTGAGCTGGGGGGCGCGGGGGAGGCGGCGCTCGTCGGACTCGGCGTGGGGGTAGGAGCGGCGACCGCGGACGCAGTCGGGGAGGGCGACGGGCTGGGCGTCGGCGACGGAAGGATCACCAGCGGCGGTGCTTGGCCGTTGGAGAGGAAGAGCTGGACCGACGAGCCGATGGCGACCTCGGCGCCCGGTCCGGGGCTGGTGGCGCCGATCAGGCCGCTCGCGATGGGGAAGGCGGCCACTCGCGTACGGCTGATGACGCCCTTGAGGCCGAGCCCGGCCAGGATCTTCGTCGCCTCGGTCGGGTCGAGCTCGCGCAAGTCGGGCACGCCGGCGCGCTTGCCGCGGAAGGCTTCGGGAAGCGGTTCGACGAACGACCGCACTGGCAGACCGGCATGCGCCGGGCCCATGACCGCCTTCCAGATCTGGGCCGGGAAGGAGCCGCCGGTGACGGCGCGCACCCCCTTGAAGCGGACGAGGGGGAACCGCACCGGCTTGTCCGGGTGGGCCATGGCCACGGCCGTCGCGAGGTCGGGCGTGTAGCCGATGAACCACGCGCTGCCGCTGTCCTGCGATGTCCCGGTCTTGCCCGCCGCCGGCCGACCGATGTCGGCGCTCTTGCCGCTGCCCGAGGTGATCACGCCGCGGAGCATCGCGGTGACGGCATCGGCGTCCTCCGGCGTGAGCACCTGCCGGCAGGGGTTGACGGCTGAGACGAGCAGCTCGCTGCCGCCTGGCTCCGTGACGCTGGTGACGCCCGTGGCCGGGCAGTGCTTGCCGCGGGCGGCAAGCGTCGCGTAGGCCTCGGCCATCTCCAGGGGACTGACCTCGTTGGAGCCGAGCACCATGGAGGGGTGCTTGCGCTTCGCGAAGTCGAAGCTGGTGATGCCCATCGCCTGCGCGAGGGCGTGCGGGCGGTCCAGCCCGGTGCGCTCCTCCAGCTGGATGAAGTACGTGTTGACCGAGCTGGCGGTGGCCTTGGCCAGGTTGATCACGCCGAACCCGCTGCCCCGCCCACCGAAGTTGGTGACTCGGTAGCGGTCTCCCGGGCACCGGTTGGGACCGTTGTCCTTGAAGGACGAGCAGATCTGCCCGGGGGAGTTGAGGGCGAGCGACAACGGTATGCCCTGCTTGACCGCAGCCGCGAGGATGAAGGTCTTGAACGTCGACCCGGCCTGGATGCCCTGCGCGCCCCCGAGAGCGTGGTTGACCTCGGTCTGTCCGGGCAGCTTGCCGTAGACCTGGTTGCTGGCCATCGCGAGCACGTGCCCGGTGCCCGGCTGCACGACCACGGCGACTGCGGCGGCCCGCTTGCGGTCCTGCGGCGTGAGCGTGCTGTCGAGTGCCGCCTGAGCGGTCTTCTGCAGCGTGGGCACGAGCGTCGTCCGAATGGTGAGCCCACCCTGGAAGACGCGGGCGATGCGTTGAGCGGTCGTGGCACCGAGCCGCTCGTCGTCGATCAGGGCGTCGCGCACGTAGGAGCAGAAGAAGGGCGCGATGGTCGTCCCGCACTCGCTGCGGAGCTTGGTCGGCCGGAGCATCGCCTTCAGGGGCACCGCTTTCGCGCCGAGCTCGTCTGCTTTGGTGATGAACGTCTCGCGCTGCATCACACTCAGCACGAGGTCACGTCGCGCGGTGGCTTCCGCTGGGTTCTTCGTCGGGTCATACAGCGTGGGGTTCTTCACCATCCCCGCGAGTAGCGCCGCTTCGCCGAGGTTGAGACTCCCCACCTTCTTCGAGAAGTAGTGCTGGGCGGCAGTGCCGACGCCGTACACCCCTTGGCCGAAGTAGGCGATGTTGAGGTACTTCTCGAGGATCTGGCGCTTGGAGTAACGCTGCTCCAAGGCGAGCGCGAACTTCGCCTCGCGCAGCTTGCGGGTGGTCGACCGCTCGGTGGCTCGCACGACGTCAGCGCGCTCGGTGGCCGACTCGATGAGCACGTTCTTGACGTACTGCTGGGTGATCGTGGACCCGCCCTGGGTCACCTGACCGGCCTGCTGGTTCTTCACGAAGGCGCGGGTGAGGCCTCGGAAGTCGACTCCGGCGTGCTGATAGAAGCGGTTGTCCTCGATGGCCAGGATCGCTCGCTGCAGGTGAGCGGGCATCTGGCTGATGGGAGCGAGGATGCGGTTCTCGTTGAAGAAGATGTCGGCCAGCACGGTCTTGCCGTCGGCCGCCAGGATGCGCGACCGGATCGGGAGAGGTCCGTCTCGCAGCTCGTCGGGCAATGACAGGAAGGACTCTGCGCCCGCTCGAGCAGCGAGCCCCAGGCCTCCGACGACGGGGAAGAAAGCGCCGGCAGCCAGGACGCCAGCCAAGATGCTGACGAGGACGACAAGCACCACTCGATGCACGAATGCACCGGTGCCTTCGTCCGCGCCGCCGTAGCTGCTCACCTGTCCCGTCCGGAGGGGCCCGCCGGGCGATCACCGCCCCAGTGCTCAGGGTAACTGGCACCGTCGTCATCGGCAGCACCATGGCCCCAGAGAATGGCGGGCTAGTAAGGAGTGACTACAGAGAGCAGTCCCAGCGGACGATGTCTCTCTTCGTAAACGGTGCCTACGGTCGAGACGTCCCGCACCCGCCCGCCCGGACCTCGTAAGGAACGCGACGATGGAGACTGCTACCGACTGGATCGCCCTCGCATCATGCCGAGACAGAGACCCAGACGACCTCTTCGTGCAGGGTGCCGCTCAGAATCGAGCCAAGCAGCTGTGCATGGGCTGCCCGGTCCGCGCGGAGTGCTTGTCGGACGCCCTGGACAACCGGGTCGAATTCGGCGTGTGGGGCGGTATGACCGAGAGGGAGCGGCGGGCGCTGCTCCGCAAGCGGCCGCATGTCCGGTCCTGGCGCGCACTGCTCGACTCCGCTCGCCGCGACGTCCAGCGGACGGCCTGAGCGCGCTGCGCCACGGGCTTGCTCACGCGGCTGGCCGCGTCGCCAGCTCCTCTCCCACCCGGCGCAGGCCGGCCAGATCATGCACGTCGGAGGCCATCGCCTCGATCTCGGCGACCGGCACCGCCGGTTGCCCGCTGGTGAACGCGGTGATCACCGCGCGCTCTCGGCTCGACAACGCCACCCGGTCGGCGTGCAGACGCAGCACGCCGGCAGCCGTCGTATGCCCGCCGCGCTCGTCCAGCACCTCGGCCGCCGCGATGCTCCGCTCCGCGGTGAGGTGCGGGGCCGCGCTGCGGTGCACCCGGTTGATCACGACGCCGGCCAGCGGCATGTCCTCAGCGGAGAGTCGCTCGATGAAGTACGACGCCTCCCGCAGTGCGGCCGGGTCAGGCGCTGCGACCACGACGAAGGCTGTGTCGGCGTCCTTGAGGAGGTCGTAGGTCGTCTGCGCCCGCTCCCGAAACCCGCCGAACAGCGACTCGAAGGCGGTGAAGAACTCCCTGAGGTCGCTCAGCAATCCGGCGCCGGCGACCCGGCTCAGCACTCCGGCAAAGGCGGCGAAGCCGACGTTCATCACCTTCAGATAGGCCCGCCCCCCGGCTTTGGCCGGGGCGAGCAACAGCTTGACGAAGCGCCCGTCCAGGAAGCCGGTGAGCCGCTGCGGGGCGTCGAGGAAGTCGAGCGCCGACCTGGTCGGGGGAGTGTCGACGACGATGAGGTCCCAGTCGCCCGAGGCGTGCAGCTGCCCGAGCTTCTCCATCGCCATGTACTCCTGCGTGCCGGCGAGGCTGCTGGACAGCGACACGTAGAACTCGTTCGTCAGGATCTGCTCGGCCCGGGCCGGGTCGGCGTGCGCCACGACGATCTCGTCGAACGTGCGCTTCATGTCGAGCATCATCGCGTGCAGCTCACCACCCTCGGCCCCGGCCTCGCCGACGCGCCGCGGGGTGTTGTCCAGCTCGGTGAGCCCCATCGACTGTGCCAGTCGGCGGGCTGGGTCGATCGTCACCACCACAACCCGCCGGCCCCGCTCAGCTGCGCGCAGTGCCAGCGCTGCGGCGGTGGTCGTCTTGCCTACTCCGCCGGATCCGCAGCACACGACGATGCGCCTGGTGTCGAGAACGGCATCGAGGTCGAGCCGCCGAGGGGGCGAGGTCACTCCGGCACCAGCACGTCCGCGAGCTGGTGCAGCGTGCCGAGGTCGACGCTGCCGGTGAGCTGCGGCAGCTCGAGCAGCGGTACGTCGAGCGCTTCGAGCTCCAGGCGCTCGGTGAGCTGGAGGGCGACGCGCTCGGCGTGCTCGCGGGCCTCGTCGGCCAGCACCTTGATCGCGCCTGGATCCGTGTCGAGCCCGACAGCGGAGAGCGCGGACGTGATCGAGTCGAGGTCGAGCCGACCGCGTCGCGCCCGGCTGAGGTCGGCTTTGCCGAGCTGTGGTTCCCGGATCTTGTTGATGACGACAGCGCCGAACGGGAGGCCAGCGGCCCGAAGGTCTGCCACCCCGTCCACGGTCTCTTGCACAGGCATCTCTTCTAACAGGGTGACGAGGTGTATCGCGGTCTGCGGCGATCGGAGCAGCGCCATCACGGCCTCGGACTGCTTGGCGATCGGCCCGACCTTGGCCAGGTGCCCGACCTCGTCGGTGGCACCGAGGAAGCGGACGATCCGACCCGTGGGCGGCGCATCGAGGACGACGGCGTCGTACACCGGCCGGTTCCCCGCCCGGCGGATCACGGACTCCTTGACCTTCCCGGTCAGCAGCACGTCGCGGAGGCCGGGGGCCACCGTCGTCACGAAGTCGATCGCCCCCATCCGGCGGAGCAGCCGGCCAGCGCGGCCGAGCTTGTAGAACATCTCGAGATACTCGATGAGAGCGAGCTCGGGGTCGACGGACAGCCCGTATACCTCGCCGCCGCCGTGCGTCCGGGCGAGGCGGGTCTCCTCATACGGCAGCGGAGGATGTCCGAAGAGCGGCGCGAGCCCTTGCCGTGCCTCGACCTCGACGAGGAGCACTTTGCGGCCCGACCGCGACAGCGCTACTGCCAATGCCGCAGCCACCGTCGTCTTGCCGGTGCCGCCCTTACCGGACACCACGTGCAGCCGGACGCCCGGGAAGAAGCTCACCCAGGGAGGCTAACCCGCACCGCGCCCGTAGCGCGCGCTAGGGGCGCCGTGGGTCAGCTGAAAGGGTGAGCGCAGAGTGGGGCCGCGCGCAATCCCGGCATAGCGGCAGCAGCCGTCGTTCACGTCTGAGGTCTCCCCGTAGACTGCGGCCTCCGCCATGAAGACGACTCGCCGCCCGCGCGGCCACCCTGCCCTGCTCGTTGTTGTCTCTGTCGTCGCGGCTGTCATGGGCCTGCTCGGCGGCCTCGGCAGCCCCGCCCAGGCACAGCAGGACCGGACTCGGATCATCGACGTCGTCGAGGTGGCCGGCCGAATCGACTCGTCCTACGCCGGCTACGTCATCAGCCAGATCGAGCAGGCGGAGCGCGAGAATCACGCCGCCGTGATCCTGCGCCTCGTCGGCTCCGGGTCGGTCAAGGTCGACGACGTGCGCCTCGTCCGCGCGATCCAGCAGGCCGACGTGCCCGTCGCGACGTGGGTCGGCCCAGTGATCCTGGGTACGACGGAAGCGGTGGGCGGAGCGCACGCCGCCATGTGGCTGGCCGGTGACGTCCGCTTCGTCGCCAACGGCGCTCGGGTCCGCTCGATCACCCCACTGCAGCCCGGCGGCATCCCCGGAGCCGAGGAGCAACGCGTAGCCCGCTCGCTAGCCGCCCAGGTCGCGGGCGCGGACGAGCTGCTCCGCCCTGGAGCAGAGCTGACCGACCGCGAGATACTCGACCGACGTATCGCCCTCTTCGTCAAGCGCACCGGGTCCGACCCGGACGGACTCATCGTCGACGGCACGGTCAACTCGATCGACGACGTCATCCGCGCGTTGGACGGTGAGGTGGTCGACCTGGCGGGCGGCCAGCGCACCCTGTCCTTCGCCGATTCGCAGGCTTTCGACACGCGCATCGCCAACCCCGGCCTGCTCACCAAGGTCCGCCGCTCGCTCGGCACGACTCCCTGGCTGGTCTACCTGCTCCTGCTCATCGGCGCCGGGGCCTTGGTGTTCGAGCTGTTCCAGCCGGGATTCGGACCGGCCGGCTACACAGGGCTGATCCTGCTGGCGCTCTCGGCGTACGGACTCACTGCTCTGCCGCTCGCTCCGGTGGGGGTGGCGCTGCTCCTCGGCGGGGTGGCGGCGCTCGCCCTCGACGTGTCGCGCGGCGGTCTCGGCCTGCTCACGTGGGGCGGCACCGCCGCGCTGACGGCCGGCTCGGTCCTCTGGATCGACGGCTACCGCCCGGGTCTGCGGGTCGGGTGGCCGGTGATCGCGCTCGCCGTGGTGGGCTCGTGGGTGTTCTACGTCGTGGTCATGACGGTGGTCCTGCGTGCCCTGCGCGGGCAGAGCGCGGCGATGGGCGACGCGCTCGTGGGCCGGGTCGGCGAGGTGCGGAGCACCTTGAACCCCCAAGGACACGTGCTCGTCGAAGGCGCCCTCTGGCGCGCCCGGGCCCTGGAGTGGGACGGTCCGGTGGAGGCGGGGACACGGGTCACCGTCACCGGAGTCGACGGCGAGGCGCTCATCCTCGACGTGCAGCCGGTCTGAGGAGGGGGGCCGAGTGAGCGCGCTCATCGGACTGCTCGTCGTGGTGGGAATCGCGCTCTTCATCGCGATCCTGTTCGGGCTGCGGATCGTGCAGGAGTACGAGAGGGGACTCGTGTTCCGCCTCGGCCGGGTGCAGCCGACCATCAAACGGCCCGGCCTCAACGTGATCATCCCGATCATCGACCGCATGGTGAAGGTCAACATGCAGGTGGTCACCCTCGGTGTCCCCGCGCAGGAGGGCATCACCCGCGACAACGTCACCCTCCGGGTGGACGCCGTCGTCTACTTCAAGGTGATCGACCCGCTCAAGGCGATCGTCAACGTGCAGAACTACCTCTTCGCCACGTCGCAGGTCGCCCAGACGTCGCTGCGGTCCGTGATCGGCCAGAGCGACCTCGACGACGTGCTGTCCAACCGCGAGGCGATCAACGCCCAGCTCAAGGAGATCATCGACCGGCTGACCGAGGAGCCCTGGGGCATCGCGATCGACCTCGTCGAGATCAAGGACGTCCAGCTGCCCGAGACGATGAAGCGCTCCATGTCCCGACAGGCGGAGGCCGAGCGGGAGCGGCGCGCACGGATCATCTCCGCCGAGGGTGAGCTGCAGGCCTCGGTGAAGCTGTCCGAAGCTGCCGCGGCGATGGCGCAGAATCCGGCGTCGTTGCAGCTGCGGCTGCTGCAGACCGTCGTCGAGGTGGCGGCGGAGAAGAACTCCACCCTGGTCATGCCCTTTCCCGTTGAGATCCTGCGCTTCTTCGACAACCTCGCCACCGAGCGGAGCACGAGCTGAGCCGAGCTGCAGGGCTCGCCGGAGGTCTTCTGGTCGTCCTGGCGGGCTGCGCGGGCGGGTCCCCGGCGGAGGTCGAGCAGTTCGGGGGTGAGGAGTTCCAGCGGCCTTGCGCCGGAGTGGCCTCCCCGCTGGACCCCGCGGTGACGGCTCCCGCGGGCTTCCCGGCGTACGACGGCTGGCAGGGCACACTGCGTGCCAACCAGGGCAAGACGGTGATCCTCTTCGGGCGGGCTCCGGGCGATGACGTCGCGGTGGTGCAGGCCCGCCAGCGCGCAGCGCTGGAAGCGGCCGGTCTCCAGATCGTCAGCACCGACCGCGAAGGGCAGGCCGAAGCCGAGATCTCCTTCACCGGCGACAGCGAGGGCACCGTCCAGATCACGCCGCTGTGCCGGGCCACGGTGGCCATCCGCTACAAGTTCATCCGCTGACTCCGCCTGCTGGCTCCGCCTGTTCACTCCGCTGAACCGCGCGTGCTCGGCGGCCGAACCACTGTCGCGAGGTAACGATCTGGCAAATGGCCTGCCGCCGGAGGAACTTCTCCGGCGTCCGGCGAATCTGACTGTTCGACGCACCGGCATGCCCCCCGGTGCGGCCACCGCCGGAAGGTGAGCAGGCATGAGCGCAGGAACACAGGCAGACGACGTCTCGTGGCGCGTCCACGGCATGTGCCGTGGAGACAGCGCGGTCTTCTTCTTCGCGCCGCCCCACTTCGAGCGCAAGCCGGAGAAGGACCTGCGCGAAGGCCAGGCGCGTGCCCTGTGCCGGGCCTGCCCGGTCCGCGACCAATGCCTGGACTACGCGCTGACCGTCGAAGAGCCACACGGCATCTGGGGTGGTCTGAACGAGCTGGAGCGCCGTCGCCTGCTGCGGCGCCGCTCCGCCTGACGTCTACCCCGGCTACCCCCGGCGGCCCCCGCCTGCCTGCCGCCGGCCCTCGCCGCGGGCCACCCGCGTACTCTGTCGTGATCTTCGAACCCGCCGCCCGCGTGCGGGGTCGGCCACGGTTCAAAGATCACGCCCGGGCAGTGTCGCGAGGCCGACATGACGCAGAGAGTGAGTGTGCCGTGCCGAAGTGGGAGTACGCCTCCGTCCCCCTGCTGGTCCATGTGACCAAGCAGATCCTCGACACCTGGGGCGACGACGGCTGGGAGCTGGTCACCGTCGTCCCCGGCGCGTCCGCCGAGCAGCTGGTCGCCTACTTCAAGCGCCCCAAGGGCGACTGATGCCGACTCCTGAGGAGCGCCTCGCCGAGCTGGGCCTGCAGCTGCCCGAGGTGGTGGCCCCCGTCGGCGCCTATGTGCCAGCAACGCGCAGCGGCTCCCTGGTGTGGACGTCGGGCCAGCTGCCCATGATCGCCGGGGCCATGTCGGCCACGGGCAAGGTCGGCGCCGAGGTCGACCCCGAGACCGCTAAGGGGCTGGCTCGCATCTGCGCGCTCAACGCGCTCGCGGCGGTCGCCTCGGTGACCGGCGACCTCTCCGCCGTACGCCGGGTCGTCAAGGTCGTCGGCTTCGTCGCCTCCGCACCGGGATTCACCGGACAGCCAGGGGTGATCAACGGGGCCAGCGAGCTGCTGGGTGAGGTCTTCGGCGACGCTGGGCGGCACGCCCGCAGCGCGGTCGGGGTCGCGGTCCTGCCGCTGGACGCACCAGTCGAGGTCGAGATCGTCGTCGAGGTCTGACGCTCTGCTAGTTCAGGCCAGCACGCCTACAGACAGCCCGGAGTCAGCACCGCCCGGGCTAGCCCAGCTCACGCCAGGTCGGCGCCGTCGGCCTCGAGCGCAGCGAGCGCCGAGTCGATGCGGTCAGCCGTGACGTGGTGTCGCAGCCGGTCCTCCTCCTCGGCCAGCTCGGTGACGTAGCGGTCCATCGCCTTGACGATCTCGCGACGGTCCGACCCGGCCAGCTCCGGGTGCAGCTCGGCCAGGTGGTGCGCCGCGTCGCTCGCCGTGGACCGCGCGATGTTGACGATGTCCAGGATCTCGGCGCGGGAGAACAGCTCTCCCGCCCGGTCGATCGTCGACTCGCGAACGGCCCGCCACGAGGGTCCGTCCAGGGTGCCCTCGACGTAGTAGCGAAGGAACTGCCGCATCGCCAGGTGGGTCGCCTCGATGACGTCGTCGACGGCCTCCACGGGGAGGCGCTGCAACCTCGGCATCCGCTCGAAGTAGGCAGCCCGCGTCTTGTCGATGATGGCATCGAGGTCGACGAGAAGCAGCGCGGCCAGCGCTTCGCGGTCCACCGATGTCACCTCACGTCGATCGCGGCTGCGTAGGTACGCACAGTACGGCGTCGCCGTCATGCCGGCACGCACGCGCCGGAGCCGCGCCGACATCGCACTACGCTGCGGGACATGACCGACGCCGACCTGAGGCGGCTGCCGCCCGAGCTGCACGCGCGCGCCCGGGCCGTCGCCGCCGGGTCCGCCCCTGTCGCCGAGCCGCGGCATGCCGCGACCGTCATGCTCCTGCGCGACTCCGCTCCCGGACCCGGTGTTGAGGTCTACATGCTCCGGCGAGTTGCGGGCATGGCGTTCGCAGGAGGGATGTATGTCTTCCCCGGCGGCTCCGTCGACCCCCGCGACTCCGACGCGGAGGTGGCGTGGTCTGGTCCGCCGGACACTGAGTGGACGCGGCTGCTCAACGCCGATGCGCCACTCGCGAGGGCGCTCGTCTGCACCGCTGTGCGCGAGACGTTCGAAGAAGCGGGCGTGCTCCTTGCTGGGGCCGACGGTCAGCGCACGGTGACGGTGGACCACGACATCGAGCACTGGGCTGGTGAGCAGGCGGCGCTGCTGGACCGCTCGGCATCCATAGCTGATGTGCTCTGCCGCAATAGTCTGGTGCTGCGAGCAGACCTGCTGCGGGCCTGGGCGCACTGGATCACGCCAGAGACCGAGCCCAAGCGCTTCGACACCCGCTTCTTCGTGGCCGCGCTGCCCGAGGGGCAGCGCCCGGTGCACTTCGCCGGAGAGAGCGATGCGAGCGAGTGGGTGCGTCCGGCAGACGCACTGGCGCGCCGTGCATCGGGCGAGATGGTGATGATGCCGCCGACCGTGATGACCCTCGTCGAGCTCGCTGGGTTCGCGGATGTAGCCGAGGTGCTCAACGCCGCTGCGACGCGGCAGATCACCCCGGTGCTGCCGCGGGTCGTGGTCGCGGGTGAGGACGTTCTGCTCCTGCTGCCCGGTGACCCGGGCTACCCCCATGCCGACGCCTGACGTCGTCAGCGGGCGGGCTCGTCGGGTGCTCGCCCCCAACCCGGGGCCCATGACGCTCGAAGGCACCAATACCTGGCTGCTCGCGGAGCCCGGTTCGACAGAGGTAGTGGTGGTCGACCCTGGGCCCGATGACCCCGGTCACCTCGCGGCGATCCGCCGCAGCGCCGACGACGAGGGCCAGCGGATCGCCCTCGTCGTACTCACCCATGGACATCCGGACCACAGCGCGGGGGCGCGAAGTTTGGCCGCGGGTGCTGGTGTCGCCATTCGAGCCTTCGACCCGGCGCATCGCCTTGGCGACGAAGGACTCGGTGACGGTGACCTCGTCGAGATCAGCGGTCTGGAGCTGCGGGGCCTCGCCACGCCGGGGCACAGTGCTGACCACGTCTGCCTGGTGATGCCGGCCGAGTCCGCAGTGCTGACCGGCGACCACGTGCTGGGGCGCGGGACGTCAGTGGTGGCCCATCCCGACGGCCGGATGGCCGACTACCTGCGCTCGCTGGAGCGCCTTCGCGACCTGGGCGCGAGCCGCCTCCTGCCGGGTCACGGACCGGTGGTCGACGATCCCGCCACCGTCATCGAGCACTACATCGCGCACCGCCGCGAGCGACTGGACCAGCTGGTCACCGAGCTCGGTGCCATGGGCCTGGCCACCCCCCGAGAGCTGGTCGAGCGGATCTACGCCGACGTCGACCCGGTGCTGTGGTTTGCGGCAGAGATGAGCCTGCGGGCCGCTCTTGAGGTGCTGGTCGACGAAGGTCGCGCCGCTGTCGACGCCGACGGTCGACACGAGCTGCTGCGATGAGCGCGGGCCCCCCACTTGCGTGCCCGGTCTGCGGTACGCCGACCGTTCCCGCCGCCCACTTCTGCTTCCAGTGCGGTGCCGCACTGCAGGGCCTGAGCGACTTGCACAGTGATCACGGTGCAGAGCGCCGGGTGGTCACTGTCCTCTTCGGTGACCTCAGCGACTTCACGGCCTGGGCGGAGGACCTCGACCCGGAGCGAGTGGGGGTCGTCACCGACCGGCTGCTCGCCTCCCTGACGGACGCCGTAACCGCGTTCGGCGGCCATGTCGACAAGCTCACCGGCGACGGCATCATGGCGATCTTCGGAGCGCCGACGGCACACGAGGACGACGCCGAACGAGCCGTCCGAGCCGCGATGCAGATGCAGGACGAGCTTGGCCGCCTCGTCGCCGAGGAGTCCGGCGGTGGGCGTCAGCTGGGGCTGCGCGTCGGGCTCAACACCGGCGAGGTGCTGGCCGGGGTGCGGGCCGGCGTGTCCTACACCGTCGTGGGCGACACGGTGAACACTGCCTCCCGCCTGTCCGACGCGGCAGGGGTCGGCGCGGTGGTGGCCGGCCAGGCCACGGTGGGGCCGACGCTCGCGATCGCCTCGTGGCGCGCGCTGCCGCCGCTGCGGCTGAAGGGCAAGCGCGACCCCGTGGTGGCGTATGAGCTGATCGCCCTGCGCCGGCGTACGGCGACCCGGCTCGGGCTTGGTGACGAAGCGCCGCTCACGGGCCGGGAGGCGGAGCTCGGGCTGCTGGTGAGCCGGGTACGCGACTCAGCGGAGCGACGTACGCCGACGACGCTGCTGCTCACCGGGGCGGCTGGTGTCGGCAAGACGCGGCTCTGGCGCGAGCTGGCCCGGGTGGTCGCCGAGATGCCTGGCTCCCGGGTGCTCGTCGGCCGATGCCCGCCGTACGGCCGCGCCCGGGACCTGGCCCCGATCGTCGAGATGGTCCGCACCGCCTGCGGCGTCGGCGACGACGATGACGACGCGGTCGCCAGGGGACGCGTCGTTCGCCTCGTCAGCCGGCTCGACCATCCCGCGAGGGCACGGCGAGGCGGCGGGATGCTGACCGAAACGCTGCTCAACCTCCTCGGCCTTGGCGACGTCGACCTCACCGCCCCCCGGGAGGCCGCGCCGCCCGGCGAGCAGGGCGGGCGGGGAGAGAGCATCGCTGCGGCGCTGGCCGGACTCTTCTCGGCCCTGGCCGGGGAGGGTCCGCTTCTGCTGGTCGTGGACGACCTCCAGTGGTCCGGACGCGGGCTGCTCGACCTGCTGACCGCTGTCGCATCGCAGCTCGACGGCGCGGTGACCATGCTCGCTGTGGGTCGACAGGAGCTGGTCGAAAAGCACGAGGACTGGAGTCCGCGGCTGCCCGACCCGGTGCTGCTGCCCCTGGCTCCGCTGGAGGAGCCGGCGGCCGACCGGCTGCTGCGCGCCTACCTCGGCGGGTCGGAGCTGGCGGGCAGCGCGCGCCGGATGCTCCTGGACCGGGCGCAGGGCAATCCGTTCTTCCTCGCCGAGCTGCTGCACCTCCTCATCGACCGAGGCCTGCTGCGTCGCGAGGACGAGGGGTGGGTGGTGACCGGCGACCTGCCGGAGCGGGTGCTGCCGGCCGGCGTGCACGCGGTGCTGGCCGCACGCATCGACGCTCTGCCCGCGGCTGCCCGCGCCACCTTGCGGGCCGCGGCGGTGGTCGGCAACCGCTTCTGGACCGGTGCGCTCGTGGCACTGACGGGTCGGGCGGCCGACGAGGTGCGACAGCACCTCTCCGTGCTGGTCGACCACGACGTCGTCCGCTCGGCCGGCGGCGATGCCTGGTCCTTCACCCACGCGCTGACTCGGGAGGTTGCCTATGCCGGCGTAGCAAAAGTCGACCGAGCCCGCGAGCACGCCCTGGTGGCGCACTGGGCCGTGCGAGAGCTGACGGGCAGCCCGGCGGAGGTCGATGTGGCCGTGGCGGCGCAAGCCGAGCTGGCCGCCAACCTGGCGCGCGAGATGTCGCTGCCCGTGGGCGACCCGGCCTGGCTGGCCGCCGAGGTCGGTGTCCTCGCGCTAGTGCGGCTTGGCCGCACCTCCCTCGCGCGCGACGACAACATCAGTGCGGTGGAGCTGCTGGGACGGGCTACGGCACTTGGCACGGACAGCGTGTCGGCGGCCGCTTCCTTCGACGCCGGCGTGGCGTACGCCGATGCGCTGGCGCGCGTCCACCGCCTCGATGAAGCTCTGGTCGCACTGGCTCCCGCGTTGGCCGCCGCTGACCTGGGTGTGCTCGCCGGTGCGCTCGCGGTGCAGGGGGACGTGCGGCGCAAGCAGGGCGACGACAAGGGGGCGACGGAGTCCTTCGTCCGGGCGCTGGCCGCTGCCTCAGAGGTGGGTGACGACCGGCTCGTGGCCGAGGCGCTGCGCCAGCTCGGCCTCCTCGACTTCTTCGCCGGGCGGCTCCCGGAGGCGGAGGAGCGGTTCACCCAGGCCCTTGAGCTGGCCCGCAGGGTCCGCGATCCGCGCGGCACGGGGTGGGCACTGCAGCACTTGGCGTGGAGCGCGACGACGCGGGGCGACTACGCCCGCGCCGACGAGACCCTGCGGGCGGCTACGGCGGTCTTCGCCGAGTTCGACGACGACCGGGGAGTCGCCTGGTGTGCCGGCACCGAGGCGTTGGTCCGGATGCTCCAGGGGCGGCTGGGAGAAGCGAAGAGCCTGGTCCGGGTGCTGATCGACCAGACCCGGGCCCACGGCAACCGGTGGGCGGCCGGCGCTTGCCTCACCATCGACGCCATTGCGTCCAGCGAGCTCGGGAACGTGACGCTGGCCGTCGAGCGGGGACGCCAGGCGCACCTGATCTTCACGGAGCTCGCCGACTCATGGGGTACGTCGCTCGCGCTGGTCGCCCGAGGGATGGCGGCGAGGGCCGGGGGCTCCGCGGAGGAGGCGGTGCTGCTGCTCTCCGAGTCAGCTCTTCATGCTGACCGCCACCGGCATCCTTCGGTAGGCACCCTGGCGCTGGTGACCCTCGGCTGGTGTCACTACGAGGCGCAGCGCCTCGACGACGCGGAAGCCGCCGTTCGTCGATCCCTGGA
Organism: Mycobacteriales bacterium; assembly: GCA_035536235.1. Taxonomy (GTDB): domain Bacteria; phylum Actinomycetota; class Actinomycetes; order BP-191; family BP-191; genus DATLNF01. Next base: position 75,240 of record DATLOQ010000045.1, read on the forward strand.
GCTTGCGGGAGGCCTCGGACTTGAGCCGCAGGCCGCGACGGGCGAACGGGTGCTCCTGGCGCTGATCGCCCGAGCTCGCGGCGACCTGCCGACGGCGCTGCGCACCCTGCACGACGTCACGAGGACGCCGGCCAGCTCGACGCTGCTGTTCCCCATGCGCCAGGCCGTCGCTCACTACGCCGCGACGCTGCTCCAGGCGGGTCGTCTCTCGGAGGCACTGGCCCAGGCGGAGCTGGCGCTCAGCGTGCCGGCCGAGGACGTGCGCTCCACGGTGATCGCCCACCGCGCCTATGGTGCCGCCCTCGCTGCGACCGGCCGACGGGCGGACGCGGAGCAGGCTCTACGCACGGCCTGCCGCGTCGCGGAGTCGACCGAGCATGTGCGGGAGCGAGAGGTGACGCAGCGCGCTCTGGCGGACTTCCTTGCCGGCGCTGCTGCGAGGTAAGCCTCAGGAAGGGTCAGTGCGGCAGGTCACTCCGCAGAGGTGCTCTGCGCACGCCCGCGACGGCGCCAGTACCGGTCGAGAGCTGACGCGTAGCCATGGCTGACGAACGTCTCGAGCTCCTCCGGACGAGCGTTGACCAAGAAGGTCTCCAGCTGCAGCCCCACCTCGTCGACGCGCAGCGGGCGCTCAACGCGTTCCATGCCCAGCATCGCCAACATCAGCGCCAGCGGGAACACCAGCACGATCAGCGGCAGGAGCAGGTCTGTCGACACTTCTGACGGGTACCCATTTCTGCGCCGGTCACTCCTGGCGAACTAGGGTGCGACCCATGAGGGCTGTGGTCTATCGCGGCGAGCACGACGTCCGGGTGGAGGACGTCGCCGAGCCGGAGATCCTCTCGCCGGGTGACGCCATCGTCCGGGTGAGCAAAGCGGCGATCTGCGGCTCCGATCTGCACTTCTACAACGGCCGGGTGCCCGGCGTCTTCGAGGGCACGGTTGTCGGACACGAGTACGTCGGCACGGTGGTGGCCACCGGCGATGACGTCACCCGGTTCGGCGTCGGCGACGAGGTCGTCGGCTCCTTCCAGATCGCCTGCGGTCGCTGCGTCCCCTGTCGCGCAGGGCGGTTCAATCACTGCGATGACTTGGGCGTCCTGGGCTACGGGATCTTCGTCGGCGACCTCGCCGGGGCTCAGGCCGAGCTGGTGCGGATCCCGCACGCCGACGTGAACCTCCTCGCCGTTCCGCCGGGCATCACCGGTGAGCAGGCGCTGTTCGCCGGCGACATCCTGACCACTGGCTGGTACGCCGCGGGCATCGCGGACATCACCCCGGGCGCCACGGTCGCCGTCGTCGGCTGCGGACCCGTCGGGACCTTCGCGCAGCTGGCTGCGAAGGCCATGGGAGCCTCGGCAGTCGTGGCGATGGACCTGGTGCCCAGCCGGTTGGAGCTGGCGCGCTCGCTGGGCTCCGTGCCGGTCAACATCGCCGACCGGTCCCCAGCCGTGGCGGTGGAGGACATCCTCGGCGGCTCGGCCGACGTGGTGATCGAGACGGTCGGGCTCCCCCCGGCACTGATCACTGCCATCGACTGTGTGCGGCCCGGTGGCACGGTGAGCGTGATCGGGGTGCACACCGACTTCGAGCAGTCGCTGCCGGTCAGCAACCTCTTCACCCGCAACATCACCCTGCGATTCGGCGGCTTGTGCAACGTGCAAGGCTGGTGGGAGCAGGCGCTGCACGCAGTCGCGTCCGGCCAGGTCGACCCCACGGTGGTCATCAGCCACCGGATGCCGCTCGAAGAAGCCGCGGAGGGCTACCGGCTCTTCGAGGCCAAGACGGCGATGAAGGTCGTGCTGGACGTCAGCCCCTGACGGCCTATCAGGCGGTGCTGCGGGCCGGGCTGTGTGACGTCGGGAGGACGCCGAGGCACAGTGCGGGCTCCTCCCGATAGCGGGCGATCAGCTCCGTCGTAGCCGCCGAGATCCGTTGGTGGAGCGCGGACCGGTAGGCGGAGAGCTGGGCCTCGGCTTCCGTCAGCTCGGACACCAGCGCGGCCCGGCCCGCTTCGTCGCCTGGTTCAACGGTGCGGTCCCAGAGCTGCTCCAGGTTGGGCAGCGGGGGGATGTCGTCGAAGGGCATGATCTCGATGAGCGCGGTGCGCCCGCCGGCGACCCGTGAGTCCGTGAGCATCGGACGCAGGTGGTCGAGGTCGCCGGTCATCCGCTCGGCGCGCAGGGTGTCCAGCCGAGCCTGCAGGATGCGCCGCCAGTAGGAGACGCGGCTCTCCTCCTGGCTCAGCGTCTGGCGGTAATGCCGTACGCCGTCCAGCCTGAGGTGGTTGAAGTCCGCACTGCGCTCGGGCACCGCCTTCGGCTCACCCGATTGGGACGTCAAGACTTCACCTTCGATAGGGGCACTCGGCTGCTGATGCTGGGTCACTGCAGTAACCCAGTGTCGGCATCGTCACGGGCATGCGGGTGCTTGAGTGGGCCATCCGGGTGATCAGCACGCGCGCCGGTGGCGTCGTACGCTTCTGTCGATGAGCCCGACCCGCGCCGCCACCCTGTCGGCGAGCCGCACCGCGCTGGTCCGTCGGGCCCGCGCGGTCAACCGCGGGCTCGCCCAGGCCTACCCCGACGCGCACTGCGAGCTCGACTTCACCACGCCGCTCGAGCTCTGCGTGGCGACGATCCTCAGTGCCCAGTGCACCGACAAGAAGGTCAACGAGGTCACCCCGGCGCTGTTCGCCCGCTATCGCAGCGCTGCGGACTACGCCGGGGCGGACCGCGACGAGATGGAAGTGCTGATCAAGCAGACCGGCTTCTTCCGGGCCAAGACGACGTCGCTGATCGGGCTCGGCCAGGCTCTCTGCGACCGCTACCAGGGGCAGGTGCCCGGACGGCTCGAGGACCTGATCACCCTGCCGGGCATCGGGCGCAAGACCGCCAACGTCGTGCTCGGCAATGCTTTCGGCGTCCCCGGGCTGACCGTCGACACCCACTTCGGCCGGCTGGCCCGGCGCCTCGGCTGGACCGTGGAGGACGACCCGGTGAAGGTCGAGCGTGAGGTGATGGACCTGATCCCTCGAGCCGAGTGGACGATGCTGTCGCACCGGCTCATCTGGCACGGCCGCCGCTGCTGCTTCGCCCGCAAGCCGGCTTGTGGCGCCTGCAGCGTGGCCCGGCTGTGCCCGTCGGCGGGTCTAGTGGGCACTCCCTGATGAGCCTCCCCGAATGAACCACGTCGACCGCCGTACGACGGCAGTGGTGCTTGTCTTGGTCGCGTCCCTCCTTGGCTGCACCGGCGGCTCGAGCGGGGACGGCCGGGCCAAGGAGTCCGAGGGCATCTTCGATCCCTCCGACGACCGGAGCCTGCCGCCGATCGCCACCGCCGACTGCCCGGACACCAGCGTGCTCCGTCCGGCGGCTTCCTCGGGCGCCCGGCTGCCCGACCTCGACCTCGCCTGTATCGGGTCCGACCGCACCGTGTCGCTCCGGGCCATCAGCGGGGTGCCGACCGTCCTCAACGTGTGGGCGTCGTGGTGCCTGCCGTGCAAGAAGGAGATGCCGGCCTTCCAGCGGGTCTTCACCGCGGCCCGAGGGCGGGTCGCCTTCCTCGGAGTGAACGTCGCGGACGACGAGCGCAACGCCCGAGCCACGATCCAGAGCACCGGCATCTCCTATGCCAGCGTCCGCTCGGCGGGTCGAGAGATGCTCAACGCGCTACGGGTGCCCGGCCCGCCCACGACGCTGTTCGTCGACGCCCGGGGTGCCCTCGTTCACCAGGAAGTGGGTGAGCTCAGCGAGGCCGAGCTGCGCCAGCGGATCGAGGAGCATCTCGGCGTCGACGTACCCGCCATTCCGTGACCCCCCCAACCGCCTCGCCGCGTCCGCACCTCCGCCGGGCGCGCCCCGCCCGGTGATCAATGGTGAGAACGTGCCGACGGATGGGCAAGAACGCACCACTGATCACCTGGGTGCGCGGGCGCCGGTGCGGGCGGAGGCGCGGGTAGACCCGCGGATGCTGCCGGATTGGCTCCGGCCGCTGGAGGCCGGGCTGGGCCAGGTCCGCGCCGAGGACATCAGCCGGTTCACCCCCCCTCCCGGGACGCCGGGTCGCCAGGGCGCCGTCCTCGCGCTCTTCGGCGAAGGCCCCGCTGGGCCCGACCTGCTCTTCATCGAGCGGGCCCACACCATGCGCTCGCATGCCGGCCAGCCCGCCTTCCCGGGCGGCAGCGTCGACGAGGGCGACCCGAGCATCGCAGCCACGGCGCTGCGCGAGGCGACTGAGGAGGTTGGCCTCGACCCGGGCGGCGTGACCGTCTTCGGCACTCTGCCTCCGCTCTACCTGCCGCCGAGCGCCTTCACCGTGACGACGGTGCTCGGGTGGTGGCACACGCCGTGCGCGGTGCACGCCGCCGATGCCGACGAGGTCGCCTCCGTCGTACGCGTGCCGATCGCCGACCTCGCAGACCCGGCCAACCGGTGCCGGGTCCGGCTGCTCGGCGACTACACCGGTCCTGGCTTCCGGGTCGGCGGCCTGCTCGTCTGGGGGTTCACCGCCGGCCTTGTCGACGCGCTGCTCCGCTTCGGCGGCTGGGCGCTGCCGTGGGAGCCCGCCGATGTCGTCGACCGGCCGGAGCCTCGGCTCGCCGCGGGGCATGCGCCGTACGATCCGGCGGACGTGCCCAGTGGGGAAGACGGAGGTGAGCAGCAGTGAGCGCCGACGCCCGAGCCGCCATGCTCGTCGACCGGCTGACGGCAGAGCTCGCGCCGCTGGAGCGAGAGGCCAGCGAGGCGTGGTGGAAGTCCAACGTCGAGGCCTCGGAGCAGGCAGAAGCTCGACGCATCGAGCTCGAGCAGCGGGTCTCCGACCGGTACGCCGTCGCCGCCGACCTCGCCGAGCTCGAGGAGGTCGCTCGCGGCGGCATCGGAGATCCGCTCCTCGCCCGCAGTGTCGAGGTCCTGCGGCTCTCCTTCGCCGGCGAGCAGCTGCCCGTCGAGCAGCGGTCAGAGATGGTCCGCCTCGGCGCAGAGTGCGACACCGTCTATGCGACTTTTCGGGGTGAGGCCGGCGGGCGACGGTGGACTGACAACGAGGTCGAGCAGGTCCTCGCCGCGAGCGACGACATCGACGAGCGCGAAGCCGCCTGGCTCGCCTCCAAGCAGGTCGGTGCGGCCGTCGCCGAGCGGGTCCTGCGGCTGGTCGAGGTCCGCAACACCTGCGCCCGCCAGCTAGGGCACGCCAGCTTCTATGCCATGGCACTCGCCCTGGGGGAGCTGTCCGAAGCTCGGCTCTTCGAGCTGCTCGATGAGCTCGAGCAGCTGACGGCCGAGCCGTTTGCCCAGCTCAAGGCCGGCATAGATGACCGGCTGGCAGCGCGGTTCGGCACGACGCGGGACGCCCTGATGCCGTGGCATTACGCCGACGCGTTCTTCCAGGAGGCGCCCCGCGAGGCTGCGCTGGATCTGGATCCGCTGGTAGCGGGGCGGGACCTCACCGCGCTGACGATGGCGACGTACGACGGCCTCGGCTTGCCGCTGCGTGACGTGGCCGACCGGAGCGACTTGGTGGGTCGGGAGGGGAAGAACCAGCACGCCTTCTGCATCAACATCGACCGCGGTGGTGACGTGCGGGTGCTCGCCAACGTCGTCGACAACGAGCGCTGGGCGTCGACGATGCTGCACGAGTTCGGCCACGCGGCGTACGACGTGGGGTTGCGGCCCGACTTGCCGTGGTCGCTGCGCATCCCCGCCCACTCGTTGACGACGGAGGCGGTGGCGCAGCTCTTCGGGCGCTTGTCGAAGGACCCGGGGTGGCTGCGGGACATCGCCGGGGTGCCGGCCGCGGACGCGGAGGCCCTCGCCGGTGACGTCCGGGCAGCGCTCCGCGCGAGCATGCTGGTCTTCGCCCGATGGGTGCTCGTCATGTGCCACTTCGAGCGCGACCTCTACACGGAGCTGGGGAAGCCCGGCTTCGACCCCGACGCGCGGTGGTGGGAGCACGTCGAGCGCTTCCAGCTGCTGCGCCGCCCTCCCGGCCGCGCGGACAGCCCCGACTGGGCCGCCAAGCTGCACCTGGCCCTCGCACCGGTCTACTACCAGAACTACGTCCTCGGGGAGTGCCTGGCGTCGCAGCTCGCGGCGACGGTGGCGCAGCGGGGCGGTCGTCTGTACAACGACCCGGCGACGGGGCGCTGGCTGGGGGAGCACGTGTTCGGCCCTGGCGCATCGCTGCGCTGGGACCACCTGGTGACACGCGCTACCGGATCACCCCTGTCCGCCGCAGCCTTCGTGCAGGAGTTCGTGTCCTGATGGCGGGAAGCGCCCGGCTCACGCGCGGCCGTCTCGTCGTCGGCGCTGTCGTGCTCGGCGTGCTGCTCCTCGTCGTGGCCTTCGGGGGCGACGCGGTGGCCGGCATCAAGCACCTGTTGGAGCGGCTCTCGGAGCTGCCGGGACCGGTGTTCGCTGTCATCGTCGGGCTGCTGGCGATGTTCGAGACGGCCGCCTTCGCCGGTCTCGCAGTCCCGGGCGAGCTCGCGGTGATCCTCGGCGGAGTTGCTGCGTCTGAGGGCAAGGTCCCCGTCGCGGTCATGGTGAGCTGTGCTGTCGGTGGCGCGATCGTCGGAGACTCGCTCGGCTTCTACCTCGGGCGTCGTCTCGGCACCCGATTCCTCGACAGCCGCCTCGGCGCGATCATGGGCAGGGCGCGGGTGGAGTCGACGATGGCTCGGATCCGTGCCGGCGGCATCAAGGCGATCATCCTGGGTCGGTTCGTCGGCGTGCTGCGGGCGATCATGCCGTTCGCCGCAGGGGCCTCCGGGGTGCCGTACTCCCGCTTCCTGCTCGCCAGCGTCATCGGAGCGACGGCGTGGGGCACGGCGTTCACCCTGCTCGGCTATCTCGCCGGCAACTCGTGGCAGAGCGTCGAGCGCTACGTCGGCCGGGCCTCGACGCTGCTCGCCATCACCCTCGCGGTGATCGTGGCCCTTGTCCTCGCAGCCAAGCAGGTCGTCGCCCGCCAGGAGCAGCTGCGCGGGTGGTGGCAAGAACAGCTCGACCGTCCGCGCATCGCGCGTGCCCGTCAGCGCTACCACCGCCAGATCGCCTTCCTCACGGGCCGGTTCCGGCCCGGGACTGCAGCGGGATTGCAGCTCACGGCCGGGTTGCTGGGATTGGCGCTGCTCGGTGCCGCACTGGCCCTCGTGATCGGGGAGTCCCTGGGCAGCGGAGGCTTGGTCGACGTCGACGAGCCGGTACGCCGGGCGCTGGCGCGCAGTCAGACCGGTGACGTCGTTCGCGTCACGTCCGCCGTCCGCGACGTGCTCTCAGCAGAGGTGCTCGGCGCCGTGTCGATCCTCGTCGGGCTCGGGGCCTGGGTCGTCGACCGGCGACCCCGAGCGTTGGTGCTGCTGGTCGTGGCGGTCGTCGGCGCGGCCTTCTTGGCCCAGCTGGTGAGCGCGGCTGTGGAGCGCTCGCGGGTGATCCCGTCGCTGACCGACGGCTTCCGCACCTCCACCTTTCCCTCCGGCCGGATGACCGTGATGGCGGCGACGGTCCTCGCGCTGCTGGCAGTGTTGATGCCGCGGATCTCCAGCTGGGGGCGCAAGGTGGTGACCGCGACGGTGGGCCTGGCGCTGGTGCTGCTGGGTGGCCTCGCCGTGCTCTCGCTCGGGCAGGTCTACCTGTCCGATGTGCTCGGCGGGATCACGTTGGGCGGTGTGTGGGGACTTGCCGTGGCGACTGCTGTCACGACAGTGTGGCGCCCGCCGGTGCCGGCCGGGCCGGATTCGGGGGAAGTGGCCACGGACGCCGCCGATGTGCCGCAGACTGAGGCGCGGGAAGGCAGAACGCCGGTTCTCTGACCGGATGGGAGTGGGGGTTCGGTGGACCGACGTGAAGCGCTGCGCGCGGGCGCCCTGGTGGCGGCGGGCGCCGCAGTGGGGCGCTGGTCGCGTCAGCCTGAGCCACCATTAGATGCAGTTGCGGCGACGGACCGTGGCTTCGCCGGCACGCGCGCGGGGTCCGGGTCGGCAGCGAGCACCCAGGTCATCTGGCAGGTGAGCACCGACGAGCCCGTGCTGGCGCTGACCTTCGACGACGGGCCGGTGCCGTCGTACACCCAGGACTACCTGGACATGCTGCGTGACCGCGACGTGCAGGCCACCTTCAACCTCGTCGGCCGCAACGCACTCGACCACCCGGAGCTGGTGCGACGGGAGATCGCCGACCGGCACCAAGTCGAGAACCACTCATGGAGCCACCTCGACCTCGCCACCGCGACCGCTGCGCAGACCGACCATGAGCTCGCCCGCGGTGCCGACGTCCTCGAGTCGCTGACCGGCCGGGCACCGCGTTACTTCCGGCCGCCTCGCGGCAATCTGTCCGGCGCCACGCTCAATGCTGCTGCCCGAGCGGGGGAGGACGTCCTGCTGTGGTCGGTCCAGCTGCACGAGTCGCGACTCGACGTCGACGCGAACATCGCGCATGTCCTGGCGCGGGTGCAGCCCGGCACCATCCTGCTGGCTCACGACACCCACCACGGCACCATCGACCGGCGCATCGGCCTGCGTGCTCTGCCGGTGATCATCGACCGGCTGCGCGACCGGGGCTTTCGGTTCGTCACCGTTGATGAGCTGGTGACTGCCGGGCCCGCCCTCCCGCCGCCCGCCGGGGGGCCACTCGCCAGCCGTTAAGGTGCTCCGGTGAACGGCAACACGCTCGACCTCATCCTGTTGCTGGCCCTCGGTGTCTTCGCCTACTCCGGCTATCGCCAGGGCTTCGTCGTCGGCGTGCTCTCCTTCGCCGGATTTCTCGGCGGTGGGGTGCTCGGGACGTTCCTCGCCCCGCCGATCGCCGAGCGGATGACCAGCGGCGGCGGCCGGTCGATCCTCGGCATCGCGATCGTGCTCGTGCTGGCATGTGCCGGGCAGCTGCTCGGCACCACGCTCGGGACAGCCCTGCGCGGCCGAGTGACCTGGCGCCCCGCGAGGCTCATCGACTCGGCCGGTGGCTCCTGCGTCTCGATCATCGGTGTCCTTCTGGTTGCCTGGCTGCTGGGCACCGCGGCCAAGGACTCGGCCTACCCCGTGTTGGCGAAGCAAGTGAACAACTCGCAGATCCTGCGGTCGGTCGATGAGGTGCTGCCACCGGCCCCCGCCGTCTTCTCCTCCTTCCGGCGACTGCTCGACGAGCGGGGCTTCCCGAAGGTCTTCACCGACTTGCGGCCGCAGTCGACCGCCCCCGTGCCGGCGCCTGACCCCGCGGTGGTCAACTCGCCCGCCGTGCGCAGCTCCCGGACGCGGGTGCTGAAGGTGCTCGGTGTGGCGCGTTCCTGCTCACGTCGGCTGGAGGGGACCGGATTCGTCTACGCGACCGACCGCGTGATGACCAACGCCCACGTCGTCGCGGGGGTGCGAGATCCGGAGGTAGAGCTACGCGAGGGGGTCCGAAAGCGGGGACAGGTCGTCCTCTTCGACCCCGGGCGCGACGTCGCGGTGATTCATGTGCCGGGGCTGGGCCTGGCCCCGCTGCGGTTCCGAGGCGACGCTCGGGCCGGGGCAAACGCGGTCGTCGCAGGCTATCCGGAGGACGGTCCCTTCAGTGCGGTGGCCGCGCGGATACGCGAGCAGATCACAGCTGTCGGTCGCGACATCTACGACCGCTCGACGGTCCGGAGGGATGTCTACCAGCTGCGCGCCGTCGTCCGTCCGGGCAACTCCGGCGGGCCGCTGCTCGCTTCCGACGGTCGGGTCTACGGCGTCATCTTCGCCGCCGATGCCCAGGACCGTAACACTGGGTACGCCCTGACATCTGATGAGGTGGCGTCGTCGGCGCGAGCCGGAGCGGTCCGCACCGAGCGAGTCGACACCCAGGGTTGCGACTGAGCGCAGCACCTTCGGAGCATCAGTCGCGCAGCGGGAGCTCCAGCTCCGAGGCGCTGATCGACGCGGTGCCGTCCCGCTCGGCCCGATCGGCGAGGCGCCGCGCGGCCGCCTGCAGCCGCCGTACGCCGACGCCGAAGTGCGCGTCGGGGTAGGCAGTCAGCTTGTCCGCAGCGCGTCGCAGGATGGTGGCAGCGCCGACCGCGTTGCCGCGCTGGATGTGGGTGAGGCCGACGGCAAGCTGGGCCAAGCCCTGCCAGAAGTCCCGATCCGGCGGGTCAGCGAGATGCCACGGACCCTCCAACACCTCGTGGGCATAGAACGGGGCGCCGCCGAGGATCAGCCGCTGGGCTTCCTCGATCGCGTCGTCGGGCGGCAATGAGGTCTCGCGGTCCCCGACGGCGAGGCGTTCCCGCCACGGCGTGGGAGTGCCGGGTGGCAGCGGCGCGCCGGTGATGTCCCGTGGTCGCTGGCTCAGTGGCCGACCGGCGCTGTCTCGCGAACGCGGGGTGGGCGACGGAGCGGCGGCGGCATCCCCCGCGTCCGCATCGGTGCCGTCCGGCGGCACCGTCATGACTGCTTGGCCCATCGGACGATCTCTGCCGTCACCAGGTCGGGTGCCTCCTCAGCGGGGAAGTGCCCGACGCCGTCGAGCAGCCGCCACTCATAGACCCCCTCGACGTAGCGACCGGAGCCGAGCGCCGTGCGCGGCAGCAGGCACCCGTCCATCGCCCCATGCAGCTGCAGGGTCGGGGCGCCGACCGGCCGCTGCATCCGCTTGGCGAACCGGTAGCCGTCTGGCCGTACGACGGACCGCACCGCCCAGCGGTAGTACTCCATGGCGCAGTAGGCGACCGTCGGGATCTGCATGGCGGTGCGGTAGATGCGGTCCGTGGCGGCATCGGGGAAGCCAGGCCCGCCCCAGTCGTGGAGCAGGCGGGACACTCGCTCGGCGTCATCCTTGACCAGGAGCCGCTCCGCCAGCCACGGCGCCTGGAAGGCCAGCACGTACCAGCTGGCCCGGAGCTGGCCGCGCGGGTCGACGACGACTTGGGCTCGGAGGCGCAGCGGGTGCGGCATCGAGAGGATGACCAGCCGCGAGACCACCTCGGGGTGAAGCGTTGCGACTGCCCAGGCGAGGAGGCCCCCCCAGTCGTGCCCGACGATGACCGCGTCGCGTTCACCCAGCCCGCGGACGAGGCCGGCGACGTCCGCCGCGAGGGTGTAGATGTCATAGCCCCGCGGCGGCTTGTCGCTCGCGCCGTACCCGCGCAGGTCCGGGGCGACCGCACGAAATCCGTGCTGCGGCAGGTCGGTCAGCTGGTGCCGCCACTGCCACCACATCTGCGGGAAGCCGTGCAGCATGAGGACGAGCGGGCCGTCACCTGCTTCGGCAACGTGGAAGCGCGCGCCGTTGGCGGAGACGTCCCGGTGGCGCCATGGGCCGGAGAGCAGGATGTCGCTCTCGGCCGCCATGGCGGCAGCGTCCCACAGCCAGGGCGCGCGGGGCAGACCGCACTCGTAGCATTCCGGCATGGGGATCTTCCGCCGCCGCGCGCTCCCCGCCCACCTGGAGTCGGCGTATGAGGCCTTCCTGCGATGCGCGGAGCATGTCGACCTCGGGCAGCGGGCGATGATCCGCTGCGTCCCGTCGTCGGCCCGGGCTGTCGGTCTGCCGCTCGCCGTGGGCGCGCAGACCCTGGCGATGTCCTTGGACGAAGCGCGGGCAGAGATGCCCCGCTGGCATCATCCCGATGTGGCGGGGATCTGGGCGGACTGCTCGGCGGCACTGGACGAGACGTCCCGGGCGGTGGGCCGCGCCGTCGAGATCGCGGCTGCGACGAGGGAGCTCGAGGTCGCGCTGACCGCCGTGCAGGACCTCCTCGACCCGCTCCACGCCTTCGTCGACGCGGAGGCGCGCTTCGCCGAGCTGCGTCGTTGAGCGGTCCTCGTTGAGCTGTGCCCGTTGAGCTATAGCGCCGAGCACTCGCCGGTGCGGCGCTCAGCCGCGAAGACGTACTGCCCCCCCTGGTAGGCGAGGCGTACGACGAAGCCGCCCCCGGACACTCGCTCCTTGATGCTGTTGTAGTAGGTGGTCGCCGTGACGGCGAAGTCCGCCCGTCGGAAGTCGGCGCTCACCGACTGCTCTCGCACCGTGAGGTCGAGCGCGCCCGCACACAGCTGCTGCGCGACGTCGCGCAGGGCGGCCTGGACGCCGAGCTGGCTGGGCATGGAGACGACCCGCCCCGCGTCGCCGCGGACCGAGTCACGGAGGTTGTCGCCCGCGGCGACGTCGTCGTACGCCGGTCGGGACCCGTAGACCCGCACGGCGCCCGTCGCCGGAGCGAGACCTGCCGCGGTGCCCGCAGGGGCTGACCGGACGGCCGTCCCACCGGCGAGGAGGAGCACAGCCACCGCACTCGCGAGCCCGTCGATGACCCGGGAGCGCCGAAGGGACCAGGGCAGCTGCCGCCGCGTTTCGTCAGTCCCCCGAGCGATCACCTCAGCCAAGACAGGGCTCCGACGACTCCTGGACCGAGTAGCTGATCCCGGTCCCGCGGGGCAGCCGGGACACTTTCAAGCGGAGTGCTGGAGCCCGGCCAGGGAGGCCAGCGGCGACCGTGGCGATGCTCACATCTCGGTTGTGCTCTGCCACGGAGTAGGTGAACCCTGCGGTCTCGGTGCAGATGAGCCCAGCAGCGAACCGGGCGACGTTCTGCGCCGTGCGTAGCCGGGCCTGCTCTTCGGCCGAGCTGATCTGCGGCAGCGGAGATGGGGACGGCGAGGGCGAGGTGGTCGCTGGCTGGCTGGCCGGCAGGTTCGGCGCGCTGCGCCGGTCAGTGACAACGGCGGAGGCGACCAGCAGGTGCACCGCGAGCGTCGCGCCGATAGCTGACCCCAGCGTGTCGAGCGGCAACGATCGTCGCGCCCGCTCGCTCCCTGCAAGCAGGAGGTCCGGAGCAGGCTTAGCCACTTTCACACCCGCCGTACGCCTCACTGATCTGGCCGACGTACTCGCCTTCTCGCCATGACAACCGGAGCACGAAGCCGGCGGACTTGCGGGGCGTGTCGCTGGCGCGGCCGACCAGGAACGTGGCTGTCCGGCCCTCCTCCGCTGCGCTGGCAGAGTCGGCAGCGGCGTCGACTCGGCGGTAGCGGGGACGCTCGATATTGCGGCACTGCCTGACCGCGACGAGCTCGGCCGCGCGCCGCGCTGTACGCCCGCTCGGACGCACGACGGGCGCCACGACGACGGCGCCGGTTGAGCTGATGCTCACGGCTGCGCGCATCGGCTCCTGGTGTTCTGAGGACCGACCGGCGGGGCCCGCGAGCGTGGCGGAGCCGGATGAGGCCCGCTGAGCTGCTGCCGTGCCCGCGGCGACCAGAACGCCGACCACCCCTATTGCCAGCGCCGTCGTCAAGCGGTCGCGGCGCAGCGTCCACGGCAGTCGCCGGCCGGCCCGCGGCGCGCGCTCTGCGGGCCCCCAGGACAGCACCTCTCGCGATCCGCTCGACTCTCCTGGCATGGCGGCTACTCCTCGTCGGGGCGATTCGAGGCGGCGTTGGCTCGGATGGCGTCGACGACGGTCGGGTCAGCCAGCGTGGTGACGTCGCCGAGGTCTCGACTCTCCGCCACATCGCGCAGGAGGCGGCGCATGATCTTGCCGCTGCGGGTCTTGGGCAGCTCCGGCGTAAAGAGCAGCTGCCGCGGCTTGGCTATCGGCCCGATCTCCTTGGCCACGTGCGCGCGCAGCTCCGTGGCGAGCGCATTCCCGTCGGGCACCCCGGCGCGCAGGGTGACGAAGGCCACGATGCCCTGCCCCGTCGTCGGATCGCTGGCACCGACGACAGCGGCTTCGGCGACCGCCGCGTGCGAGACCAGAGCCGACTCGACCTCAGTGGTGGAGATGCGGTGGCCGGAGACGTTCATCACATCATCGACTCGGCCGAGGAGCCAGAGGTCGCCGTCGTCGTCGAGCTTGGCCCCGTCGCCGGCGAAGTATCTGCCGGCGAAGCGCGACCAGTAGGTCTCCCGGTAGCGCGCGTCGTCACCCCAGATGCCCCGGAGCATCGACGGCCACGGCTCGGTCAGCACGAGATAGCCGCCGCCGCCCGGCGGCACGGCGACGCCGGCCTCGTCGACTACCTCGGCGCCGACACCGGGCAATGCGCGCATCGCTGACCCTGGCTTGGTCGCGGTCACCCCCGGCAGCGGGCTGATCAGAATGGCGCCGGTCTCGGTCTGCCACCAGGTGTCGACGACCGGGCAGCGGTTGCCGCCGATCGTCGACCGGTACCACATCCATGCCTCGGGGTTGATCGGCTCACCGACGCTGCCGAGCAGCCGCAACGACGACAGGTCATGGCGCGCGGGCCACTCGTCACCCCACTTCATGAACGTGCGGATCGCTGTTGGCGCGCAGTAGAGGATCGTGACGCCGTACTTCGCGATCGTGGACCACCAGCGGTCCTTCTCCGGGGTGTCCGGAGTCCCTTCGTACATCACCGAGGTCGCGCCGTTGCAGAGCGGCCCGTAGACGATGTAGCTGTGCCCGGTGACCCAGCCGATGTCCGCGGCGCACCAGTAGACGTCGCTCGCCGGCTTGAGGTCGAACACGGCGTGGTGCGTCCAGCTCGCCTGGGTCAGGTAGCCGCCGGTGGTGTGCAGGATGCCCTTTGGCTTCGCCGTCGTGCCGCTCGTGTAGAGGATGAAGAGCGGGTGCTCAGCGTCGAACGACTGCGGCTCGTGCACATCGGGCTGCCGGTCCACCAGGTCGTGCCACCACACATCCCGGCCCTCGGTCATCGACGTGTCCTGGCCGGTGCGGCGCACGACGACGACGGTGCGCACGTCGGGACACCGCGCTACAGCGTCGTCGACCGCAGGCTTCAGGGCCGCCGCGCTGCCCCGCCGGTAGCCGCCATCCGCGGTGATCACGACTCGCGCGTCGGCGTCGAGGATCCTGCTGGCCAGAGCGTCTGCGGAGAACCCGCCGAAGACGACCGAGTGCGCCGCGCCGATCCGGGCGCACGCCAGCATCGCGATCGCCGTCTCGGGAATCATCGGCAGGTAGATCGCGACCCGGTCGCCCGGAGTGACGCCCAGCTCGGTCAGCGCGTGGGCAGCACGCGAGACCTCTCGCAGGAGGTCGGCATACGTCAGGGTGCGCGTGTCACCGGGCTCGCCTTCCCACAGGTAGGCGACCCGGTCGCCGCGCCCGGCTGCAACGTGGCGGTCCAGGCAGTTGACGCTGAGATTGAGGCGCCCGCCTATGAACCACTTCGCGTACGGCGGCGTCCACTCGAGCACGGTGTGCCAGGGGTGCGCCCACTCGAGCCGGCGGGCCGCGGTCTCCCAGAAGCCGAGCCGGTCCGCCGCTGCGTCGTCGTACGCCGAGCCGGTGACGTTGGCCGCCCCCGCCAGGTCCCTGGGTGGGGGGAACCGGCGCGTCTCGGTCAGCAGGTTGGCCAGGGTCTCGTCGGTCAAGGCGGCTCCTCGCAGCGGCGGCGTCCTACTCTCGCTGATGCCGCCACGCGATGCCAGGCGCGGTAGGGGCGCCGAGCGTCAGCTGCCGACGACGTACGCCGCGTCGGTGGCAGCGGTGTCGCCGCCGGGGGCGCCGGCAAGCGCACCGCCGGGCGTGCTGCTCACGGCGATGTCGCTCAGCTCGGTCCCGGGCTTGAGCGCGCCCTTCGCCGGCATCGTGAAGACGATCTTGTTGCCGCTGATCTTCACTGCCGGCGGACTCGCATTCGATCCGGTGCACCCTCCGCTGCTGCTGCCGTCCACGCCGAAGACGTTGCCCCGCCAGGTGCAGTTGTCGTCGGTGCTGAAACGCAGCTGGTAGGCGAACGGCACCGGCGTATTCGGTGGCCCGGCGAACTCCACCGTGACCACGAGCTTCGTCTTCTTCTCGGTGACGAACAGGGCGGAGACGATGTCGGCACCGGCTACCGGGTAGTCACCCCTCGGATCGGTGAGCTGCGGCTTCGGCGCCGCGCCGGCGTGCGGCGCTGCGAGGGCGATCACTGCGATCGCGGCAGCGAGAACGGTACGTCGCATGGATGCTCCCCCGTCGAAGCTGAAGTTGCCGGTGGGAATTCGACAGCTCCCGGGCGGATTCCTGCCCGGGAGCTGTCGTCGAATGCCGGTGGGTGTGCGGTTACTTGACCACGTAGGTCGCGTCGCCCGTCGCGGTGTCACCGGCAGCGCCGGGCCCGGAGCCGGAGAGCACGCCGCCGGGGGCGGAGTAGATCGCGAAGGCGGTGATCTTGGTGCCCAGCTTGAACGCACCCTTGGTCGGCACCGAGAACGTCAAGGTGTTGCCGTTGATCTTGACGCCGGAGGGGGCTGAGGAGTTGTCGCCGCGGCAGCCGCCGGACACCTCGTCGTTGGCGCCGAAGTAGTTGACCCGCCAGTCGCAGCTGCCCGCCATGAAGTTGATCTGGTAGGCGTAGGGAATGGGGGTGGCCGGGCTCGCCGGGCCGGCCAGCTCGAGGGCGATGACCAGCGTCTTCTTCTTCACGGTGCTGAGCGTGAGGGACACGATGTCGGCGCCAGCCACCGGGTAGTCGCCCTTGGGGTCGGTGACCTGCGGCGTCGGCGCTGCACTGGCGTGGGAGGCGAACAGGGCTCCGGAGAGTAGTACGGCGGTGAGGGCGACGCGGCGCATGGCAATGTCCTTCGGGGGTTGGGGGTGCTGCGGGGGTCTTGCGGTGGTAACGACGACCTTCGTCTCCGGTGACGGCACTCCTGCCCCCCGCAAGGAAGAGTGCCGCGCATCAGTAGGCTCTCCGTTCGTGGCCGAAGGCGATCCGCTCGTCCCGCTGATGCACCTGCCGGACGTGGCGGAGCGGGTGCTCGCGGCGCGCGGCGGGGTCGACCGACTGCTCGGGGAGCGGGTGCTGCGCCGCCGCAGTGCAGAAGTGTCCGCGGAAGCGGGGCTGCGATCGGTGCGGGCCAGCGCCGCGCTCGAAGGAGTGGTCGTCAGCCTCGACGACCTGCGTCGCGGAGCAGACATTGACGCCCCGGCCGTCCAAGGCGCGCTCCGCGTCGGTCAGGAGATGAGCTCGCTAGGTCCCGTGCTCGACCGGGCCCCCATGCAGGCGTTGGCCCGGCTGCACGCGCTCGCCGCAGCGGACGCGGTACCCCGCTCCGAGCTCGGCCGGCCCCGAGAGCTCGGCCTGCCGCCTGCGCACGTGGTAGCTCGCCGACTAGCCACGCTCAGCGAGATCCTGGCAGCACCCACGTCGGTGTCGGCGGTAGTGGTCGCCGCCGTCGTGCATGGTGAAGTTCTTGCGCTGCAGCCCTTCTCCTGGGGCAATGGCCTGGTTGCGCGCGCTGCCGCCCGGATCGTGCTGGTGCATCGCGGAGTCGACCCCAAGGCGCTCACCGCGCCGGACGTCGGTCATGCCGTTGACCCCACGGCGTACGCCGATGCGGCCGCGCGCTTCGCTGCGGGAGACGTGCGTCCGTGGCTGCTCCACTGCGCCGACGCCTTGCTCGCCGGAGCGCAGGAAGGACAGGCGATCTGCTCGGCCCTGGAGCGCGGCTAGCGGTTCAGCGCTGGTCGCGAATCACTGCCGGCACTTCGTCGAGGAGCTCGCGGGCGAGGAAGGTCAGCCCACCGATGCGCTCGGCGAGACGGTCGCCGGCGGTGGCATGCAGGTGCTGACCCCACACTCCGGCTTGGGCGGGCGTCGCTCCTCTGGCGAGCAGCCCGGCGACGAGTCCGGCAAGCACGTCGCCCGAGCCTGAGGTGCCCAGCCCGGGGTTGCCGGCCGCGTTGTGCCAGCGCGAACCGTCCGGTGCGACCACCCAGCCGCGGATCACGACGACAGCGCCGTAGCGCTCCGCGACCGCAGCCGCCGTGGTCTCATCCTCGACGGCGTCTTCGGTGTCGAGCAGGGCGGCCAGCTCACCTGAGTTCGGCGTCAGCACGGCAGCTGCCCCGAGGAGGTCACGGGAGCGCCCCAGCGCTGCCAGGCCGGCCAGTGCCCCTGCGTCGACCACCACCGGCGCGCCCTTGCGAAAGCGGAGCGCGCGGTCGATCAGCTCAGGCGCGCTGCCCCTCGACAGTCCGGGGCCCAGCACGAGCGCATCGGCAGTGGCTAGCCGGGTGTCCACCGCAGCGAGCGCCGCAGGGTCTATGCCCCCGTCGCTGTCGGCGGCAAGGCCGACAACGAGCGCCTCCGGCACGGTCACCCCGAGGGCCGCAGAGGTGGGCTCGACGGTGACGATCTGCAGGCGTCCAGCACCGGCGCGCAGCGCAGCGAGACCGGCGAGAAGGACGGCACCAGGAGTCTCCGTCGTACCACCGAGGACGACCACCGTGCCCCGGTCATGCTTGTCGCCGTCGCCGCCGGGCGCGGGGAGGGCCCACTGCCGCAGCAGATCAGCGGTGACCTGGACCATCAGTGCGGGCCTGCCGGCACGTCGGGCTGCGTCGTCACCGGCGCGTGCTCCTCAAGCAGCGGCGCGGTCTCGTTGTAGGTGAGCAGTCGCATCCCGCCGCGCGGACCCAGGCCCTCGTCGAAGGCATATGTCGTCACCGAGCAGTTGGCGACCTCGGCGGCTCCGTCGATGGTCAGGACCTGCTCCTCGGTCATCGACTCGATCACGTAGCGGAAGAGCAGCACGACGACCTGGTGCGCGATGACCACCACCTGCTCGCCGTCGCAGTTGCGGCGCATGTCGTCGAGAACCGAGCGGACGCGCAGCGCGACGTCGGACCACGACTCACCACCGGGGGGCCGGTGATAGAACTTGCCCAGCCTCGTGCGCCGCTGCGACTCCTCGGGGAAGATCGTCGTGATGCCGCGTCGGGTGAGCCCGTCGAGGATGCCGAACTCACGCTCGCGCAGCCGCTCGTCGAGCACCGTCGAGACTGTCAGCCGCCCTTCTTCGGCCATGATCTGCGCAGTTTGCTGGGCCCGCAGGTAGGGCGACACGTAGAGCGCGTGGGGTTGGTCGGCGCCGGGTTGGTGCGACCACCAGACACCGAGAGCCCGAGCCTGCTGGCGGCCCAGCTCGGACAGCGGCACGTCCATGTCCCGGTCCGCGATGTCGATGCGCTCGAGGCTGTTGGCCTCGGCATGGTCGCGGGCGACGTTGCCGGCGCTCTCGCCGTGCCGGATGACGCTCAGTCGTGCGGGCCAGCTGCTGGTGGGCACGGGGTCATCCTGCCCGACAACGCGGCCGTCGAACGCCGTACAGCAAACGGCGCTTCAGCGGGCCAGCCGCTGAAGCGCCGTTACCTCACGAGTACCGCGGTTACCAAGCGTGCTCCTGATCGTCGAAGCGGTTGGGCGCTTGCGCGTCTCCTCACCTCGACGTGCCTCCCGCGGCTGGTCGCACGTGGGTGCTCATCAGTACTCGTGAAACGAGCGTGAGGAGGGGGGACTCGCCCACCGCGCCGGCGGCTCGCACTGCCAGTTGTACGCCGGTGCAGCGCCGTTGTGAACCCCTCCGATGGGACTACTTTTCGCCGGGCGCCGGCCACGGGCTGTCATCGCCTCAGCAGCGGGTTGCCCGGCGTCGGGCGGCCAGCATCCGCCACCCGAGAGCGACCGCGCCGACGCCAACTGCGGCCCCGGCGAGAACCGGGACGGGAGGGCGCGTGAAGGTCGGCACTCTGGACCGCAGCCCTACCGGGCGGGTGAAGTCGCGCACCTCCCACCCGCGCTGGACCGCAACGCGACGCAGCGCCTTGTCGGGGTTGACGACGACCGGGTGCCCGACGGCGTCGAGCATGGGGAGATCGGTGATCGAGTCGCTGTAGGCCCAGCAGTCGGCGAGGAACCAGCCCTGCTCAGCCGCGAGGGCTTCGATTGCCTCCGCCTTGTGCACGCCGTAGGCGTAGAAGGCGATGTCGCCGGTGTAGCGCCCGTCTTCGATCACCATGCGCGTGGCGATCGCGTGGTCCGCTCCGACCATCTCGGCGATGGGTGTCACCACCTCCTCCCCCGAGGACGAGACGATGACCACCGCCCGCCCGGCAGCCTGATGGCCTTCGATGAGGGAGACCGCTTCGTCGTAGACCAGCGGGTCGATGAGGTCGTGGAGGGCCTCCTCGACGATGGAGCGCACCTGGTCGACCGGCCAGCCGGCGCACAGCCCCTTGAGGTAGTCGCGCATCCGAGCCATCTGGTCGGCGTCGGCACCCGCGATGAGGTAGACGAACTGCGCGTAGCTGCTCCGAAGCACAGCGCGCCGGTTGACGAGCCCGCCCTGGTAGAAGGTCCGGCCGAAGGCGAGCGTGCTGGACTTCGCGATGACCGTTTTGTCCAGGTCGAAGAACGCCGCGCCGCCCATGAGCCAAAGATAGTTCTCCGAGGAGGTTTGGCCGGGGAGGAGGTGGGCATCCTCAGCAGTGAGCACGTCACACAGTCAGCGCGGGGGGGTGTACAAGATGCGCAGAGTCGTCGCTGGAGACCTGGACCAGGTGTCCGAGACCCGCGTCGTCGAGCACCGCTCCGTTGCTGAGACCATCGCCTCTGTCATCACCGTCCTCTACGCCGCGGTGATCGCGCTCATCGGCATCGACGTGCTGCTCGAAGCCCTCGATGCCCGCGAGGAGAACGGTTTTGTCAGCGCCATCGACGGGCTGAGCGGCGCCTTCACCAAGCCTTTCGACGGCGTCTTCGCCGATCAGCGTTACTGGGCCACGGCGCTTATCGCCGCCGTCGTCTACACCGTGATATATCTCATCGCCATGGCGGCCTTACGACGCGACCCCGCCTAGCGCCCCCCACGTTCTGACGCCATCCCCCCCCGGCGTCAGGCGCGTCTGGCTCACCCCCCGGAGCCAGACACCGGACGACCCCCGCCACCCCCCCCGGCGGGGGTCGTCCCATGTCCGGGGTCAGGTGGGATCCTGCGCTGGCCCGTGCAGGACCTCGGCCCTCCCTCCCGCACGCCGCCCTGGTGATCAACGGTCCGTTGTTGCTCTCCAGTGCAGAAGTCCCCACCAGAGATGTCGCGGGTCGCCACTTCGGTGCGCATCCGCCGTCCACAGATCGGCGCCCGGGCGGTCACCGCCCGACCCGACGGTCCCAGGCTGAGCTTCTCCTCTCTCGCCTACTGCCCTTGGGGGCCCGATGACTCGCCCGCTGCTCGTCACCGCTGATGAGGCCCGTTTGGACGACCTGCTGCGGCTCTGCGCCGCGGCGGGCGTCGAGCCGCAGGTGGCTCGCGACGTCGCCGCCGCGCGTCGCGCCTGGTCGGGCGCCACCGTCGTGCTGCTCTGCGACGACCTCGCCGCGTCACTCGCTCTTCCGGGTCTTCCCCGACGCCCCGGCGTCGTCCTCGTCGGCGCCGACCTCGACGACGCATCGGTGTGGCGCCGCGCCGTCGAGCTCGGTGCCGAGCACGTCGTCTTCCTGCCCGACGCGGACAGCTGGCTGGTGGACCGGCTGGCCGGGGCCGGGGAGGCGGACCGTCTCGGCGTGGTGGTCGGGGTGATGGGCGGCCGGGGCGGGGCCGGCGCGACCACCTTGTCCGTCGCGCTCGCCGTCGCCTCCCAGCGACTGGGGCATCGGACGACCTTGTGCGACGTGGATCCACTCGGGGGCGGAGTCGATCTCGTGCTGGGGAGTGAGAGCGCACCAGGAGCCCGCTGGCCGGACCTGACCGGTGACGTTCGAGTGCCCGGGGGAGTGCTGTCGCTCGCTCCGTCCATCGACGACGTGGCGATGGTCAGCTGGGACCGCGGCGACGTCCTAGACCTGCCGCCGGGGGTGTGCGCCTCCGTGCTCAGCAGTGCGCGCCGATCGAGTGATGTGGTCGTCGTAGACCTGCCCCGCTCGGCTCCCTGGTGCGCGGTCGAGGGCTTGACCGCACTGGACACGCTGCTCCTCGTGGTTCCGCTAGAGGTGCGGGCCGTGGCCTCGACCGCACGAGTCGCCTCTGCTGTCGCGCCGTACGTCGACGACCTCCGGTTGGTGGTTCGCAGGCGGTCGGTGCCCGGTCTCGACCCGACCTTCGTGGGGGCCACTCTGGGGCTTCCGGTGGCCGGCGTGTTCAAGCCCGAGCGCTCCGTGGTCTCCGACCTCGACCGCGGGCTGCCGCCGGCAGGGGGCCGCGGCCACCTGGCCCGGCTGGCGACGCGTCTGGTGCGGGATTTCGTCGGGTCACCGGCGCGCGGAGCGGCCGGCGCGGCGGCGTGAGCGAGACGGAGCTGCTGGACCGGGTGCGACGTCGGCTCGCGGCGCAGAGCGTCGAGCCGACGCCGGCGCGGATCGCTGCCGCGGTCCGGGCCGAAGGCGGGAGCCTGCCGCCCGCCGACGGGCTGAGCCTCCTGCAGCGCTTGCAGGACGACCTGCTCGGTGCGGGACCGTTGGCGCCGCTGCTGCGCGACACGGCGGTCACCGACGTCCTCGTCAACGCGGCCGACGAGGTGTGGGTGGACCGCGGTCGCGGGCTCGAGCAGGCGGACATCTGCTTCGCCGATGACGACGACGTACGCCGGCTCGTCGCCCGTCTCCTCGTGCCCACCGGGCGACGTCTTGACGACGCCCAGCCGTGGGTCGATGCGCGGCTGCCTGACGGCACGCGGCTGCACGCGATCCTCACGCCGATCGCCAGCCGCGGCACCTGCCTCTCGCTGCGCACTCTGGGCCGCCAGCACTTCACGTTGGCAGACCTCGCTGCGGCTGGGTCGGCCTCGCCCATCGTGGTCGAGGTGCTGGAGGCCGTCGTGCGAGCTCGGCTGTCGGTGCTGATCAGTGGCGGCACCGGGACGGGCAAGACCACGCTTCTGTCCTGCCTGCTCGGCCTCGTTGATGCGGGGGAGCGCATCGTCGTCGTCGAGGACTCGGCTGAGCTGCGGCCCACCTGCCGGCATGTCGTGCGGCTCGAGGCGCGCCCGCCCAACGTCGACGGTGCGGGCGAGGTGACTCTGCGCGATCTGGTGCGTCAGGCGATGCGGATGCGCCCCGACCGCCTCGTCGTGGGGGAGGTGCGCGGCGCCGAGGTGGCCGAGATGCTGGCGGCGCTCAACACAGGACACGAGGGCGGCCTGTCGACCGTGCACGCCAACACCAGCCGCGACGTGCCGGCCCGGCTCGAGGCGCTGGGCAGCACGGCCGGGATGACGCGCGACGCCCTGCACGCGCAGGCGGCGGCCGCACTCGACGTCATCGTGCACCTGCGGCGAGCGCGCGACGGACTGCGGACCGTCGCTGAGATCGGTGTAGTGACCCGAGGTGCGGACGGCCTGGTGGTGGTGCGCGGTGCGGTGGACCGGGACGGGCCAGCCGCCGGCTGGCCGGACCTCGTGGAGCTGCTCGGTGCCCGCGACGTCCACCTGCCGTGACGTCCGCGGAGCTGCTCCCTCCGGTCGCTGCTGGTGTGGCGGTCTGGCTGCTGGTCGCACCGGCCGCCACCTCCTCGCGCCAGTCAGGTCAACCGCTTGCTCTGCCCGCAGTGGACGCGCCGGTCGTGCTCGCCCTGGCCGGTGCCGGGGCCGGCCTCATCGTCTTTGGCGGGGTGCTGGGCGCCGGTCTCGGGGCCGCCCTGGGTGCGGGGGTGGGGCGGGCTGTGCAGCATCGGCGCACACATCAAGCGGAGGCCGCCGTACGAGGCGCACTGCCCGATGTGCTTCGCCTGCTGGCCGCCGAGCTGCAGGCGGGTGTGGCACCCGACGTCGCGCTGGGGTCGTGCAGTGCCGGTGCACCGCGCGCCCTCGCGATGCACCTGGGGTCGGTGAGCGCTGGCGCCCGACTGGGTTTGGACCCGGCCGTGACGCTGGCTCCAGGTCCGCCCGGCGCTGAGGGCCTGCGCGCTCTGGCCGCGTGTTGGCGGGTCAGTCAGTCCACCGGGTCCTCTCTCGGCATCGGTGTCGCCCGGCTGGCCAGCGGGCTGGCTGCCGAAGAACGCTGCCGGGCCGAGGTCGACGCCCAGCTCGCCGGTCCGCGCGCTTCGGCTGCGGTGCTGGCCACGCTGCCGCTCCTCGCGGTGACGATGTCGGTCGGCCTGGGCGCCTCGCCCCTCACGTTCTTCCGCACCCCGGTCGGCACTGCGTGTCTGGCCGTCGGAGCCGCACTCGACGTAGCCGGACTCCGCTGGACGCGACGTCTCGCCGCGGCGGCCACCCGGTGATCTCCCTGGCCGCTGTGCTCAGTGCCGCGGCGGTTGCCTTGGCACTGTCGGATGCCCGCGGCCGGACGGCTCGGGCGATGATCCATGCCCTGCCGCGCGCGCCCGAGCTCACCAGCGCTTCGCGGGTCGGCCCCGCGATGTGCGGGCTGGCCGGGGCCGCGGTCGCTCAGCACCTCGGCGGGTGGACTGGGGTCGTGGTCGGTGCGGGAGCCGGCGCAGGGGCGTGGGCAGCGGTACGGGCCGCACCGAGGCGTGCCCGGCTGGCAGCTGACCGTCGACTCTTGCAAGCCATCCCGCTGGGCTGCGACCTGCTCGCTGCCTGCGTCAGCGCCGGGGCGTCCCCGCAGGCCGCGACCCGGGCGGTGGCGGAGGCAGTGCCAGGTCCGTTGGCAGACGTGCTGCACGGGGTCGCGAGGTCGCTGGCTCTCGGCGGGTCCGCGACGCAGGCGTGGGCGCCGTACGCCGATGGCCCGGCAGCGCTGCGCACTCTGGCTGTGGTGCTGTGCCGGGCATCGCTCTCCGGCGCTTCGCCGGCCCCCATGCTCGATGCGCTCGCCGTGGACCAGCGAGAGCGGCAGCGTCTCGCGGGCGAGGCAGCGGCGCGGCGAGCCGGCGTCGCGATGGTGGCGCCCCTGGGGTTGTGCTTCCTGCCTGCGTTCGTGCTGCTCGGCGTCGTCCCTCTTGTCGCTGGGCTTCTCGGCGGCGGGCTGGACCTGCTCGCTGGCTGAGCCCAGTGCGGCCGACCTTTCCACAGATGTGCCGTTGGGTCGCCACCAGAATCCGCCGGTCATCGACCGTGGTGCAGCGACGGCACCCGCTGTCGCTGCCGGCTCGCAACGACCCGGCAGGGCTCGAAATACCGGAGGCACCATGGGCAGGATCACGGCGATGCGGAGCAGCAGGGACGCGGGGATGGCGACGGCGGAGTACGCCGTCGGAACAGTCGCGGCGTGTGGGTTCGGCGGCGTGCTCTACAAGCTGCTGACCAACGAGTCGATCCTCGAGCTGCTGACGAACGTCGTCAGCAAAGCGCTGCGGTTCGGGCTGTAGCGCGGCGGCTATCGCGAGGTTGGAGCGCGGGCGCTTCATAGAGAACACGCCCGCGCTCCAACCGGCTGGCCTGCGCCGACAATTCGAAAGGATCGCCGGGTCGCGTGGCTGCTCCGAGCTCAATCCGTCTGACGATTGCGGTCTGGTCCTGACTGACGTGCGGGGCCTCCACGCGGCTGTGGCCGGACGAGCCTCGACCCACTCGACTCGGTGGCAGCGCGAACGAGTTGGCGAGGGCTAGTCGACTATCGGCGCACGGCGAATACCTGCCACTCTTCAGAGAGGCCCTTGAGGAGATGACTCCCGCGCCCCTCGAACTTGATGCCGGACCCGAGTGCCAGATCTTTCACGGTGCTCGAGACACAGATCTCGCTCGGAGAGGCGAGGGACAGCATCCGCGCAGCGACGTGGACGGCTATTCCCTGAACAGCGTCAGGCGATACCGAGCATTCACCTGCGTGTATACCGACGCGCAGCTCCAGACCTATCGCCCTGACCCGCTCGACAAGAACGGCGCCGAACTCGATGGCTTTCGCGGGGCCAGCGAACAGGAAGAGGAATCCGTCGCCGGCAGTCTCTATCTCTCTGCCATTGTGACGCTTCAGCTCCTCCCGCACGATGCGTCGATGACGTTCTAGCAGTGGGAGCCACTGAGAATCCCCGAGCTCTGCAGCTTGCTCTGTGGAGCCCACGATGTCCGTGAACATCACCGTCGCGAGGACTCGGTCGGCTCGCGACGCAGAGCGCTCCCCGGTGACGAACTCCTCTACCTTGTCCAGATACATGTCGGCGTTGCTTGCCCACAGCACCGGGTCTGGGCCGGGTATCAGTTCGAATTCCGCGTGAGGGATGTGGTCGGCCAGGTGTCGGCCCATGGCACTGGTGATCAGCCCAGCATCCTCGCGATGCAGAACAAGGGTGGGCACGTGAATCAACGGCAGCGTTGCACGCACGTCGATGCCGGTGAGCATCGTTTCCATCGCGATGAGCGATCCTGGGCTGGCCGCCATCCGCTGGTACCGCGCGTAGGCAGTGACGAAGTCAGGATCATGCGCCAGGCTGGGAGCGAAGAGCCCGATGCCTTCTTCGGTGCCCCACGCCTCTCTGATCACCGCCAGTACCTGTTGTACGACCTCGGCGGACAGTCCGCAAGGAAAGTCCGCACTCCCCTGGAATCGCGCCGTCGTGTCAGCGAGGATCAGGCCGGTGACCTTCTCCGGGTGACTGGCTGCGAAGAGCATGGACATCGGCCCTGCGTCGGCCAATGTGAAGAGAAATGCGGATTCATGACCCGCTGCATCCAGAACAGCTTGTAGATCGTCGCCCCAGTCCTCCAAGGTGGGCATCTGACCAAGGGCGATCGGGTCCGAAAGGCCCACTCCGCGCTTGTCGAACAAGATGAGCGTGCAGAACTCAGCGAGCCGAAGAAGGAAGTCCTCAGATAGGGAACGTTCCATCTCTCTTCGACGTGGGTGAACCAGCTACCGAGGTACAGAAGAGGAGGCCCGGACCCAAGGACCTGATTGGCCACGTGCTGCCCGTTGCTCTGCACATATCGAGTCTGAGCAGTACGCACTCTCGCCCTCCGGATGCCATCCTCCTGGCAATGCTAGGGCCCTTCGGGGCGCCGGGGCCCAGCCGATCACCCGGTCCGCACGAGCGGCGGGTCGCCAGGTGCTGCGGTGGCTACAACCCGGCCGGGCGGCCTATCGGGAGCGGGGAGCGCGGTGTGCTTTTGGTGCCTGTAACTCCTGGCCCGCTCTCTGACACCATCTGGGGTCGAGGGGGTGGGCGTGGAGACGCTGGTGCTGGTCCTGACCGATGTGCAGGGCTCCACACGGCTGTGGCAGGACGAGTCAGTGGCGATGGCCGCCGCGATGGCGCGTCATGACGAGATCGTGCACGGCGCGGTCGCCGAGCACGGCGGTTGGCGCCCGGCCGACCAGGGTGAGGGCGATGCGGTTTTCGCCGCGTTCCGCTCGGCAACCGAGGCCCTGGCTGCGGTGGCGCAGGTGCAGCGCGGGCTCGCTGCGGAGCCGTGGCCCACCAGCATTCCCTTGAAGGTGCGAATCGGGGTGCACCTGGGTGAGGTGACCGAACGCGCGGGAAACCTGTACGGCGACCCGGTGAACCGATGTGCCCGCCTGCGCGGCCTCGGCGCCGGCGGGCAGACGCTGCTCAGCGCGCCGGTGTACGAGGTGGTCCGCGACCGACTCCCGGCCGGGGCTTCGGTCGCCGACCTGGGGGAGCACCGGCTGAAGGACCTCACCCGTCCCGAGCACGTCTGGCAGCTCGACCTCGACGGACTGGATCGCGAGTTCCCGCCGCTCGCGTCGCTGGACCGGGCGACGCATAACCTCCCGGTGCAGGCCGCGCCGTTCATCGGCCGGGAGACGGAGCTTACGTCGCTCGTTGCCGCTGTGCGCGAGCACCGCCTGGTGACGCTGACTGGGTTCGGCGGGATGGGCAAGACGCGGCTTGCGCTGCAGGCCGCCGCGGAGCTCGCCGGTCACCCTGACATCGGCGACGTGTGGTTCGTCGACCTCGCTGCGGTGACCGACCCGGCACTGGTGCCGGCTCGCGTGGCCGAGGCGGCGGGCGTGCGGTTCGGCGCGGGCGACCCGACGAAGGCGATGGTCGCCGCGTTCATTGACCATCCGACGCTGTTGGTGCTCGACAACCTCGAGCAGGTCATGGGATGCGCTGCGTTCGTCGCCGACCTGGTCACCGTGGCGCCAGCGCTGCGGGTGCTGGCGACCAGCCGCGAGCCGCTCCGGCTCCGGGCCGAACGGCAGGTGCCGCTGTCACCGATGTCGGTGCCCGCCGATCGCGTGTCTGCCGAGGTGCTCTCCACCTACGAGGCGGTGCGCTTCTTCGTCGACCGCGCCTGCGCCGTACGACCCGACTTCGCCGTCACCAACCAGACCGCGCCCGCGGTCGCGGCGATCTGCGCGCGGCTCGACGGCCATCCGCTTGCGTTAGAGCTCGCCGCGGCACGGGTCAAGATGCTCAGCGTCGACAAGCTGCTCGCCCGGCTCGACTCGGCGCTGACCGTGCTCACTGGCGGCCACCGTGACATGCCCGCGCGCCACCAGACGCTGCGCGCCACCATCGCCTGGTCCTACGACGCGCTCGACGCCGACGAGCAGCTGCTGCTGGCCCGCATGTCCGTGCTCCCGGCACCGGCTGATCTCGACATGATCGAAGCGGTGTGCGGCGACGGCATCGACGTCTACGACCGACTCGAGGCGCTGGTCGAGCGTAGCCTGGTACGCACGGTCGAAGAAGACGGCGAGACGCGCTTCGGCCTGCTCGTCAGCGTCCGTGACTACGCAGCGGAGCACGTCGGGGAATCTGCCGACAAGGAGCTCCGCGACCGGCACTCGGCCCACGTCGCCACGAGCGTCACTCGGGCTCGCGCCGAGCACGATGCTGTGGTCGTGGTGAAGCGGGAGCTCCCGCACCTACGGGCGGCGCTCGATCACCTCGACCGGACCGGGGCGGACGCCGACTACGTCGCGCTCGTCGTGAGCGTCGACGACGGGGTGACCCACGCAGGCCACCTGGCCGAGTACCTCGCCCTCGCCTCGCGTGCGCTCGCGCTCGGCGGTACGGCCGCACAGCGCGCGCAGCTCTACGGCAACCTGAGCTTGACCTACTCCAACGTCGGCGAGGTCGAGCGCGCACGAGAGATGGACGAGCGCGCGCTGGTCGAGGCCCGACGTGGCAACGACCCCGTGGTCCACGCGAACGTCGCCGTCATGGCCGTCGGCACCGCCCGGACCCGGGCGGCGCTCATGGAGCGCGTTGAGGAGTACCGCGGCCTGCGGGATCGTCTTCCTCCGGAGTGGCTCACCCTGTTCGACCACGAAGAGGCCAACCTCCTCGCCGGCCGGCTGCGATTCGCCGACCCGGCCGCCGCTGAGGCTGCAGCGCGACGTTTCAGCCATGCTGGGGTGTTCAGCGTGCGACTCGCCCGCGTCCTACTCGACACCGGTCGGGTGCAGGAGGCCTGCGCAGCCCTGGAGCGGGTGCGGGACCCGGCGCCGTTCCTGGGCATGCGGACGTGGGAGCTGCGCGGTCTCACCGAGCGGGCGCGAGCAGCGCTGCTCTGCGGTGACCCGACGGAGGCTCGGCAGCTCGCCGCGGAGGCGCGAGAGGGCTTCTTGCTCGTCGGAGCTAGGCCATTCGAGCCGGCAGACGTCCTGGCGCACGTCGCGCGGCGTGAGCGGCAGCCCGCCGCGGCGGTGGACCTCCTCGACCAGGCGCTCGTCGGCGCGCCCGACCCGCCGGACGTCCTCGTCGCGCAGCTGCTGTGGCGGCGCGCTGTCGCACACGCGGATGCGGGTCGTCTCGATCTTGCGCTCGCCGACGTCACAGCCGCCCGAGAGGTGCTGCAGGACGAGGAGCTCTGGCTGCTCGAGCTGCTCGGCTGCCTCGTCGTCGAGGCGCTCGTCCTGGAGTCGACCGACCCAGCTAGGTCGGCCCGCCTGCTCGGCTCCGTGGGCGCGCACCGTGGCACGTGGCTTCTGCCGCACGACCTCGACGATGACGCGCACGCCCTCGCGCAGCGTCTCGGCGACATGTACGCCGAGGACGTCGCTCTCGGAAGGCTTCTCGCCCCGTCCACCGCGGCGCGGAACTAGCCTTCCCGGGTCAGTGCACCTAGGTCGCGAGATGTCGTTGAGATAGCGATGCAGCAGTCCGCCCTGCGCGGGACCTCTTCGAGATGCGAAGCACGGACCTACGTCCAGCCCGGCGACTCGACGTAGTCCACGACGGCGACGTCGTACTTCTCCACTGTGACCTCGGCGCCGTAGGCCTGCGCAAACTGCTCCCGGGACTCTCGCATCGCGTCGTCGCTGTCCTGCTCGGCATGCTCGTCCTCCCACAGCGTCACTGCCATGCCGAATCCGCGCTCGGCGTCGTAAAGCGCGACGTAACCTCGGTAGCCCGGATGCCGTCTTGCCGCCGGCACGAGCACGCTCTTCGTCAGCTCGACGCCGGCTTCGACGAGGCTCCGTTCGCCTCTGGTGAGGATGACTCTGGCCTTCATCCAACTCTCCGGTCCTGGTTACGTGCCGATCCTGGCCGCGCTATTTCGACGGCCCTCGGCGCGACAGCTTTGGATTTCGCAATGATGGCTTCGAGCTGCGCCGCGACGTCGGCGGGGGAGGGCATGGCGGCGATCTCCGCGGGTACTCCGGCGGCCGCATCGATATAGGTCGGCGTGCGCAGCAGCGTGGCGACCGCGTCTCGGATCGCTTCTGCGGTCGGCGTGCGGCTGCAGGGTCGGGGCGGCGCCGACGCGAGCCCCGTCGGCGGCGTTGAGTAATTGGTCCGCGCCCTCGGGTAGGCACAGCTGCGGGAGGCCAGCCGCGAGTGAGCCGAGAAAGGTGCCCGACCCGGCGTGCGACACGACGACCTTGCAGTGCTCGAGCAGGTGGGTCTGCGGAACGGAGCGACCCACGTGGACGTGGTCGGGGACGGGCCCGACCGCGTCGACATCGCCACGTGGTCCGACCGTGACCAGCAGCCGAACCGGCAGCTCGGCGATGGCGCCCACGGCGGTGCGCAGCACCGAGGCAGCGTTGAACACCGTGCCGAGAGTCAGGTAGACCAACGGGCGCTCGTCAGGCGTCAGCCTGGCTCAGCCCGGCAACGACAGTGACGATGCCGGCCCGCTCCAGCCCAGCCCGCAGGTCCTCGGGCGCGCAGAACCGCACATCGTGACCCGCGGCGCCCAGGGCCGACGCGAGAGGCGGCAGCGGATGCACATGTCCGATCCCGGCCGCTGAGGTGATGAGAACCCGCATGGCAACTGCATCTTCCGGTCGTCGGAGATTTGGTGCCCGCCTCGTCGTTGTGCGGACCGGCGCGATCGCGCAGCTTCCTCCCGTGATGCGGCGGAGATTCCATCATGTCAACAGCGCCACTCGCTACGGGTGGGGTCGGCGAAAGGCCGACCCCACCCGGGTCATGGCAGAGCAGTAATCCGCCATACACCGCCTCGGTAGCAGGCGCTACCCAGAGGCTAGGTGCGCCGCACTTCTGGCGCTGGGGGCGTCAGCAGCTCACCGCAGGCGGGTCGATGTTGGTCCGGAAGGCGCCGCCGACCGGCGCGACGATCACGCTGATGTCCTGCGCGGTCGAGCTCGAGAGGTTGCGGACGAGGTGTCCGTGGCCCGTGTCGACGAAGGACTGGCCCGCATGGACGGTGTGCGGAGTGCACGGGTCGTCTGACTCGTAGTAGGTCAACGTGCCCCGAGTTACGGTGATGAGGATGGGGCCGGGGTGGGTGTGCCAGCCGGTGGAGCCGCCCGCCTGGTAGTCGTGCTGGCGAACCACGAGGTCGACCGGCTGGGTCGAGTGCGCGCGGAAGTTCGGCACGGGACCCCGCGGGTCGGACCGAACGTTGAACGCATCAAGCGTCCCACGGGCGAGGAGCGTGGGTGTGACGTTCGTAGGCGCCTCCGCGTGGGTGACGCTGACAACGGATGCGAGTACTGCCAGCGCAGTGCAGGCGGTAAACCCGGCGTAGAGCGCGTGTCGCTTCATGGTTCCCCCTCGATAGGTGGTGCATGGGTGTAGACGGCTTCCACGACCCGCAGCGGATGCAGGCCCGCTCTCTCCGCTGCGAGCGCCGCGTGACGTCCGCTGGGAGCGTCCAGGACGAAGAAGCAGAGCTCCTCCTCCGGGATGTGGATGGTGTGCTCGAACCGGATGTCGAGCCCCTCGCTCGCAAGATCCGCCACGGCGACGCGCGCGCGGCGCTCTGCAGCGGCGCGCTCTCCCCCGACGCTTCGGGTGAGGTAGGTCTCGACCAGGTAGCTCGGCACGGCACGACCATAGGAACCGGCGCGGCCGTACGAAACGGGAGAACTACGCGACTTTGCTCACGGATGCGCGCAGTGCTCCCGCTGCACGTCAGCTCAACGCAGAAGGCGAGCCAGCTCGGTGCGCGAGCGCACCCCGAGCTTTGCGTAGACCCGAGACAGGTGGCCCTCTACCGTTCGCTCTCCGAGCACGAGCTCGGCGGCGACCTCGCGGTTGGTGCGTCCCGCAGCCGCCAGGTCGGCGACCCGTCGCTCAGCGGGGGTGAGGCCATGCTCGCGGGTGCGACCGCCGATGCTGCCTAGCTCACTGGTCGTGCGCGCGGCCCAGACTGACGCACCCAACAGCTCGAATGCCTGCAGTGCGTTCTGCAGCGCATCGCGAGATGCCTTCTTCTTGCGCTCCCGGCGCAGAACGCGACCGAGCACGAGCTGTGCCCGGGCTCGCCCGAAGACGTCGTCCACCGCGTCGAGCCGCTCCACCGCACACCGGAACTCCTCCGCTGATTCCCCCAGCCGACCCTCGGCCGCCAGGAGAAGCCCGCGCGAGGACCTAGCGCGGGCCAGCGACCAGTCATCCGAAACGCGGGAGGCGTCGGACTCCCACACCTGGAGTACGGACGCGGCCTCACCGGTCCGGCCCACCTCCGCGAGCGACTGCACGAGATCCGGGGTCCATGGACGCGCCCCGGCCGCACTCCAGCCCAGCGTCCGCGCGACGGCGTCTGCCTTCTCGAGGTAGGGAAGGGCCGCAGCGGCATCACCCCCCCAGAGCGCCACCAGCCCGGGGGCGGCCTGCAGCAGCGGCGGCCGAAATCCGATCTGCTCGTCCGAGAGCACCAGACCTCTTTCGGCCTCGGCCAGCGCTACGTCGACGCGGCCCAGGTGCGCAGCGATCCATGCCGTCGCGATGTAGTCCTGGTTCTTCTCGACTCCGTACTGGACGACGACGTCTCGCGACTGCTCCGCGTGCGACCAGGCCAGCTCCCAGCGTCCGCCCCACAGCTCTACCCAGGACAGCTCCCAGAGCAGCTCGGCCGCAAGCAGCTCGTCGCGCTCCTGCCAGTGCTGGAGCAAGCCGTGAAATGCGAGGCTTCGCAGGTGGAGCTCGTTGGCTTCCGTGGCGCGCCCGACGGACACGGCAGTGAGCTCCGCTCGCAGCCGCGGCTCCGCCACCTGCGCCGCGAGCCGCTGGGCCTCCGCCCGATACGTTGGAAGCCGCACGTCACCAACGACGCTAGCCAGCGCCACGAGCTGTCCAAGGCCGTCCACCCGCAATGCGAGGTCGTCATTCTCCAGAAGCTGGAGTGCGGAGAGCGTGCCCTCCAGAGCGTGGGGGAACCCGGCTCGGAATCGTTCCGCCCAGGCCAGGTCGAGGGCGACCCGCGCGCGAATGTCCCGGTCACTGGCTGCTTCGCGCTGGGCTTCCTGCAGGAGCGGCACGGCGAGATCGTCGTGTTCCGTCTCTGCGAGGGCGAGTAGGACCTCCGCGCGGAGTGGTCCCGCGGAAACCGTCTCGCGCAGACCTTCGAGCAGAGCGCGTGCCCGCTGCCACTCCCCGGCAGCAAGCTGCGCCTTTGCAGTCCGGAGGGCGCGACGCGACCGGGCCTCGTCCCCGAGGAGCGTGAGCCGCAGGGCGTGTTCGAGCAGCTCGGCAGCCAGGGCCAAGGCTGCGCGTCCGGTTGCCAGTTCAGCCGCGGCCTCGAGCTGCTCCGCGACGGACGAATCCGGGAGCTCCGTCGCCAAGGCCAGGTGCCTCGCGCGCGACAGTGGGTCGGCCGCGAGGTTGGCCGCTCGCCGGTGCAGTGCAGGGCGTCGGAGCGCAAGGTCCTCGTAGACCACAGCAGCGAAAATGGGGTGCGTGAAGCGGAGAGCAGAGCGCTCGTAGTCGACGACGCGGGCCGACACGGCGGGCGCCAGCTCGTCTGCGGTGACGCCCGCCCGCTCCATCAGCCCGAGGCTCGGAGCACCGAGGACCGAGAGCAGCTCGAGCGCCGCACGCGTGGCAGGTGGGAGAGCGTTCAAGCGCGATCGGAACAGCGCCTCCAGGCTGGACGGCACGGCGAGCGGGCGCAGCGGGTCCGTCTCGGGCTCAGCCGACTGCGCAAGCTCGAGGGCGTAGAGCGGGTTTCCGCCCGAAAGCTCATGCAGGCGGAGCAGGGTCGGCCTGCTGAAGGATCGTCCGAGCCGGTCGTGCAGCACCCTGTGCAGGGCGCCGAGGCTCATCGGCCCCATGACCAGCGGGGTCGCAGCTCCCAGCGACTGTTCCAGCGCGGTCACCGGCTCGCTGGACCGCCGTGTGAGTAGGACGCGCAGCGGCCCTGATATGCGGTGCAGCGCTACCGCGAGAGCGTCGGCCGAGGACTGGTCGAGCCAGGGCACGTCATCCACGGCCACGAGCACGGGCTCGCATCTCACCAGCTCGTGCAGGGCGTCCCGCACCCCCAGGCCGACAGCACGCCCGTCGACCGGTTCCTCGGGACTGTCCGCGAACAGGAGGGCCGCTTCGAGAGCGCGACGCCTGGGTGGCGGCAGGGCAGGAAGTACTTCTCCGAGCGCGGGCTCGAGCAGGTCCAGCAGACCGACGTACGGCAGGTCGCGCTCTGCTTCCGTTGGTCGCGCGGAGAGCACTCTCGCAGCGGTTGCCTCGGCAAGGGCAGCCGCCAGCAGCGTGGACTTGCCGATGCCCGCCGGACCCTCCAACACCAGGAGCTGAGGTGAATCGCCCCTGACGTCGAGGAACGCGCGGAGCTGCTCGAGCTCGCGCTCACGCCCGATGACGTTGCCCCCCACAGACCAAGCGTAGGCGGCGGCCGGCCGGCCGCACCAGTCCCGCCAACACTGCCAAGGCTGCTCTGCAGGGCACCATGCAGGGACTAGGGGCGGCGTACTTAGCTACGCCCCCGTGGGGTAGAGCGGACCCGTGGACCCTCAGGAGTCGGCTCGGGTGGGATTGTGCGGATGGACGGTGTCCCAACGCACCTACGTCGAGCGCTTCCCGCTGGTGGAGGTGCAGCACACGTTCTATGACCCGCCGTCCGACCAGCTCCTCGAGCGCTGGCGAAGATCGGTGCCGTCGTCGTTCGAGTTCACCATCAAGGCGTGGCAGGTGATCACGCACGCGTCCGGGAGCCCGACGTACCGGCGCCTGAAGACTCCGCTTCCTGAGGAAGCTCGAGGACAGGTCGGGGAGTTCCGCTCGACCCCGGCTGTGCTCCGCGCCTGGCAGCGCACCGCCGAGTGCGCCCGGATCCTCCGGGCAACAGCTGTGCTTCTGCAGTGCCCTAAGAGCTTTCGCCCGACGAGCGAGAACGTCGCCCGCATGCGCGCCCTGCTGCCGACCGCGCCCCGCCCGGAGGCCCGGCTGCTGTGGGAGCCCCGTGGGGAGTGGCCTGATGCGCTGCTCCTCGAGCTCTGCAACGACCTCGATCTCGTGCACGTCGTCGACCCGATGCAGCGGGAGACGGTGACGCCGGAGCAGACCTACTACCGGCTGCACGGGACCACCGGATCGCGCCACGTCCACACCGACGCCGAGCTGCGCGGCTTGCGCGACCGCATCCGCGACCGGCCCCAGCCCTACGTGATGTTCAACAACCTGCCCCGGACCGGCGACGCCGAGCGCTTTCTGCGCATACTCCAACAGCCCTGACCGCGTGGAGGACGCAGCGCGCCAGGGATACTCCTACCTCGGACGGGCGCCAGCGGCGGACGTCGACGACTCGCCCGCGAGGCGGTGCGCGAGCTCTGCGCGGCCGCGTACGCCGAGCTTGCGGTAGATGCGGCCGAGGTGGAACTCCACGGTCTTCGGGCTGAGGAAGAGAAGCGCGGCAACCTCGCGCGTCGGCCGTCCTTCAGCGACAAGAGCCGCCACTCGCAACTCCGCCCCGGTCAGCGTCTCGTCCTCGTAGGCCCTGCTCAGCACCGCCCCGCTCGCCTGCAGCTCGGCTTCTGCGCGACGACGCCACGGGGCTGCACCGGCTGCGGCGAAGCTGTCCGACGCGGCCTGCAGGTGCTCCCGTGCCTCTCGGCGCAGGCCCGCACGGCGCAGCCGCTCTCCGGCGAGGAGGCGGCATCGTGCGCGCTCGATCACCTCGGACGTCGCCGCGGCGGCCGCCAGCAGCATGGAAACCGCTTCGGCGTCGTCACTGAGGACAAGGGCGGCAGCGCGGGGGCTGTCCGCCACTGCCGCCGCGGTCTCGGCCTCGTCCCGCCGACCGTCGAGGATGAGCGCCTCGACGAGGTCGGCGACCGCCGCCGCGCGCCAGAGAACGCCCTCGCCAATGTTAAGCGAGTGGGCCAGCTGCTCTGCCGCCAGGGCGGCCTCGCCGAGGCCGAGGTGCAGCAGACCTCGCGCAGCCCACGCGTTGCCGGCGAGGAATGGCACGCCGAGCGTAGGCAGCAGCGACTCCAGCTCCGCCACGTGAGCCAGGCATGCCTCGCGGTCGCCGCGTAGTGCCTCCAACTCGGCGAGCACCCCGAGCGCGTCGACGAGCTGTGTCGTCTGGCCGGCGTCCCGGCTCAGCTCCGCCGCCTCCTCAATCGTCGCGTACGCCGCCTGCATCCGACCGGCTACCAGGTGTCGCACGCCCCATAGCCGGAGCACACGTGGCAACCAGAACATGTCCCCGCGAAGGCGCAACTGGTCGAGCGCCGGAGTGGCGATGTCTGCTCCGGCATCGGGGTCGGCCTGGACGAACAGCGGCGCGGTGACGACCAACCACACGAGGTCGGGCTCTTCGCCGAGCACGCCGCTCGCTTCGCCTTCGTCGATGACCCCGAGCAGCAATGGCCTCGCTGCGTCACGGTTACCCGCGAGCGACTCCGCAACACCCTGCGCGTGCCCCACGAGCATGCGGTCGACCGCGCTGTTCGGGTCGTGTGACGCCACGGCCTCGTCGGCCAGCTCGCGGGCGACTCCAGGGAGACCGGCGTACATCGTCGCGAGCACGCCCTCCGCGCACGCGCGCACCCGAGCGGCAGGCGTGGGCGCCACGGCCGCGGCCTCCTTGAACCGGTCAACAGCGCGCCTCGGCGAGCCGGACACGTGCTCGATCCGGCCCAGCGCGAGCAGCGCGCGCGCCTGACCCTCGGCATCGAGTCCCGCGTCCAGTGCGGCTTCGTACCGCGGCCTCGCCTCGGACAGGAGACCTCCACGCAGCAGCGACTCCGCCGACTCGAGCACTCGGGTCGAGCGCCGCGCGGGATCTGTGCCGGTCTCCGCCGCGTGCACCCACATGGCTGAAGCTCGCTGGTGGTCTCCGGTCGAGCCCGCGTCATTGGCTACCCGTTCAAACGCGAGCGCGAGCGTCTCGTCGGGTCCGTCGGCTGCACCCAGCCGAAACTCCACGACCACTGACTCCGCGGCGCCGGTCTGCTCGGCTGCGTCGGCCAACGCGCGCGCCAGCTCGCGGCGGCGACTCGGCGGAGTCACCTCGAGAACCGCCGCGCGAGCCAGCGGGTGGCGCCACCGGACGCCTGCCGCCGCCGCCGTCAGCAGCCCGGCGTCTTCGGCGGCACGCAGGTCGCCGGCCGCTAACCCCAGCTCTGAACGCGCCACCGCGAGCACCGGTGCCGCCACCTCGTCGGCCAATGCCGCGAGTGCTGCGGCGTCACGAGCCATCGACGGAAGTTCACGCGCTTGGGCCTCGAACACCGGGCCGGTCTGCGGCATCGACGGCAGCGGGGCGCGGCCAGCGCGTTGTGCGTCGTCGAGCCGGCGCGACAGCTCGACCAGCGCGAGGACGTTGCCTCCGGCCCGCGCCACCAGCTCCGCTGCGACGTCGGGCATCACGCCTTGGGGGCTGAGTATCTGCGCTGCCTCAGTGGTGGTCACGTCCCCGAGCGCGCAACCGTCCAGCCCGGCTAGAGCAGCGGGCACCTCAGCCGCGCGAGCTGCGACGACGACGCCCACGCGTTCGCCGGCGAGACGCCGCGCCGCGAACGCGAGAGCCTCGAGCGACGCCGCGTCGACCCACTGCGCGTCGTCGAGCACCACCACGACGGGCTTGGTGTCTGCGGCGGCCGCCAGCAGGGTGAGCGTCGCGGCGCCGAGCAGGAACGGCGACGGTGGGGGGCCGTGCTCCTGCCCGAGCGCCACGGCGAGGGCCTGCCGCTGCACCTCGGGCAGCGCGTCGAGGCGGTCCAGGATCGGCCACAGCAGGGCGTGCAGAGCGCTGTGCGGCAGACCCTTCTCCACGGGGACGCCGGTGGCGCGGAGCACCACGGCGTCACCGGCGCGTCGGACCGCGCTGTCGAGCAGAGTCGACTTCCCGCTGCCGGGCTCACCAGTGACGACCACAGCCGCGCCGGCGCCCGACCGAGCATTCGCGATCGCCCACGCGACGCGCTCCGACGCCTCCCCCCGGCCGACTAGCACGGGCCGAGGTTACGGGACGCCTGGCGACGACAACTAGGGATTCCCCTGGCGCCGTGGCCGGTACGACGCGACAGCGTGGCTGTGCACCCGGTCACCGGGACCGGACGACAGAAGAGGTGACGGATATGGCACGCACGGGCATTCGGGCAGCGGCGACAGGAGCAGTGGCGACCATGGCGATCAGCGGAGCAGTCCTCACCGGCCTGAACGGGGCGCACGCCACCGACTCGCGGCAGATCGCAGGGACGTGGCAGGTCACGGTGCAGCCGGATGGCGCGCCGAGCACGGCGGCATTCGAGTCGACGCTCGTGTACACCGCGACCGGATCGGTGATCGAGACGACGTCGAAGGCACCGGCGTCAGCAGGGCTCGGCGCGTGGGAGCGGCTCGGCTCGGGGCGGTACGCGATGACCTTCCAGAAGTACCGATTCAACGGTCCGACGTACGTCGGCAAGACCGTGATCGAGGAGGTCCAGTACGTCTCTCCCGACGGCAGTCAGTACACCGGCCGGGCAACCACTACGGTGTACGACGCTGCTGGAAACGTCGTCGCGACGATCTCCGCCACCGCTACCGGCTCTCGGATGGCCGCGTCAAGCTGACGAAGCGAGGTTGACGCCGCCGGATATCGGATCGACCTCTGCGCGTAGTAGCCGTTGGGCCGGCCGGAGGTGTCCGGCCGGCCCCACGCGGCTCGTGCAGCGATCAGCTCGTCCGAAATCTGGCTGCCCCGGGACGTGAAGATGTGGTTGTCACAATCTCGGGGCCGGCGGTGCTGTAGAGACATGACCATGGTTCTGCACCGACGGGCGGCGCCCCCACCTGTGAGCACGGCCCGTGGGGTCGACGCCGCTCCCGAAGCCGGGCCCGACGAGGGCAATCAGGGCGTGACGCGTACGGACCGCGGTGACGTGCGCGGCGACCTGGAAGCAGTCTTCCGCCGGGACTACCACCGAGTGGTGGGCGTGGCAGCCCGCGTGCTGGGGTCGCAGGCGGAGGCCGAGGACGTCGCCCAGGAGGTCTTCCTCTCGTTCAGCCGCTCGTCAGTGCCGGGGGACGAGGCGCGCGCATGGCTGTCGGTCGCCGCCGCCCACACCGCTCTCAATGTGATCCGTTCGGGCCGTCGCCGGGCTTCCCGGGAAACCGCGGCTGCCGAATCCGGCGTCCTAGGGGACGTCGCTGACGCGGTCGTCACGCTCGAGGAGCGCACGCGCGTACGCGCCGCACTCGCTCTACTCCCCGAGAAGCAGGCCGCGGCTCTGGTGCTGCGGCACAGCGGCTTGAGCTATGCCGAAGTCGCCTCGGCTCTCGACTTGTCCCCCGGCAGCGTCGGCACCACCGTGCGGCGAGCCGAGCAAACCCTGCGCAAGGAGCTGACCCGTCATGCGTCATCCCACTGAAGGCACGCTCCGGCGGCTCCTCGACGAGCCCGCCGGTGTGGCCGACGTCGATCGCCGCCACGTCGCCGACTGCGCGGAGTGCCTGGGCACCCTGGTGGCCGTTCGTGCGGACGCCGCCCTGGTCGAGACGGCACTGGCCCCCAGCTCGCAGACCGGGATCGACCTAGGGTTGGCGTGGCAGCGCATGTCGGCGGCCACCACCGCACCAACACTGCAGCCGCGTCTCCGCCGTACCGGTCGCGCTCGCGATCTGCTCCGTCGACCCGCCGCAGCAGTGCTCGCCGTCGCCATGGTGCTCGGCGGTGCGAGCACGGCCGCCGCGAATGATTGGCTGCAGATCTTCCGCACCGAGAGCCTCGCCGCCGTCCGCTTCACCACTGCTGACCTGCTCGCCCTGCCCGACCTGAGCTCTTACGGCGAGATCGTCTTCACCGAGCAGGCGGACGTGCATGAGGTCTCCGACGCAGCGACCGCGGCCGCCGAGAGCGGTCTCGACGTGCCGATCGTGGACGACCTGCCACGCGGTGTCGTCGGCGACCCCGTCTACCAGGTGGGCCGACAGGTGACTGCCACGTTCACCTTCTCGACCGAGCGGGCTACGCAGGCAGCGGCCGCGGCGGGGGAGTCGCTGCCGCCGCCGCCTCCGGGTCTCGACGGCAGCTCGGTGCGGCTGGTCGCGGGTCCGGGTGTCGCCCAGGTCTGGTCGTCCTCATCCGGGGCGCCCGCGCTCATCGTCGGCCGCGCGGTCGCGCCGACGGCGTTCTCCTCCGGCATCCCGTTCGAGACCGCGCGCGACTACTTCCTCTCGCTGCCCGGGCTGCCCGACGGCGTCGCGTCGCAGCTGCGCTCGTTCGCCGCCGACGGGACCACCCTGCCGCTGCCCGTGCCGGTTGACGAGGTCATGTCGCGAACCGAGATGGTGAAGGGCTCGCCGGCGACGGTGCTCGAGACCCGCGACCGGACACTGGCGGCCGTGGTGTGGGTGGACGACGGAGTGCTGACCTTCGTGGCCGGATCGATAGACGACGACGAGGCGCTCGAGGTCGCGTGGGAGCTGCGGTGAGCGCTGCCGAGCTCGCGACTTCGACGGAGGACGCAGCACGCGCCGAGGCGGCGTCCATGGTCCGCGACCTGCCGCCGGCGGCGGCCGTCTGGTGCTCAGGACTGCGTAAAAGCTACGGCCGTCGGCAGGCCGTCGCCGACGTCTCCTTCGAGGTGGGCCGCGCGGAGATCGTCGGTCTGCTCGGCCCGAACGGTGCGGGCAAGACGTCGGTGATCAAGATGCTGCTCGGGCTGGTCCGACCCGACGCGGGAGAGGTCCTTCTCCTCGGGCGCCCGTCGACCGACCCGGCAGCCCGCACCAGTGTGGGCTACCTGCCCGAGCTGTTCCGCTACCAGCCGTGGTTGAGCGCGGCCGAGGTGCTTGCGCTGCACGTCCGGCTCTCGGGCCACGAGGTCTCCGCCCAGGAGCAGCGCGACTGCCTGACCCTGGTGGGCTTGGCCGAGCGTGCGCGCGACCGAGCCGGGGGCTTCTCGAAGGGCATGCAGCAACGCCTCGGTTTGGCGGTCGCGCTGGTGGCGCGTCCCGGGCTCGTGATCCTCGACGAGCCCACCAGCGCGCTCGACCCGCTCGGTCGCGCCGACGTACGCGACATCGTCCTGGACCTCCGGGCCCGCGGCGTCGCGGTGCTGCTCAACTCCCACCTCATCGGTGAGGTCGAGCGGGTCTGCGACCGGGTCGTGATCCTCGACCGCGGACGTGTGGCCGCCTCGGGCAGCCTGGCCGAGCTCCTCGGACAGCGCGAGCTGAAGCTCCATCTGACGGGGGTCTCCGGCGAGGCCGGGCGGAGGCTGGCGGCGACGGGGCGGGTCGAGCAGGCCGGCGACTGGTTCACGCTGTCGCTGCCCGCCGACGACGACGGGAGCGCCGTACCCGATCTGGTGCGTGACCTCGCGTCCCTCGGCGCGCGCGTGCACGCCGTGGAGCCCTCGCGCATCAGCCTGGAGGATCGCCTGCTCGGCATCCTCCGCGACGGCGAGGCCGGTCGACCGGAGGATGAGCGGTGACGACGACCCGGACGGTCCTGACGGTCGCCGCGGTGACGCTGCGCGAGGCGACGCGCCGGAGGGTGCTGCTCGCCCTGGCTGGGCTGACAGTCGTGCTGATCGCGGTGAGCGCGTGGGGCTTCTCGCGGCTGGCCGCCGAGTCCCTCACTCGCGGCGAGGCGCGGCTCACTGCCTCCATCCTGCTCAATCTGGTGATGTTCGGGTTCAGCTTGATGGCCGCGCTGGGCACCGCCTTCCTGGCCGGCCCGACGCTCGCCGGCGAGACGGAGTCGGGCATCGCGCTGGCCGTGCTGGCGCGGCCGATCCGGCGATCCGACTTCCTGGTGGGCAAGTGGCTGGGCCTGGTGGCGTTCGGCAGCGGGTTCGTCGTCGTGGCCGGCCTTGCGCAGTGCCTTGTGGTCCGCGCGACGGTCGACTACTGGCCGCCCCAGGCGGCCCAGGCGCTCGCCCTGCTGGCAGCGCAGACGGCCGTGCTGCTGACCCTCGCCGTGCTGCTGTCTACGGCCATCTCACCGATGGCGTCCGGGGTGGTCGCGGTGGGCCTGTTCTGCACGACCTGGGTGGCGGGGGTGGTGGGCGGCATCGGGGCCTCCCTCGGCAACGAGTCCGTCGAGCGGGTCGGCACGGTGTCTCGGATGCTGCTGCCCACTGATGGGCTGTGGCGCGGCGCGATGCATGCGTTCCAGGACCCCTCGGCGCTGGTGCAGTTCGGAGGGGCCGACGGGCAGGCGTTCCCGTTCCTGAGCAACGCACCGCTGACGCCGGCCTACCTCGCCTGGGCCGTCGTCTGGGTGCTCATGATCGGCGGTCTCGCGACCGCATCGTTCCTGCGCAAGGATCTCTGATCCGACGTACCGGCCATTGCCCGCCAACTCCGCGGTACGCCGCAACACTCGGCGCGAGTCGTCGGCCAACTGCGGAGGTGACGGGACCTGGCCGCCCTCAATCACCGTCCAGGGAGACGTCGTGCCCGCGCGCTCGACCGCGGTCGAGGTTGACGCCGACGAGGTGGGCGACGTAGTCGGTTCGCGGGGCGCGAGCCACCTGACTCGGTGTGCCGTGCTGCACCACCCGTCCGTCCTCGACGACGACGAGGTGATCGGCCAACACCATCGCATCGACTGCATCGTGGGTGACGACCACAGTCGGGCCAGCGAAGGCGGCCAGGTGCCGCTGCAGGTCGGCGCGCACGTGCACCCGAGTGCCGGCATCGAGGGCGGCGAGCGGCTCGTCGAGGAGCAGCAGCGCGGGCTCCGGGGCCAGCGCCCGGGCGAGAGCCACCAGCTGCGACTGCCCTCCGGAGAGCTTCCCGGGTTTGGCGTCAGCCGCATCGGCCAGGCCCATGCGCTCCAGCCAGCCGAGTGCGTGCTGACGGGCTCGTCGGCGGGGCACTCCGGTCGCCCGCAACCCGAACCCGACGTTGTCGACTGCAGACAGGTGCGGGAAGAGGA
Organism: Mycobacteriales bacterium; assembly: GCA_035536235.1. Classification (GTDB taxonomy): domain Bacteria; phylum Actinomycetota; class Actinomycetes; order BP-191; family BP-191; genus DATLNF01. The sequence continues at coordinate 118,353 of DATLOQ010000045.1, forward strand.
GGTAGTCCTGGAAGACCATGCCGACGCCCCGGTCCGCCGCCGCGATGAAGATCGCGGCCGACGGATCATCCAGACAGCGACCCGCTAGATGCACTGCTCCGCCAGTGAGGGGGACGAGCCCCGCCAGTGCCTGCAGGGCGGAGGACTTGCCCGCGCCGTTGGGGCCCAGGAGTGCTACCACCTGGCCGGGGCCCGCGTTGAGCTCGATGTCGAGCGTGAACCGGCCACGGGTGACGAGCAGCCGCGCGCGCAGGCCGTCCCCCTGACACGTCATGACGGTACGCCGGAGAGCCAGCGGTCACGCAGGCTGATCAGGACCGCGACCGACACGGCCAGCAGCAGCACCGACAGCGCGAGGGCGCCGTCGGTGTCGCCCGACTCCAGCGCTGTGTAGATCGCTGTCGGCATGGTCTGGGTCCGGCCGGGGAAGCTGCCGGCGAAGGTGATGGTGGCACCGAACTCGCCGAGTGCCCGGGCGAAGCACAACACCGACCCGGCCAACACTCCCGGAGCGATCAACGGCAGCGTGACGCGACGGAACACCATCAGCTTCGACGCACCGAGCGTCGCGGCGGCGTCGTCGTACCTCTGGTCCGAGCCGCGCAGTGCCCCTTCCACGGCAATGACGAGGAAGGGCATGGCGACGAAGGCCTCGGCCACCACGACGGCGGCCGTGGTGAAGGGCAGGCTGATGCCCAGCCCGGTGTCCAGGTAGCGGCCGAGCAGCCCGCGCCGGCCCAGCAGCAGGAGCAGCGCGACGCCCCCCACGACCGGTGGCAGCACCAGCGGAACCGTGACCAAGGCTCGCAGGAGCCGTCGCCCGGGGAAGTCGGTCCTGGCCAGCACCCAGGCCAGCGGCACCCCGAGCACCAGGCAGATCAGTGTGGCTGACGCAGCGCAGACCAGCGACAGCTGGAGCGCCTGTCGCGCGTCCTCGGCCAGCAGCAGCTGCGGCAGCGTGGTCCACGGGGTGCGCACGATCAACGCCATCAGGGGCAGCAGCAGGAAGGCCACGGCGAGCGCCGCGGGCAGCAGCAGCATCAGTGGCAGCCCGCAGCCGGGCCGGGGGCCCCGGCGGGCCGCAGTGTCGCGTCGCATCACGTCACGGGGTCGAACCCGGCATCGTCGAGGACCCGCTGCCCTCGCGCGGAGAGCACGTAGTCCACGAAGGCCGACCCGCCCGCAGCGTTGGGGGCTTCGGCCGTCGTCGCCAGGAAGTAGTCGTTGACCGCCTTGTCCGCTTCCGGGAAGGCGATACCGTCGACCACCCCCGCGGCGGCCAGGACGTCCGTGCGATAGACCAGCGCGGCGTCGACCTCGCCCAGGGTCACCTTGGCCAGCACAGCCTTGACGTCCTGCTCGAGCGTGTCCGGCTCCGGGACGAGCCCCGCCGCGTTGAACGCCTTCTCGGTGGCTGCGCCGCACGGGACCTGGGGTGCGCACAACGCGATCTTCAGGCTCGGCCTGGTGAAGTCGCTCAGCCCCCTCACCTGGGCGTGGTTGCCCGGAGGCACCGCGATCTGCAGCCGGTTGCGGACGAAGACCGTGGGGGCTGTCGCCCTGCCTGCCCGGGTGAGGGTGGTCATGGGGACCGGGCTGGCAGCGGCGAACACGTCGGCCGGAGCTCCGGCGAGAATCTGCTGCGCGAGCGTTGAGCTTGCCGCGAAGCTGAAGACGACGCTCGACCCGGGGTGCGCTTCCTCGAAGTCGGCGCCGATCCGGGAGAAGGCCTCCGTCAGCGACGCTGCGGCGAACACGGTGATCGGCTCGGCGCCCGAGATCTCTGCGCCGCTGCCGCAGGCGGTCAGCGCGAGCGACAGCGTGAGCGCTGCCAGGGCCGGTGGGCGCGGCGTCACGGCGTACGACGGTCGTCGAGCCCGATGACGACGTTGGTCGCCTTGATCGACGCGCACGCCACCGTGCCCACCTCCAGACCGAGGTCGTCCGCGGCCTCACGGCTCATCAGAGACACGATCCGGTACGGCCCGGCCTGCAGCTCCACCTGGGCCATGACGGTGTCGCGCGTGACGGCGGTGACGATGCCGCGCAGGCTGTTGCGCGCCGAGCGTGCCGCCCGCGCGCTGCCTCCGAGATCCGCGCCGAGCTCCTGCGCGAGGGCAGCCAGCTGAGCGCCGTCGACCATCGCTCGTCCGGTGTCGACCTTGCGCAGCTGGAGCCGCCCCTGGTCGGCCCAGCGCCGCACGGTGTCGTCACTCACGCCGAGCAGCCCGGCTGCTTCTGCGACGCTCATCTGCGGCATACAAACCAGTTTAGACCCGCACCTGCGGGTCCAGAACTGCCAGCTAGCCCACCGGGGCCAGGTCGTCCCGGGTGCCCCGCAGCAGCGGCAGGCAGGTGCCGTCTTCGGCGCGGGCGTCCTGACGGCCGAGGTTGACCACTTGGCCGGTGATGCCGTGCACCGTGAGCGTCTCCGAGGCGGAGAAGCACGGCTCGCCGTCGCCCGTGCTTGCCGTGGTCGGGTTCTGCTGCAGGAGCACCACGTAGTAGATCGGAGCGTTGGTGAAGCGGAACCGAGCCGGTGCGACGAGTCGCTGGGCCGGCCGGATCGGGTCGAAGTCCTCCTGGAAGGCGAGACCACCGTAGACGGCGAAGTCGGCCGGTCGCACTTCTCGGTCGTCGCCGTTGGCTCGAGCGGCCAGTGCCTTGGTGACCGCGGTGTCGGCGTCGAAATCCGCCGAGCGCACGCCGTAGGGCACCAGCCCGAGGACGGCGAGCGCAGTGGCCGCCACGCCCAGCGCAGCGGGCGTGCGCCACCCGGCTCGCACGGCACCCGTGGCCCGGCGCCGCGCACTGCGGAGGAGGAACCACGCGGCAATGCCCAGCAGGGCGAATCCGGCGTACGGCGATGCGCCGGGCAGGGTCCAGATGAACATCCAGGCGAAGATCAGCACGGCGCCACCGACCCGCGAGTCGGCGTCGCGGGTGCGATCGCCGGCCAACAGCACGACGGCGATCAGGCCGAGGAAGAAGTTGCCGATCACCACCAGCACGCCGCCGATGACGGTCAGGAACGCGTTGCGGCGGTACCAGGCGCGCTGAGGGGGGCCGACGGCGTCCGGAGGTCGGACGAGGTCAGGGTCATTGCTAGCCATGCCATCAGTGTGACGGACGCCCGCGCCGGCACTTCTCCACAGATTCGGGCTCGGGTCGCCGCAGTGGCGGCAGGTAGTCGCATCGTTGGCTCATGAGATCCGACCCCACCGGGCAGCGCGGCAGTGCTACGGCCGAGACCGCAGTGGTGCTGCCCGTGCTCGTGCTGCTGCTGACCTGCGCGCTCTGGGCGCTAGGAGCCGTCTCGGTGCAGCTGCGCTGCGTCGAGGCGGCCCGAGCTGGGGCACGCGCGGCGGCGCGCGGGGAGCCTGCGGACGTCATTCGGAGCCGGGTGCGGGAGGTAGCCGGGCGCACGGCAGACGTCGACCTCGAGATGAGCGCTACCTCGGCGACGGTGGCGGTCACCCGTGTGGTGAGCCCGCCGTGGCCCGCACTCGCGCGGCTGCTGCAGCCGCTCTCGGTCTCTGCCGAGGCAAGAGCCGACGTCGAGGGAGTGCCGCCGTGAGCGCGACACGGCGGGAGCACGGCAGCGCGTCGATCTACGTGCTGTGGGTCGGGCTCGTCGTGCTCGTGACGGCTGGCATCCTCGGCAGCGCCGGTGTGGCCGGTGTGGCCAGGGCCCGGGCCGCCTCGATCGCCGACCTCGCTGCGCTGGCCGGTGCTGCCGCCGACGCTCGGGGAGAGCCGGCCTGCCGGCGCGCGGCCGCCCTGGTTCGACGGGGCCCGGCCAGCCTGGTGTCCTGCAGGGTCGACGGAGGCGTCGTCACGGTGGACGTGCGACTCCCGCTGCGGGGAGTGCTCGCCCGCTTCGGCGCCACGACCGCCCGGTCGAGAGCCGGGCCCGCTGTGCCGCAGGCGAGTAGCGAACCGTCACCCCGGGTACGACGACGGTGACTATGTGGAGGAATGCATGACCTGCGACACCTGTCACTCCGAGCTGCCCGACTCGATGCGCTTCTGCCCCAGCTGTGGCAGCCTCGGGTCGTCCGCCGACGTCAGCCCGGACACCCGGGTGATGGCGGCAGGCGATCCACCGGCGAGCGCTCCGGCGGACCGACGTGCAGGGGGCACCTCGGCGCGAGCCCGCCTACGAGGAGCCGAGCCGCACCGGGCGGCGCCGGTTGGATCGGCCGCCGACGCGGATCTCTCAAGCTCCACCAGCGTGCTCGCGCCGGATCCGGGCGCCGACCGGGCCGGCCATCGGGATGGTCCATCGGTGGGCGATCGGGTCGCCCCCGCTGCCCGGGAGGCACGCCAGCAGGCGCGTCGCTGGGCCGACCGCTTCAGCGCGCTGCCGGTGGACCTGCGGATCGCCCTGGTGGGCACCGCGGTGACGGTGCTGTCGTTCCTCGCCTTCGACTACGCCGTCGGGCTCGAGGAGCCCGTGGACATCGCCGGACGTCTCTGGCTGATCCCGATCGCCGCGGTGGGAGCCACGGCGCTGCTCTACGGCTCGCTTCGCCGGGGCGCGCCTGCCGCGGCATCCGATGAGGTGCCCCGGCGCACCGACGGGCTGCTCGCCGCCGTCGTGATCGCGGCCGCGGGCGCGGTCGAGGCCGGGCTCATCGGCCTGCTCACCGGTGACGTCGTGGGGCCCCGGGGCGGCTTCTACGGAATGCTCCTCGGACTGGTGCTGGTGCTAGTGGCCTGCGTGCGGGCAGCCCGCCGGACGCTGCGCTGACGCGACTCCCGGCGGCGGGTTCCCCTGGAACTTTGTCGTCGCCGGGACGTTGGGTAGAACACCGCTCCCGGCGCGCTGCGCCGTAGAGTTCGTGCTCGACTCCGCCCGCTGCCGGTACCGCATCTCCTGGAGAACCGCTGATGGACCCGTCGTTCGTGACCCCGCCGGTGCCGGCCGCGGCGCGCCCGGCCCGGCGCCTCGTCGGCGACGCCCTGCGCCGCCCCGGCGGACGGCGGGCGCTGTCCGTCCTCTCACTGGTGCTCGCTCTCGCCGGTGTCGGCATGTTCGCCTACCCGTTCGGCACCGACCTCTACTCCAAGCAGGTCCAGAGCCGGCTGCGCAGCGAGTTCGACGACCCGGAGTACGTGGAGGCCTACAAGCTCCGGAAGATCAAGGTCGGACAGGGTCTGACCCGCCTGCGCATCCCCAAGCTCGGAGTGGAGGTGCTCGTGGTCGAGGGGACGACACCGAGCGCTCTCAAGGCCGGCGCCGGTCACTACCTGGACACCCCCCTGCCGGGAGAGACGGGAAACGTCGCCATCGCCGGGCACCGGACCACCTTCGGCCGCCCCTTCAATCGCATGGACGAGCTCGTCGCTGGTGACAAGGTCTTCCTCGACACGCCGTTCTCCACCTTCGAGTACACCGTGGTGCCGCCCTTCGACGGTCACGCCAACCCGTGGGCGACGGATCCCAGCGACTTCAAGGTGGTCGGCCCGCCGAGGACCGCGGGGCAGAAGACTCTGACGCTGACCACCTGCCACCCGAAGGGCAGCGCGAAGGAGCGCCTCATCCTGCGCGCCCTGATGTCGAAGGCCACACCGATTCGGAAGGCCTGATCTGCCGGTGGCCCCGACGGCGGAACCTCTGCCGGGTGCGGTCCGTCTTACTTGGCGGTGACGACAGCCAGTCCATGGTCGGCTGACCCGTAACCGTTTCGGCCCACTCCGCGTTGATCCGGACACCGCGCCACGACAAGTGCGTCGCGGGACGAAGCTCCACCACTTCTGAGCGGATGGCAGGATGAGCAAGGCGGTTAACCCGGGCGCTGGATGTGTCGAAGCACCGACCGGGATCAGCTGCGGGGGCATGCGGGGCGCCACATTCGCGTCACGACGGAGGAAGGGGAGCGGGGTGCGGCAGAGCAGTCGGCAGGCGGCTCGCCTAGCACTTGCCGTCGTCGCTACCCCGGCGCTCCTGTTCGGGCTGGCGCAGCCCGCCCACGCGGCCACCGGTTCGATCTCCGAGCCCGCCGCCGGCCAGACCTTCACCAATGGCAGCACCTTCGTGCTCCGGGCTCAGGTCAACCGCGGCGTCAACGACGGGGCCAAGGTCGCCATGACCCTGCAACTGCCGGGCTCGTCCACCGAGTTCGAGGTGGCCAGCCAGAGCGGTGGCCCGGCCGCTGGTGGTCGGTTCGACCTCCAGTACACCTATGACCCGAGCTGTCCGTCATTCCCGGGCATTCCGTGTGACGGCCGCCCGGCCCCCAACGGCACGCACGTCATCCGGCTGCGCGGCACCAGCAACGCCGTGGAGCGCACGTTCGTCATGAAGGTGCCGCCGCGGCGCACGACAGGGGTGCGCGCAGTGAACACCGGGGACTACCAGATCACGGTGCGCTGGGACCGCGGCACCGAGCCCGACCTCGCCGGCTACGACGTCTACTCCAACGGCGACTCGCGAATCGGGCAGGACCTGGCTCCGGACACCACCGAGTTCGTGGTCAACTACCCGGCCGGCGCAGAAGGCGAGAAGGTCTTCTACCTCGTAGCCAAGCGCCGAGCGTGTCCCGGATGCAACGAGGTCCTGGAGGCGCCCCGGTCAGATCAGGCGACAGCGCGGATCGATGCACCCCCTCCGCCACCGCCATCCCAAGACCCGAACGCGACTCCCCCTCCGTCGTCGAGCGCACCCTCACCGAACCCGTCCTCCGGGGGATCCTCCGGTGGCGGCTCGTCGGCCAACCCGTCGGCGGGACCCTCCGGCAGTGCCGCCCCCAGCAGCGGCCCCAACAGCAGCCCCGGCAGCGGTGCGCCTGGCGGCTCTAGTGGTGCCGGCTCGGGCACTGAACCGTCACGCAGCGCGTCGCCGAGCTCCGATGGCTCCCCGGGCGGCCGCCCATCAGCCCCGATCATCGCGCAGCGTCAGGCGTTCGCGCTGACCTTCCGCAACTTCCAGCCCAAGCTCGGCGCGCCGAAGCTGCCACCGCTGCCCAACTTCACCGACCCAGAGGTCTTCGAAGAGGAGGGCACCTTCGAGGAGACCCTCGACTTCGGTGAGCAGGACGTCGAGGAGCTCGTCTCCTCCGCGCAGGGCGGCGGCTCCCGGTCAGTGGTCGAGGAGTTCGTCACCGAGGCCTTCGAGGGCCGCAAGCTGTGGAGCAGCATCGGCTGGTCGCTGATCCTGTTCCTCATTGCCGGGCACCTGCGCCGGTGGCTCAACGCCGCACCCCAGCCCTAGACGACGCGATCGGATCCGCGCTCAGGCCTCCGAGCGGTCCTTTCGCAGCCGGCCCAGCACGCCGCGGCGATCGTCGCGGCTGTGCTCTGGGTCCGACACGGGGCCGGCGTTGCGCTGGTCGGAGTCGCGCCCGTCCGAGCCTTCGTCGATATCCGGAGGAGGAACGACGCCGCCGAGCGTCGCTTGGTTCATCCGCTCCTCAGCCAGCTCCTCGCGCAGCCGATCGGCTTCGGCCACCGCCGCGAGCCGCTCCTTCTCGACGTTCTCCCTGATCTCGCGCTGGCGGGCCTCCGTCTCCTTGCGCTCACCGCGCCTCCGGCGCGAGCGCGACGCACCGGAGTTGATCAGCGAGATGCCGAAGAGCAGCACCAGCGTCGTGAGAGCGCCGGCGAGGAAGAACCCCCCGAGCGAGACGTTGTCCAAGGTCTGGCTGAAGGCCTCCGCCGTGGTCTCCTCGGTGTTGCTGAGGAAGATCTCCGTGCCGGCGACGGTGGCGAGAGCGACCAGTACAAGTCCGAGAACGATCACGGGAACCTCCGGGCGTGATGGGGCAGAGCAAGACCCTGCTGGGCAAGGGCATACCCGGTCAGGCTGCGCCCTACCCCGAGCCTGGCTGCCCGACCGGGGCCCGATCCAGGACGGCGTCCAGCAGGCGTACGGCGCCGGCCTTGTCGAGGGGGTTGTTGCCGTTGCCGCACTTCGGCGACTGCACGCACGACGGGCAGCCGGACTCGCACCGGCAGCGCGCGATCGCTTCCCGCGTGGCGCGCAGGTGCTCTGCTCCGGCGCTGTAGCCGCGCTCCGCGAAGCCCGCCCCACCGGGGTGACCGTCGTAGACGAAAACGGTCGGCAGGCCGGTGTCCTCGTGCAGCGCGGTAGACACCCCGCCGATATCCCACCGGTCGCAGGTGGCAAATAGCGGCAGCAGCCCGATGCCGGCGTGCTCGGCGGCGTGCGCGGACCCCGGCACGTCGGCCCACTCGACGCCGAAGCGGGCCAGCGCCTCGACGGTGACGGTGTACCAGACCGCGCGGGTGCGCAGCTCGCGTGGCGGCAGCGTCAGTGGCTCCTCGCCGATCACCTCACCGGTCAGGATCCGCTTGCGCACGAAGCCGACCACCTGGCTGCTCACGTCGACCGTGCCGAAGTGCAGGGAGGCCTCGCCCCAGGAGACTGACCGCAGGGTCTCGACGATGCGGATGTCGGTGACGTCCTTCGCCGACGTCGTCCAGTCCGGGTCCGCAGCAGTGACCAGCGCGACGTCGTGGGGCAGGTCGAGCTGGTCCACGACGTAGCTCTCTCCCTGGTGCAGGTAGACAGCCCCGTCGTGGACCGCACCGTGCGACGCGGCGGCGTCCACCGTGCCTAGCAGCCGGCCCGTGGAGGACTCGACGATGCGCACCGGCGGTCCGCCCGCTCCGCGGATGTCGGCGAGGTCCGCGGCCCGGTCCCGGCGCGCCCAGTACCAGCCGGTCGGCCGGTGCCGCAGCAGGCCGCGGCGGACGAGGTCGGCGAGCCGCAGCTCGGCGGTGGGGCCGAAGAGCGCAAGGTCGTCCGTGGTCAGCGGCAGCTCCGCGGCAGCGGCGCACAGGTGCGGGTCGAGGACGTGCTCGTTGTCGGGGTCGAGCACCGTCGCCTCGACCGGGCGGCCGAAGAGGGCTGCCGGGTGGTGCACGAGGTAGGTGTCCAACGGGTCGTCCCGAGCGATGAAGACCGCGAGGGAGGCCGTCGCCCGCCGGCCGGCGCGACCCGCCTGCTGCCACAACGATGCGACGGTGCCTGGATAACCGGCAAGCAGCACCGCGTCCAGGCCGCTGACGTCAACCCCGAGCTCGAGCGCGTTGGTCGCCGCTACGCCGAGCAGCGCACCCGACTGCAGGTCGGACTCGATCCGGCGCCGTTCCTCCGGCAGGTAGCCCGCTCGATAGGCCGCGACCCGGCTGCCCAGCTCCGGGTCGACCTCGTTGAGCAGCCGTCGTGTCTGCGTGGCGATGATCTCCGCCCCCCGTCGCGACCGCACGAAGGCGAGGGTGCGCACGCCGTCGACCACGCAGTCCGCGAGGAGATCGGCCGTCTCCGCGGTCGAGGAGCGCCGCGCCCCGGAGCCCCCGTCGATCAGGGGGGGCTCCCAGAGGGCGAACTCCATCGGCCCTCGGGGCGAGGCGTCGTCGGTGACGGCGAGCACCGGGGCGCCGACCAGACGCCCCCCGGCCACCTCCGGCGACGCGACCGTCGCTGAGGCGAGCACGAAGGTGGGCGAGGCGCCGTACTTGGCACAGAGCCGTCGCAGCCGGCGCAGCACGTGAGCGACGTGTGATCCGAACACCCCGCGGTACCCGTGGCACTCGTCGACCACGACGTAACGAAGGCCGCGGAGGAACGCCGCCCAGCGAGGATGCCCCGGCAGGATGGTGCGGTGCAGCATGTCCGGGTTGGTCAGCACCAGGTTGGCGTAGGAGCGCACCCAGTCGCGGTCCTCGCGGGAGGTGTCGCCGTCGAAGGTCGCCGCCCGCACCTGGGTGATGGACAGCGCGCGCATCGCCCGCAGCTGGTCAACGGCCAGCGCCTTCGTCGGCGCGAGGTAGAGAGCGGTCGCCTTCGGCTCCTCGATCAGCGCCGTCACGGCTGGCAGCAGGTAGCCGAGGGACTTGCCGCTCGCAGTGCCGGTGGCCAGTACGACGTGGCGACCGGCGTGGGCTAGCTCAGCCGCTGCGACCTGATGCAGGTACGGCGCAGCGATCCCGGCGAGCCCGAGCCGCTGCACGAGGAGAGGCGCGGCCCACGGTGGCCAGTCGGCCAGGCGCCCCTCGCGAGGTGGCACCCGCTCGACGTGCGTCAGCTGACCCTGGTAGCGCGGCCCATCCAGCAGCCGACCGAGGAGGCTCTGCGCGGTCAGTGCAACGGCGACGACGACGCGTGCTCGTCGTTGGGGAGTGAGCCCTCGTCCAGCACCGGCTCCTTCGACGGCCAGAGCAGCGACGCCCAGATGGACCCGCCGATGAGAACGAAGATCACCAGCAGGCTGGTCAAGGTGGGGATCTTCGGGAAGGCGGCGTCGACGTGCTCGTGCAGGTACGCGAGCGTCATCTTGATGCCGACGTACGTCAGGGTCAGGGCGAGGCCGATACGCAGCAGGTGGAACTTGCCCACGACGCCCGCGAGGAGGAAGTAGAGCGCCCGGAGTCCGAGGATCGCGAAGATGTTCGAGGTGAAGACGATGAAGGCGTCATCGCTGATGGCCAGGATCGCCGGGATCGAGTCCACCGCGAAGACCAGGTCGCTGACCTCGATCACCACGAGGGCGGCGAAGAGCGGGGTGGCGACGCGCCTGCCGGTGATCGGCTTCCCGGCCACGCTGCCCTGCTTGGTGAACATCTTGGTGCCGTCGTATTCGTCGCTGATGGGGATGATCCGACGTACGAGTTTGAGAGTCCGATTGTCGGTCGGGTCGACTGCTTCCCCGTCGTTCTTGAACAGCTTGATGCCGGAGTAGATGAGGAACACCCCGAACACCAGCACGGTGATCGCGAAGCGCTCGATGAGCGCGACGCCGGCGAAGATGAAGATGGCCCGGAAGACGATCGCGCCCAGCACGCCGTAGAAGAGCACGCGGTGCTGGGACTCGGCGGGGACGGAGAAGAAAGAGAAGAGCAGAACGAAGACGAAGATGTTGTCGACCGACAGCGACTTCTCGATCAGATAGCCGGTCAGGAACTCCAGCCCGAGCTGATTGTTGGTCTTGTCGTCGGGCACCCCGGGGATCTTGTCGCCGATCAGGAAGATGGCTCCGGCGAAGAGCAGTGAGATGCCGATCCAGCCGGCCGAGGTGATCGCGGCTTCCTTTGTCGTCACCTCGTGTGCGCTCTTGTGCAGCACCTTGAGGTCGATGACAAGCGCGAGCACGACGAAGGCGAGGAACGCTGCATACGCGAGGATCGTGCTGTCCACCCAAAGCCTCTTCCGGTACGGCGAGCGACCCGCCTGCGGTCGCGAACGGCGGTCCCCCTAGTCTCGCACGATCGTTGGGAGGCCTCCCCTCGTGGTTAGATCGGCGCACGCAGGGGTAGCGGACGGGGCGAGGCGTCTCGGCCGGCCCCGATCAGCCTGCCGCCCAACACGCTCGACTCAGCTCAGGAGGAGCCACGTGGACCTGTCTCTCGAGACCCGCACCGAGGGTGACCGGACGATCGTGGTGGTGGGTGGCGAGATCGACGTCTACACCGCACCCAAGCTGCGGGAGCAGCTCATCGACCTCGTGTCGAGCGGCGCCTACCACCTCGTCGTCGACATGGAGAACGTCGACTTCCTCGACTCCACCGGACTCGGCGTGCTGGTCGGCGGGCTCAAGCGGGTGCGCGCCCACGAGGGCTCGCTGCGGCTGGTCTGCACCCAGGAGCGCATCCTCAAGATCTTCCGCATCACCGGGTTGACGAAGGTCTTCCCCATCCACGCCAGCGTCGACGAGGCCGTCGCGGCGACCGAGTAGCGGTGCCCACCGTCGAGCTGCGGTTCAGCGCCGTACCCGCGCACGTGCGCACCGCCCGGCTGATCGCGTCCACGGTCGGCCGACGCTCCGGACTTGATGAGTCCCTCGTCGACGAGGTTCGGCTGGCCGTAGGCGAAGCCTGTGCCCGCGCGGTAGGTGTGCAGCAGGCCCACGGCGTGACAGAGGAGGTCGTCGTGACCTTCGCCGACGACGAGGGAACCTTTGCGGTGACCGTCGCCGACCATGGCCAGGCGGAGGCTGAAGCAGACCTCGCCGACCTCATCGACGCCGCGGCCGGCCTCGATGGCACGCTGCCGATCGGGTTCGGTCTCGCCGTCATCGCAGGTCTGGTCGACGACCTGGAGGTCACCTCCAACGGCGACGGCACTGTCGTGCGGATGTGCTGGCCGCTGCTCGTCCCGTCGAGCTCGAGCTGAGTCCCGGGTCGGGCTTTGTCCCGGTCCCGCCCTCTGCGTAGACTCCCGGCCACGAGAGGCGGCTTCCACGCGCCTCCGCCACCCCGGCACGTCGACACTCGCGACTCGCGGGTGAGATGGCGTGCGCCCGTGTCGTCAAGGAGGACCAATGCAGTTCCTCGCCGTAGGCGGCGGGACCATCCCGAAGATCGAGGGCAGCGACTACACGCTGCTCCTCCTGGTCTTCGCGACGTCCTTCCTCGCCCTGGGCGTCGCCTACTACCTTTCGCGCGAGGTGCTGGCTGCCAGCCAGGGCTCCGCCAAGATGCAGGAGATCGCGAAGGCCATCCAGGAGGGGGCGTCTGCCTACCTGGCCCGCCAGTTCCGCACCCTCGCCCTCTTCGTGGCACTCACTTTCGTCGTCCTGTTCGCCTTGCCGGCGGACTCGACGAGCGTCAAGGTCGGGCGCTCAGTCTTCTTCGTCATCGGCGCCGCGCTCTCGGCGCTCACCGGCTACGCCGGCATGGGACTCGCCGTGCGCGGCAACGTCCGGGTGGCGGCTGCGGCTCAGGAGTCTGGTCTCAAGCGCGCGCTGCGCATCGCCTTCCGTACGGGTGGCGTCGCCGGGATGTTCACCGTCGGCCTCGGTCTGCTCGGTGCCTGTGCCGTCATCCTCATCTACCAAGAGGACTCGCCCAACGTCCTCGTCGGGTTCGGCTTCGGTGGCGCGCTGCTCGCGATGTTCATGCGGGTCGGCGGCGGCATCTTCACCAAGGCCGCTGACGTCGGCGCGGACCTCGTCGGCAAGGTCGAGAAGGGCATCCCCGAGGACGACCCGCGCAACGCCGCGACGATCGCAGACAACGTCGGCGACAACGTCGGCGACTGCGCCGGGATGGCCGCGGACCTCTTCGAGTCCTATGAGGTCACCCTCGTCGCCGCGCTGATCCTCGGCAACGCTGCGTTCGGCATCAAGGGCGTCATCTTCCCCCTGCTGGTCCGCGGCATCGGCGTGCTGACCTCGATCCTCGGCATTTTTGCTGTTTCACCTCGCGATGGCGACCGCAACGGGATGGCGGCCATCAACCGCGGGTTCTTCTACTCCGCCGCAGCGTCCGCGCTGGCAGTCGGGGCCGTGGCGTACGCCTACCTGCCTTCGTCGTTCGCCGAGTTCTCCGGGGTCAGCGACGAGGTCGCGAGCTTCGATGGCGACCCCCGGGTCATCGCGACCACCGCGGTGATCATCGGCCTGGTCCTCGCGTCGGTGATCCAGGTCCTGACGGAGTACTTCACCGCGACCGAGCGCAAGCCCGTGCAGGACATCGCCAAGAGCTCGCTCACCGGACCGGCGACCACGATCCTCTCCGGCATCTCCGTCGGCCTGGAGAGCGCTGTCTACTCGGCCCTCCTGCTCGGCGCCGCGGTCTACGGCTCGTTCCTGCTGGGCGGGGGCAACAGCGACGTCGCTCTCTACGCCGTCGCGCTCACCGGCATGGGTCTGCTCACGACCGTGGGCGTCATCGTCTCGATGGACACCTACGGGCCGGTGTCGGACAACGCCCACGGCATCGCCGAGATGTCCGGCGGCCTGGGGGAGGAGGCCGACGAGATCATGGCCGGCCTCGACGCGGTGGGTAACACGACCAAGGCCATCACCAAGGGCCTGGCGATCGCGACTGCGGTGCTTGCCGCGACCTCTCTGTTCGGCTCGTTCAAGGAGGTCGTCCTCACCGCGCTCGAGGATGCCGGCAGCGACGAGCTCTTCAGCCTCTCGATCGACCGCCCGGAGGTGCTCGTCGGTCTCGTCGTCGGCGCTTCGGTGACGTTCCTCTTCTCCGCTCTGGCCATCAGCGCGGTGTCACGTGCAGCGGGCCGCGTGGTCTACGAGGTCCGCAAGCAGTTCCGCGAGCACCCCGGGATCATGGACTACACCGAGAAGCCCGACTACGGCGCTGTCGTCGACATCTGCACCCGCGACTCGCTGCGCGAGCTGCTCACCCCCGGTGTGCTGGCCATCCTCGCTCCCGTGGCCATCGGCTTCGGCCTCGGCTACGCGCCGCTTGGCGCGTTCCTCGCCGGCGCGATCGCCTGCGGCCAGCTCATGGCGGTCTTCCTCTCCAACGCCGGTGGCGCGTGGGACAACGCCAAGAAGCTGGTCGAGGAGGGCGTCTACGGCGGCAAGGGCTCCGATGCCCACAAGGCCACCGTGATCGGTGACACCGTGGGTGACCCGTTCAAGGACACTGCCGGCCCGGCGCTCAACCCGCTGATCAAGGTGATGAACCTCGTCGCCGTGCTCATCGCGCCGTCGGTGGTGAAGTACAGCATCGGCAAGGACGAGAACGACGGCGTGCGCATCACCATCGCGCTGTTCGCGGCCGCCTGCATCGCCGCGGCGGTCGTCTACAGCAAGAAGCGGACGGTCGCGTCGGCCACCGAGATCGAGATCGACGCCGACAACCCGGTGCTCTACGCGTAGGCACACCTGGCCTTTCTACACGGCACGGCGCCGGGCCCGGCACCCTTTCCGCGGGGTGCCGGGCCCGGCGTCTGCCGGACCGGCCCAGCTAGAGTGGGTCGGTGAGCCAGCTATCGTTCTTCTCCGCCGACGAGATGCCGGCGTCCCCCGATGACCTCGAGGGGCTGCTGTGCGGGCCAGGTCAGACAGTCCGCCAGGATGGCGAGGCTCGGGTGTCGGTTGTCGTGCCGGTCGCTGAGATGTGGCGGGTAGAGCACCTCACCGCGGCGTTGCACTCGCTCGGCCTCGGCGGCGAGGTGGTCGACGCCGAGGGGGAGGCGGTCGCCGTGCGCACCCCCTTCAGCTCGTTGCTGGCCCCGTTGGCCCGACGGTGGAGCACGGCCGGCGCCAAGCGGCCGCCGGTCGACCTGACCCTCGACGGGCCCCGGTTGCGATGGTGGGTGATGTCTGCCGGGCAGCACGACGCACAGGGCTATCTGCTGCGGCTCAGTGCCCAGGACGAGGGCAGCTGGGCCGGCATCGGGGCGGCGCTGGCGCGTGCTGGACTGCCCGGTGCGCTGGTCGGTCCCAGAGCCGACGGGCCGGCGTACCGGCTCATCGGCAGCAAGCGGCTCGGCCGGCTGCGTGAGCTGGTCGGGAGCCCGCCGGACGGGCTGCCGGCCGGCGCTTGGCCGCAGGCACGGTAGGACTCCCGCGCGGCGCGCCGACACCGGCCCATCATTTGACGAGCCTCTAGCGCCGTGCCCACACTCCGCCGGAGACGCCGGTCGTCCAAGTCGCCGCGACCGGCCGTACTTTCCCGCCCCTCGATCGTTGTAGGAGACGCGTGCCCATCGACAGGAACACGACCGCCGCGCGCCAAGGCCGGGGCCGGCGGCTGGTGATCGTCGAGTCACCCGCGAAGGCCAAGACGATTGCCGGGTTCCTCGGCAGTGACTTCATCGTGGAGTCGTCCATCGGGCACATCCGTGATCTCCCGCGCAATGCCGCCGACGTCCCGGCTGCGCAGAAGGGCGAGTCCTGGGCCCGGCTCGGGGTGAACGTCGACGACGACTTCAAGCCGCTCTACGTCGTGTCGCCGGAGAAGCGCGACCAGGTGCGCAAGCTCAGGGCGCTGCTCAGGGACGCCAGCGAGCTCTACCTCGCCACAGACGAGGATCGCGAGGGCGAGGCGATCGCCTGGCATCTGCTCGAGGTGCTCAGCCCGCCGACCTCGATGCCGGTCAAGCGGATGGTCTTCCACGAGATCACCCCGACGGCAATCGCCCACGCCGTGGAGAACCATCGCGACATCGACCGCCGCCTCGTCGATGCACAGGAGACCCGGCGCATCCTCGACCGCCTGTATGGCTACGAAGTGTCGCCGGTGCTGTGGAAGAAGGTCATGCCGAAGCTGTCGGCCGGCCGGGTGCAGAGTGTCGCGACCCGCATCATCGTCGAGCGCGAGCGCGCCCGGATGCGCTTCCGGGCCGCCGGCTACTGGGACATCGAAGGCACCTTTGACGCCCTTACAGCTCCGCCGGGGGTGAGCACCGCCTTCACCGCCACCCTGATCTCCCTCGCCGGTGCGCGGCTGGCCACCGGCAAGGACTTCGGCGAGGACGGCGCGCTGACGAGGGCCGGTGCCGTGGTGCTCGACGAGGGTCAGGCGCGCGGGCTGGCGGAGCGACTGCGCGACTCAGCGCACTCCGTTCGGTCAGTGGAGGAGAAGCCCTACCGGCGCTCGCCGTACGCCCCCTTCATGACGTCCACCCTGCAGCAGGAAGCGGGGCGCAAGCTGCGCTTTCCCTCGCAGCGCACGATGCAGATCGCCCAGCGCCTGTATGAGAACGGTCACATCACGTACATGCGCACCGACTCGACAACACTGTCGGAGACCGCCCTCAACGCGGCGCGCAGTCAGGCTCGGGAGCTCTACGGCCCGGACTACGTGCCGGACTCGCCGCGGCGGTACGAGAAGAAGGTCAAGAACGCGCAGGAAGCGCACGAGGCGATCCGGCCGTCC
>DATLOQ010000046.1:0-16771 GCA_035536235.1 Mycobacteriales bacterium
AGTCGCGCAGCGTCGTCGTCACGTGGGCGAGGAGGGTGTCGAACCCCCGGCATCCGCGTTGTAAGCGCGGCGCTCTACCGCTGAGCTACTCGCCCGGTAAGCCACGACAGGCTACCGACACCGCCGCTGCTGCCCGCCCGCACACTCAGGGACTCGTGCCGCCGAAGACCTTGCGCAGCGCAGTGGAGACGTCGGCGGCAAGAGCTCCAGGCGCCGGCTGGTGAGGCGGGCCGGGCGCGGCGTCCCCCGGGTCCCCACCGGCCTCCTCGCCAGCCGCGCCGCACGCCAGGCATCGGGTATCACCCAGCGAGCGCACCAGTCGAGTCGACCCGCAGGCGGCGCACTCGTCGAGGGCAGCTTCCCAGTCGTGCTCCTGCTGACAGCTCGGGCAGACCAGCACCTGGGTGCCGGCCAGCACGCCGCGCTTCCACGGGGAGGCGCCCCGACCGGGGTCGCTCTGCCGGCGATCGCAGCGGTAGCACGGCATCGGAGTACGGCGAGGCGGGTTTGGCTAGAGCTCGGCGAGCGCCTTGGCGTACTCCGCGTGGTCGCGGGCGTCGGGGATGGCGTTCATCGTCTTCCAGCGCACGATCCCCGCCTTGTCGATGACGTACGTCGCGCGAGTCGCCACTCCCTTGGTCTCGTCGAAGCAGCCATACGCCTGCGCGACGGCGCCGTGCGGCCAGAAGTCACTGAGCAGCGGGAAGGTGAAGCCCTGCTGGTTGGCCCACACCTTGTGACTCGGCGACGGCGCCACGGAGATGCTCAGCACCTGCACGTCGTCGTTCTCGAAGGTGGGCAGCTCGCTCTGCACTGCGCACAGCTCGCCCTCGCAGATGCCGGTGAAGGCGAGCGGATGGAAGATCAGCACGACGTTCTTCTCGCCGGCGAAGCTGGCTAGGGAGACCACCTCGTTGTTCTGGTCCTTGAGCGCGAAGTCGGGTGCGGGCTGGCCGACGTCGACAGAGCGGATGTTGTCAGACACAGTGGGGGTCCTCCTGGAGCGGGTAGCGGGGTGCGGGGCCGGAGCGCCGCCGCTTAGATTACGACGATGGTACCGACGCCCGG
The DNA here is from genome assembly GCA_035536235.1 of Mycobacteriales bacterium. Taxonomy (GTDB): domain Bacteria; phylum Actinomycetota; class Actinomycetes; order BP-191; family BP-191; genus DATLNF01. Next base: position 1,069 of record DATLOQ010000046.1, read on the forward strand.
CCGGGGGCTGTCCTCCGCCCCCTTAGCGCCGCTGCTCGATCGGATGGCGCGGTCGTGGCAGCTGTTCGTCGAGGTCGCCGAGTCGGCCGACCTCGACGCGCCGACTCGGCTGCCCGGGTGGCAGGCCCGCGACGTCGTCGTGCACTTGGGCACCTGGGACGACCGGGCGCCGCTGATCGATGCGATCAGATCTGCACGAGCGGGCGCCGACGGTGCGCCGATGGATCCGGACACGGTGAACGCAGCAGTGATCGCCGAGCACCGGGACGCGTCGGACGATGAGGTGCTCGACGCACTGCGCCGCAGCAGAGACGGCATTCTCGCGATCAACCGGCGAGAGCTCGCGACGCTGGCGACCGCGCCGGCGATGAGCATGCTCGGCCCGCTGCCGCTGGCCGGGCTGGTGCACGCCGGCTGCTATGAGCTCGCCGTGCACGCCCTGGACCTGCACGCTGCCGGCGCAGTCGCACCGGACCCCGCTCTGCTCGACGCTGGGCTGGCCGCGCTCATCGACGTGACGGGAGCGCTCGCCGCGCGGCACGGCATCACCATCGCGGTGAGCGCCCAGACTCCTACGGGCGGGTGGCGCGCTGAGATCGAGGAAGACCAGTGGACCACGACGGCCGTTCCTGCGGGATCAGTGGCCGGGCCAGCCATTCTCGGTACGGCGGTCGACGTCCTGGATGCCTCAGCCGGGCGCGTCGGCGTACCGGTCCTGCTGCTGCAGCGGCGGATCGTGGTCCAGGACCTGACGCAGTTCCTCCGGCTCGCGCCGCTGGTCGAGCAGGTGCCGGGTATCCCCGGCGCAGCCCTGCTGAGCCGGGCCGCCGCCACGGTGACGGGCCTGACCGGCTTGCTCAGCCGGCTCCGCAGGTAGGCCGGGAACGACGGCCGCCCCGGGACCGGGCGACACTACTGACGGCGCGCGGCCCGCTGGCCCTTGGGTACGACGAGACGCGACGCGGTCCAGTCCTGACCGGCCTGCACCGTCGACGTCTGAGCCAGCCCTGCAGTCGGCGCCGCGTCGATGATGTCGCTCGGCTCGACGTGGCGGGCTCGGCCGGCCTTGGGGGTGAGCACCCAGATGGAGCCCGCCGCGTCGAGACGGGTGCGGGCGTCCATCAGCGCGTCGACGAGGTCGCCGTCGTCCTCACGGAACCACAGGAGCACGACGTCGACGACGTCGTCGGAGTCCTCGTCGGTCAGCTCACCGCCGATCCGCTCGATCACCGCTTCGCGCAGCGTCGGGTCGACGTCGTCGTCGCGCCCTAACTCCAGCACGACCATGCCGGCCGTGATGCCCAACCGGTCAGCCGCTGTGCGCTGACCCGCCGCGTCTCCCGCGGTGGACGTCACCGTCGGCCTCCCTGTCATGTCCTGGTGGACGTCATGTCCACGAATGTGGCGCTGTGCAAATCTGATCGGCGCCAGGGTAGTCCAAACACCGCCGAGGGGTCGCGTGCAGGCGCCCAGGGCAGAATGGCCAGAGCACGCCATGTCTGAGCAGGTGAGCAGCGTGAGGAGTCTGGGTGAGCACCGACCGAACCAACCCGGTCATCACCGACGGGCTGCCCAGCCAGCTGCCGGACGTCGACGCCAGTGAGACGGCGGAATGGCTCGAGTCGCTCGACGGAATCGTCGCCGAGCAGGGCCGCGGCCGAGCGCGGTTCCTCATGCTCAAGCTGCTCGAGCGCGCCCGGGCGCAGCAGGTCGGGGTGCCCGGGCTGACCAGCACGGACTACATCAACACCATCCCGCCGGAGCGCGAGCCGTGGTTCCCCGGCGACGAGCACCTCGAACGTCGGATCCGGGCCTACATCCGATGGAACGCCGCGGTCATGGTCAGCCGGGCCAACCGGCCGGGGCTCGGCGTCGGCGGGCACATCGCCACCTATGCCTCCAGCGCGAGCCTGTACGAGATCGGCTTCAACCACTTTTTCCGCGGTCACGACCACGGCGAGAGCGGCGACCAGATCTTCATCCAGGGCCACGGCTCCCCTGGCATCTACGCCCGGGCGTTCCTCGAGGGCCGGCTGACGGAGGCCCAGCTCGACGCCTTCCGCCAGGAGAGCAAGCCCGGCGGGCTGTCGTCGTACCCGCACCCGCGGCTGATGCCGGACTTCTGGGAGTTCCCCACGGTCTCCATGGGCCTGGGCGCGATTACCGCGATCTACCAGGCGAGGTTCAACCGCTACCTGCACGCGCGGCAGATCAAGGACACCTCGAAGTCGCGGGTGTGGTGCTTCCTGGGCGACGGGGAGATGGACGAGCCCGAGTCGCTCGGCGCCATCGGCGTCGCGGCCCGCGAGGAGCTCGACAACCTGACCTTCGTCGTCAACTGCAACTTGCAGCGCCTGGACGGCCCCGTCCGCGGCAACGGCAAGATCATGCAAGAGCTCGAGTCGACGTTCCGCGGCGCCGGCTGGAATGTCGTCAAAGTCGTCTGGGGCCGCGAGTGGGACAGCCTGCTCGCCCGTGACTCCGACGGCGTACTGGTCAATGCGATGAACACCACCCCAGACGGCCAGTTCCAGACCTACTCGGTCGAATCCGGTGCCTACATCCGCGACCATTTCTTCGGCCGCGATCCACGGCTGCGCAAGATGGTGGAGCACCTGAGCGACGACCAGCTGCGGGCGCTGCCGCGGGGTGGGCACGACTACCGCAAGGTCTACGCCGCGTTCAAAGCCGCCACCGAGCACCACGGCCAGCCGACAGTCATCCTCGCGCACACCATCAAGGGCTGGACGCTGGGCCCGGACTTCGAGGCGCGCAACGCGACCCACCAGATGAAGAAGCTCACCGTCGAGGCGCTCAAGACGTTCCGCGACCGGCTCTACCTCGACATCACCGACGCCCAGCTCGAAGGCGACCTGCCCCCCTACTTCCACCCGGGTGAGGCCTCCGACGAGGTGCAGTACCTGCTGGAGCGCCGGGCCGCGCTCGGCGGGCACATGCCGCGGCGCGTCGTACGGGAGAAGACGCTGCCGCTGCCCGCCGACGATGCCTACGCGGACATGCTGGCTGGATCCGGCAAGCAGTCCGTCGCGACGACGATGGCCTTCGTCCGGATGCTCAAAGACGTCCTGAAGACCAAGGAGTTCGGCCGGCGGATCGTGCCGATCATCCCCGACGAGGCGCGTACCTTCGGCATGGACTCGCTCTTCCCCAGCCTGAAGATCTACAGCCCGCACGGCCAGCGCTACGACGCCGTCGACCGAGAGCTGCTGCTGTCCTACAAGGAGTCGCAGCAGGGCCAGATCCTGCACGAGGGCATCAGCGAGGCCGGCTCGATGGCGTCGATGCACGCGGCCGGCACGTCGTACGCCACTCATGGCGAGCCGACGATCCCGCTCTACATCTTCTACTCGATGTTCGGCTTCCAGCGGATCGCCGACTCGATCTGGGCCTTCGCCGACGCGCTGGGGCGCGGATTCCTGCTGGGCGCGACGGCGGGCCGCACGACGCTCAACGGCGAGGGCCTGCAGCACCAGGACGGCCACTCGCTGCTCATCGCGTCGACCAACCCCGCCTGCGTGAGCTACGACCCTGCCTGGGCCTACGAAGTCGCCGTGATCTTCCAAGACGGCATCCGGCGGATGTACGGGGAGGCTGCGGAGAACGTCTTCTTCTACCTGACCCTCTACAACGAGCCCTACGTTCAGCCAGCCATGCCAGAAGGCGTGACCGAGGGCATCCTCCGGGGGCTGTACCGCTTCGCCGCTGCGGCAGAGGGGCCGACCGTCCGCGCCCAGCTGCTGGCATCCGGCATCGCCGTACGCCTGGCCGTCGAGGCTCAGACGATGCTGGCGGCCGACTGGGGGGTCGGCGCCGACGTGTGGAGCGTCACCAGCTGGACGGAGCTGCGCCGGGACGCGCTCGCTGCCGAGGAGCACAACCTGCTGCACCCGGAGGAGACCCCGCGGGTGCCGTACGTGACCAGCGCGCTCGCCGGCGCGCCCGGGCCGGTGGTCGCGGTCAGCGACTGGATGGCTGCCGTGCCCGACCAGATCGCCCGGTGGGTGCCCGGTGACTGGACGTCACTCGGCACCGACGGCTTCGGGCGCAGCGACACCCGGGCGGCGCTGCGGCGTCACTTCCACATCGACGCCGAGAGCATCGTGGTCGCCACCCTGTCGCGGCTCGCTGCGGCGGGAGAGGTCAAGCCGGAGGTGGTGGGCGAGGCGGTCGCGCGCTATCGGCTGCTGGACGACGAGGCCACCGGCACGGCGGCGGCGACCGTCGAAGACACCCCGGCAACCTGACATTCCCGCGACCGAACCCGCCCTCCCCCTAACGACTTCACCCGCCCAACCTGGAAAGGTTGAGCGGGTGAAGGTGAACAGCTGAGAGCGGGCTACTGGCGAGCGCGACCCACCGAGAGCGAGGTGCCGCCGGCGACCACCATGAGGCCGCCGACCAGGAAGGCAAGCTGCAGCGGCACGCCGTTACCGGTGCGTGGGAGCACGGCGCCGGCCACCTGGGCAGCTCCGAGCACCTGCGCCGGCGCCGGAGCGGTGAAGGAGCGGGACAGCTGCACGCCCAGCACGGAAGCCGGCTCCGGAGCCGCTGCCGGGCGGACGATCCGCGCTCCGAGCACACCGGCGGGCTGAATCCGGCGAGCGGCCTTTGCGGCCGGTGCCTTTCTCGCGGCAGGCGCCCTCTTGGTCGCTGCCGGCGCCTTCTGCACAGCGGGTGCCGGTGCGGCGACCGGGGGGCGAGCCGGGACCGGCGGGTTGGTCACCGTTCCGTCGAAGACCACGCCACCGAAGGTGGTGGTGACGGCGCTGCGCGGTGCCGTCAGCGTCACGGGCGTGGAGACAGTGACGACGGGCGCGGAAACCGGGGTGACGACCGTGTCGGCGTCGTCCTTGTCCTTGTCCTTGTCCTTGTCCTTCTTGGGGCCGCCGCAGAGGCCGTTGTTGTCGTCCTCGCGGTCGTCGTCGTTGCCGCAGCCGTTGTTGCCGTCGAAGTCGTCGGTGCCCTGGCTCCCGGCGGCCAAGTCGCCTACCGGGAACGGCTTGTCAACGCCCCCACCGTCCGGGTTCGACGTCGAGCCGCCCTGGGTCGTGCCGGGCGCGGGGACGGCGGGCGCGGCGAAGGCCGACCCGGCGAGCGGAGCGATCCCGGTGGCACCCGCCAGCGCGAGCACGGTCAGCACCCGGCGGGTGGCGATGCGAGAGGAAGTGGCCATGACTGGAGCTCTTTCCGTAGTGAGTCGGTGACGGTGAGTAACACTGCGGGGGATTCCCGTCCGTTTCACCGACAAACTGCATCCAGCGACAAAGATGACTAGCACCGCGGCCACACATGACTACCCTGAGTGAGGATACGAGCGCAGTGAGTCACTAGTCATCGAGCGAGAAGTCACCTAGCCTCTCAGCAGGACGGGCCGAACCCGACGGGCCACCCCGGGCTCTCACTGGTTGACCTGGCCAACCGGACTGCCCGCTGCGAGGACGGACGTGACCACGATGAGCATGCCGCGCGCTCTGGGCGCCGGCGACCTCGGCGATCGGCTCCTCGCCGATCCCGACGGCTCAGTCGCACTGTCCGCCACGCTGACCCGGGAGGAGGGCTTCCGGCTCCTCTACTCGCGTGAGTTCTCCGGCCTGGCCGGCTACTGCACCGCGCTCGTGGGGGACCCCCAGCTCGGTCGGGACATCACCCAGGAGGCCTTCGCCCGGCTCTTCGCCCGCTGGATCGGGGTGCGCGAGCCAAAGGCCTACGTCTACTACGTGGCGACCAACCTGGCGCGTCGGCACTGGCGCCGGGGCAAGCGGGAGCGGGAGATCTACGCCGAGCTGCACGCCCGTCCGGACGCTCCGGCGGAGCACGACCCCTGGCTGCGCGATCTCGTGGAGCGCCTGCCCGGGAAGTTCCGCGAGGTAGTCCTGCTGCACTACTACGCAGATCTGCCGCTGACCGAGGTCGCCGAGCTGACCAAGCGCCCGGTGGGCACGATCAAGCGCTGGCTGCACGAGGCGCGCGCGCTCCTCCAGGTCGCGATGGAGGCCGACGATGCCTGATCAAGACGCCATGTCGGGTCATGGCGCGTTGCCCCGGCGCCCGTACGCCGAGCTCGATCCCGAGCCCGGTGGTTTCGAGACCGCGCTGGCCATGGGCCGTCGGCGGCGGCGGCGTACGGCGGGCACCAGCGTCCTCGCTTCCCTCAGCGCGGTCCTCCTGGCAGTCAGCCTGACCGGCTCCGCGGCGGACACCGATGCCCGCCTGGAGTTCGCCGAGCTGCCGGAGGCCCCGGTCGTGACCGGGCCCGTCGATCCGGGATCCGCCCCTGCCGCCGTCGAGCTGGACCCCCCGCCGACCGTCGCCGACGAGGGTCGGTCCGGTACGCGCGGAGCGGGGTTAGCGCCTGCTCGGACAGCGGAGGCGGCGCGCGAAGTGCGCCCGGCCGGGGCGTCCGCGCCGCGCAGCGCGGCTCGTCCGACGGCTCCGCTCCGCCCCCGCCGGCCGGCTCCCCCAGCCGAGCGGTCGGAGCAGGATCTGAGGGCCTGCGGCACCCTGTCCATCGACGCGCCCTGGTGCCTGTATGCCGACCGCAGGATGACGAGCCCCAAGGACGAGCAGACCGGAGACTCCACCGTGTCCATCTCGGTCTGCCTCGGTCGGGTGTCCACGACGACGCGAACTCTGTCCTTCCGCGGTGAGCAGCAGGTCGACTTCGCCATCACCAAAGAGGGCAGTGAGGAAGTGCTGTGGCAGTGGTCGCACCAGGCGGTGTTCGGCAGCGAGCCCACGTTTGACACGGTTCGTCCAGGCGACTGCCGCGTCTACAGCGTGCGGTGGCTGGAGCAGTCGGACAACAACGGCGACTACATCCATGAGAAGGGCCGGTACGTGCTGACCGCGACGGCTCTCGCCCGTGAGCTCGGCACGAAGAACTCCGCCCGCTTCACCTTCGACCTCTAGCCGTACCGGGATCAGTGGGCGAGACGACCCGGACGCCGGTCGAGTCGCTGCGCCGGATCGCCTACCTGCTCGAGCGGGCCCGCGAGCCGACGTACCGGGTCAGGGCGTTTCGTCGGGGCGCGGACGTGATTGCCGACCTATCCCCGGGTGAGCTTCAGTCCCGGGTGTCCGCGGGGACCTTGCAGGAGCTGCCCGGCGTCGGCGAAGCCATCGAGCGCGTAGTGGTCGAGGCGAGCGCGGGTGCGACCCCGGCGTACCTGCTCCGCCTCGAGGCGGCGGGAGGGCTGCCGCCAGCGATCGACGGAGCAGCGCCGACCGAGGCAGGCGCTGACCTGCGGGCTGCGCTGCGCGGCGACTGTCACGTGCACTCCGACTGGTCGGACGGCGGGAGCCCGATCCGCGAGATGGCGGAGGCGGCCCGCGACCTCGGCCACGACTACATCGTCCTGACCGATCACAGCCCCCGGCTCACGGTTGCCAACGGCCTGTCTCCGGAGCGCCTCTCGGATCAGCTCGACGTCGTCGCGGAGCTCAACGCAGATCTCGCTCCTTTTCGCATCCTGACCGGCATCGAGGTCGACATCCTCGACGACGGCTCGCTCGACCAGTCCGATGAGCTGCTGGGGCGTCTCGACGTGGTGGTGGCCAGCGTGCACAGCAAGCTGCGGATGGAAGCCGAGTCGATGACCCGGCGCCTCGTGGCAGCGATCGCCAACCCGCACACCGACATCCTCGGTCACTGCACGGGGCGCCTCGTGACAGGCCGCGGCCGACCGGAGTCGACGTTCGATCCTGAGATCGTGTTCGCCGCATGCGCGCGCTTCGGCGTCGCCGTCGAGGTCAACTCGCGCCCCGAGCGCCTCGATCCCCCCAGGCGGCTGCTGCGTCTCGCGGTCGACGCGGGGTGCCGGATCGCGATCGACACCGACGCCCACGCCCCAGGCCAGCTCGAGTGGCAGCGCTACGGCTGCGAGCGAGCTGCCGACTGCGGCGTACCGGTCGACACGATCGTGAACACCCGCGGCGTCGCCGACCTGCTGGCCTGGAGCGCCCGCTCCGCCTGATCTCCGCCTGATCTCCGCCTGGAGCAGAGTCGTGAGAGGCTGGACGGCCGAGAAGAGAGGCGCCAATGCTGGTCGTGCACGTCGTGTGGCATGACGAGCTGCTCTGGGTGTGGGCACGCGGTGAGGGGGCCTCCGATGCGTCAGCAGCGGAGCTCGACACGCTTCTCGGGGTCCTGCCCCCCGTGGTGTCCGGGGAGGCGCGCCTGACCCAGGCCCGCCAGCGGTCCCTCGAGATCGCGTTACGGCTGCCCGCTGCGGGTCGACTCGAGGCGACCACGGTGCCAGCGGTGCCGCTCGGACCGTCGGCGGCCCTGTCGTTCCTCACCCGCGGTCTGGACGACGATGGCGCGTCGTGCGCGGGCGCGACCCTCCACCATGCCCGGGCGGCGGCTGTCCTCGCCGCCCGGCTGGCCGCACGTGGCCGCCTGCTCCCGGCGCTGCGGGTGGGTACGGCGATCGCGCACGCGCGCTGGGAGCCGGCGCCGACGGAGGCCGACGACACGCGGCTCGAAGCTCTCGCGGGCGACCAGCCGCCGGCCTTTCGATGCGCCGTGGGTGCTCAGGTCACGGCGCGAGAGGCACTCGACGGCCTGGTCGGCGCGCTGCTGGACGAGATAGCCCGCTCGGCTCTCACCGGTCATCTCCCCGAGCGTCCCGGCGGCTCGCCCGTCGTCTGGCGGTGGCTGGAAGCCCTCGGCGACCCGAGCGGCACTACTCCCGACCTGCCGACGACCGCCCTCGTCGCTGGGCGGATCGACGCGTGGTGGCAGTCGAGCGCACCCGGTCAGGAGAGAGCGCAGCTGTGCTTGCGCATCGCCGAAGTCCCTGGAGCGCCGACTGTGGGCGACGACTGGCCGCCCGAAGGCAGTGTCGCGAATCCTCTCGAGGGCCCCGGCGCCGACGACGAGCCGCCAGTCTCTTCCGGCGGCCGGTGGAGCGTCGAAGCCGGCTTGGTCGATGCCGTGGATCCCGAGACGTACTGGTCGGCCGCGGTTATCCGGGGCGGCGTCGGCCCCGTGCGCACCCGGCGGGGTCCGGTGGCCGGCCCGGCCGCGCTTCTCGACACGACCCTCGCCGGCGCAGCCCGGGTGTGGGGAGAGCTGGCCGCCCTGCACGGCGCGCACGCACGCGACCGGTTCGAGGTCGACGCGCCCGCCCTAGCCGAGGCTCTTCGCCGCCACGGCACCGCCCTCGAGCAGCTCGGGATCGTGATTCGCGCACCCCGGTGGATGCGCCAGCCATCGCGGCTGGCCGCCCGACTGCACATCACCAGCTCAGAGCGCTCTCCCTGGTCACCCGGGCTTCTCGGCGCGAGTGCGCTCGTCGACTACCGGTGGCAGGTGACGCTTGACGGCGGCGACCTGACCCAGGCGGAGATGGCGCTGCTGGCGAGCGCGACGGGTCCGTTCACCCAGGTCCGAGGGCAGTGGGTCTCCCTCACCGAACGCGACCGCGCGGCCGCTGCCACGCTGCTGGAGCGGCCAGGCGCCGACGGCAGCGGGGTGCCTGTCGTCGAGGCGCTGCACGCCGCGCTGAGCCGCGGCGATGAGCTCGGTGACCTGCCCTTCGACGGCATGACGGCCAGCGGCTGGGTCGCGGCGCTGCTCGACGGCGACCTCGACCTCTCCCTCGAAGCGGTGCCGCCACCCGCGGGCTTCTCGGGCGTCCTGCGGCCTTACCAGCTCAAGGGGTTGTCCTGGCTGGTCTTCCTCGAGCGACTGTCCCTCGGCGCCTGCCTCGCCGACGACATGGGCCTGGGCAAGACCATCCAGCTCCTGGCCCTGCTCGCAGCGGAGCGCGAGGCCGACGACAAGCCGACCCCCACGCTCCTCGTCTGCCCCATGTCAGTGGTGGGCAACTGGCAGCACGAGAGCCGACGGTTCACACCGGGGCTGCGGGTCTACCTGCACCACGGCCCCAACCGGACCGATGCCGACGAGCTCGCGGGCCGCGATGACATCGACCTCGTCGTCACGTCCTACGGGGTGCTCGCTCGTGACGTCGACGGCTTGGCCGCGACCGACTGGTGGCGGGTCGTCCTCGACGAGGCGCAGGCGGTCAAGAACCCGACCACCGCGCAGGCGCAGGCCGTACGGCGGCTGCGAGCTCCGCGCCGGGTCGCGTTGACCGGCACGCCGATCGAGAACCGGCTCGGTGAGCTGCACTCGATCATGCGGTATCTCAACCCAGGCCTGCTCGGCACGGCCGCTGGCTTCCAGCGCCGCTTCGCCGTGCCCATCGAGAGATCCGGTGACGACGAGGCGCGCTCAGCCTTGCGGGCACTGACGAAGCCCTTCGTGCTGCGCCGCCGCAAGACCGACCAGGGCATCCTCGACGAGCTGCCGCCCAAGCAGGAGATGAAGATCTACTGCAACCTCACCCGCGAGCAGGCCGCTCTCTACCGCACTCTTGTCGACCGGCTGCTGTCGGGGGTGGACTCGTCGGTCGGCATCGCCCGCCGGGGGATGGTGCTCGCCACGTTGACCCGACTCAAGCAGGTGTGCAACCACCCTGCTCACCTGCTCGGCGATGGCTCGCCGCTCGCCGGCCGCTCGGGCAAGCTGGCGGTGCTGGAAGAGGTGCTCGAGGAAGCGCTGGGCATCGACGAGAAGGCCGTCGTCTTCACCCAGTACGCGCAGCTGGCGCACCTGCTCGCGCCGTATCTCTCGGAGCGGCTCGGAGCCGAGGTCGCGGTCTTCCACGGAGGCCTGTCCCGGACGGCGCGCGACACACTCCGGGAGCGCTTCGACGCACCGGACGGCCCACCGGTCCTGCTGGCCTCCCTGCGCGCCGGCGGGGTCGGCATCAACCTGACCGCGGCGAACCACGTGGTGCACCTCGACCGGTGGTGGAACCCGGCAGTGGAGCAGCAGGCCACTGACCGCACCCACCGGATCGGTCAGACCAAGGTCGTGCAGGTGCGCACCCTCATCTGCACCGGCACGCTGGAGGAGCGCATCGACGCGTTGCTGGAGAAGAAGAGCGCGTTGGCCGAGACCATCGTCGGCACCGACGAGAGCTGGCTCACCGAGATGTCCACGCGGGACCTGCGCGAGCTCCTCACGCTGTCCGCCGACGCGGTGAGCGACGCATGAGCACAGACGCGGTGAGCGAGCCTGACCTGCCGACCGATCCCGTCCTGTTCTGGGGCTCCGTGGCTCCGCTGGAGCTCGGCGATGCCTCCGACGGGCCCGGCGAGGAGTCAGCCGTCGACGCGCTGGATGAGCGCGGGCAGCCCCCCATCGAGCTGGGCGGTGGTGGGCTCCGCCGCGAGCTGGAGGCGATGTACGCCGTGATCCGCGCCGACGCGGTCGCCCGCCTGCGCTGGCTCAGCTAAGGAAGGCGACCCGGTCGCGAAAGCCGGGGTGCCGGGCTCCTACGCCGAATGGCGGCTGTCAATGCCCGAGATGCTGGACCAGAATGGCCTCCATGGCAGCGCCGGCGGAGAACCACTGGCGTGCCCATCCCTTCCTCGGGTTCCTGGTGCGGGCCGCCGTCGTACTGGTGCCCCTGGCCGTGTCCGTGGCCGCGTCGCTGGCGCTCATCGCCGTACTGCCGGCGCCCAGCTCGTTGCTCGAGTCCGCTGCCTGGTGGGCATTGGTCCTCGGTGTCGCCTGGATGGTGACGTGGGCAGTGGACCGCGTAGGGCGGCGGGCGCTGCCGCTGGCCGTGCTGCTCGAGCTGTCATTGGTGTTCCCTGACCGGGCGCCGTCCCGGCTGCGGGCGGCGCGCGGTGCGACGGTGCGTGAGATCGGGTCGCGGCTGACGAAGCTCCGCGGTGCAGACGGGCCGGCCCAGGCCGACGAGGTGGCCGAGATGCTCGTCACGCTCGTGGGGGTTCTCGGCTTGCACGACCCCAAGACCCGCGGTCACTCGGAGCGCGTGCGTGCGTACGTAGACCTGATCAGTGCGGAGCTGCACCTGCCGGAAGAGGACCGGACGCGGCTGCGGTGGGCCGCACTCGTGCACGACCTGGGCAAGCTCACCGTGCCCCGGGAAGTCCTCAACGGTGGCAGCGACCTCTCGGCGGAGGACTGGGCGCAGCTGCGGCGTCACCCCGAGGAGGGCCGGCGTCTCGCTGCCGGGCTGCTCCCGTGGTTGGGCCCGTGGGGTCACACCGTGGAGCAGCACCACGAGCAGTGGTCGGGCGGCGGATATCCGCGCGGCTTGGCGGGTGACCAGATCTCGCAGGGCGCCCGCATCGTCGCCGTCGCTGACGCCTTCGAGGTCATGACGACCAACCGCACCTACGCGCGGGCTCGAAGCGCCGGGGCCGCCCGGGCTGAGCTGTCGCGGTGCGCTGGCACCCAGTTCGATCCTGCGGTGGTGCGGGCGTTCCTCCAGATCAGCCTCGGCCGCCTGCGCTGGACGCTCGGCCCGCTGAGCTGGCTCTCGGTGCTGCCGTTCGCCGCGCGCCGTGCGGGGGACATCCTCCGAGCGGGTGCGATGACCGGCGCGGTGGTGGGCGCGGTCGCCGTGGTGCCCGCCCCCGGGGCCGGTAGTAGCTCCCCGCCGAGCACAGGGACGGAGGCCGGGAGCGCGCGTATTCCGGCATCGTCCACGCCGACGACGCTGACGGGTGAGGCTGGCCTGGCCTCCGCCGCACCGGGGGCCCCGGTTTCGTCGGCATCGGCATCGTTCTCGGCGGCGCCGGCGTCCAGCGCGCCCCGTCCGCGGCCCGGCTCGACCCCGTCTACCGGGGCCAGCGCCGCCCGCCCGACCCGGTCCCCGGCGGCCCCGGCCCCGGCTACGTCGGTCCGCTCCTACTTCCTCTCCACCGCGGGGCTCACCCGGACGCGGCCCACCGGGCAGCAGCCGAGCACCGTTCGCCTGGTCGCCGGCGGCGCCAGCAGATCGTTCGACTTCGCCACCGGCGCCACCGCGAGTCGTCTGTCCGGGCGGCCCACGCTGGTTCTGTACGACGAGGTCGTGGCCGAGAACGGGAAATCCCGGGGCCTCGGCCAGCTGTCGATCTCGATCTCCGACTGCGCGTCGCGGTCCGGTCCCTGCACGACCATCGCGACGAGCCGCACGACGGTCGGCGATGGCGACAACCGGGCCGGATACCGCAAGGAGACCAAGACCCTCCCAGCCGTCAGCCGGGTGCTCCCGCCGCGGCACGTGCTGCGGATCACGTTCGCGCTGGAGTCCCAGGGCACCGCGCGTCGGGTCGACGTAGCTTTCGGGGCCGTGCCGACCCAGAGCCGACTCGAGCTGACGGGATCGCCGCCGCCCTGATCGCGCCGTCCGCCCCGGACGCGACATCATGGAGCCTGCTCGTCCGACCGCGCGACCCGAGGAGCTCGACGATGTCCGAACCAACCGCTGCGCCGCTGGCGCCGCCCGCCGCGACCGCGGGACTCCAGCTCGAGGCGCCTCCGGCCGTCGCCGCGGTGGAGCCGACCAAAGCCGGCGGGATGATCCCGCTCGACAAGGCGGCGCTGCCGGCGCTGGACCAGAAGGTCTCGGCCTACGTCGAGGCGCTCACCGCGCTGGACACCCACTCGCCCGACTTCTCGGCCAAGGCCGCCGACGTGGCCTCCCTCGGCGACGCAGAGATCCGGGCGTCTGCGGAGACGTCGAACCGGCTGCTCAGCGCCCCGGTCCGGGCGATGGAGAAGGGCGGCCTCGCCGCCGGCTCCAAGGTCTCCGCCACCCTGCTCGAGCTGCGCCGCACGATCGAAGACCTCGACCCCAAGGAGGCCACCGGCGTACGCAAGCTGATCGGCTTCATCCCCTTCGGCGACAAGGTCGAGGACTACTTCCGCCGCTACGTCAGCGCCCAGGCCCATCTCGACGCGATCATCAAGGCGCTCTACGACGGCCAGGACGAGCTGCGCAAGGACAACGCCGCCTTGGAGCAGGAGAAGGTGCACCTCTGGGAGACGATGCAGCGCCTGGCGCAGTACATCTACGTGGCCGAGCAGCTCGACAAGGCGCTGTCCGCGAAGATCGCCGCGCTCGACGCGACGGACCCGGAACGAGCCAAGGCACTACGCGAGGACGTGCTGTTCTACGCCCGACAGAAGCACCAGGACCTGCTGACGCAGCTCGCGGTCTCGATCCAGGCCTACCTGGCCATCGACCTCATCCGCAAGAACAACATCGAGCTGGTCAAGGGCGTCGACCGGGCCACCACCACCACGGTGGCGGCGCTGCGCACTGCGGTGATCGTCGCGCAGGCGCTGTCCAACCAGAAGCTCGTGCTGGACCAGATCACGGCGCTCAACACCACGACGTCGAACCTCATCGAGACGACGTCGGCCATGCTGGCCAACCAGAGCGTCGGCATCCAGCGGCAGGCAGCTGAGTCCACGGTCAGCCTGGAGAAGCTCGAGACGGCGTTCGCCAACGTCTACCAGGCGATGGACGCGATCGACACCTTCAAGCTGGCCGCGCTCGACTCGATGGCCACGACGATCACCACACTGCAGGGGCAGGTCGAGAAGTCACAGGACTACCTGGCCCGGGCGAAGCGGTCAGACGACCGCACGATGTCCGGCTCGCTCGATCTCGGGTCGGGCTCCTAGAGCCCAGACTTCTCCACCCCGCCGATGGCCACCTCCCCACCCGACAGATCCCGATCTCGGGTGCGCGCGTTCGTCGCGTCGCTGTTCGGGCGTCGGCAGGCCGCGGTGCTCGCCGGACCGGACCCCGCGGGGGACCTCGACCGGCTGGACGCCAGCATCCGCGGCCGGGTGCCGCAGTCGATCCAGGCCCGGGTGGACCGGATCGGCCGCACCGTCCGCGAGACCCTGCCCCGCCTCGACCAGCTCGGGATGGGCAGCAGCGAGGCGCACGCTGTGATCTCGACGGCGACCCGCTATCTGCCGGAGGCGCTGAGTGCCTACCTGCGGCTGCCGCGTGACTATGCCGACCGCAGGCCGATCTCGGGCGGCAAGACCTCGCTGATGGTGCTCTGCGACCAGCTCGACCTACTGGCCAGCAAGATGGACGAGGTGTTCCTCGCCGTGTGCCGCGCCGACTCCGATGCCCTTGTCGCGCACGGCCGGTTCCTCGCCGAGAAGTTCGGCACCGGCTCGCTGACAGCCTCACTGGCACCGGACGGCCCGCAACCTCCCGCGGGCACCCGATGAGCGACGGTGCGACGACTCTCGCTACCGCGATCGCGGCTGCGGTCAGGTTGGGCAGCGAAGCGGGACTTCCCGCTGACGACGTAGCCGTCGAGGCCGCGATCCTCGCCGCGGCCCTCAGTGAGTCCGCCCGCGGTGCGGCGGTCGACTGGGCCGCCGGCAGCGGTCGGAGTACGACGGACCACGCGGCGTTCGCCGTACGCGGGCGGGCCTGGCGGCGCCAGCCGTCGCCGTTGCTGAGCCAGCTGGTCGAGCGGGGAGCACCAGGCGCTGCGGCGTACGCCGACGCGCTCGCGGACGTGGCGTCAGCGGCCTGCTCGCTGGGTGAGCCGACGCTCCGGGCGATCGCGGTCGCCACCCTCTCCGCCGCCGCCCAACGCCGCGCGGTCGCGGCCAGCTCCGACGAGCTGGCCGACCAGGGAGCGGGCGCCGCGGACCGCCTGGTGACCGCCTATCGGGACCCACGTAGCGAGTCCGACAGCGCCCCGAAGAGCACGCCTGGCTCGTCGTCCGCCCCGGCGACCGTGACCGGTGCCGAGCCAGCCCTGCCCACCCTGGAGGAGCTGCTCGCCGAGCTCGACAGCCTCATCGGCTTGGTCGGGATCAAGGCCGAGG
>DATLOQ010000047.1:0-17255 GCA_035536235.1 Mycobacteriales bacterium
CACGGGTGGCTCCGCTGCTAGAGTCGCCACGCTTTGAGCAGCGCGCCGCTAGCTCAACTGGCAGAGCAGCGGACTCTTAATCCGCGGGTTCGGGGTTCGAGTCCCTGGCGGCGCACCCCTGACCTGCGATTACTCGCCGGCCGCACAGGGCCGATTCGGGCCCGTGGTGTCACGTACGTGTCACGAGGCGTCCCCGAGAAGCCCTCGCCACGCGGCGCGGAACGAGTGCCGCCGACGAATCGGTCTTGCTCGACCGCGCCGGCAGCGCGAGCGACGCCGAGTGATGCGCGATTCTCCCGCTCTACGACGATGTATGCGTCAGATGCGGTTGTGCGTTCGCGCAGGAAGTCGCAGACCAGGCTGACCGATCGTGTCGTGTAGCCCGCCGCCGAGCCGAACGGCACGCTGGCGTCTGCAAGCAGGACCAGAAATCATGAACGCCACCCGCACCGGGCTGAACCCCGCCGCGATCCAACGTCAGATCCAGGCCCTTCCGCGCAGCTCCTGACCCTGACCAAGCGCGCATCCGTTCATGAGTCAACGACCCGAGCTACCGCATCTTGACGTGAGTCACCAGGTCCCTGACGCTGCAGATATGACCCCGGGGGCGGCGAGTCGATTGGCGAGATTCAGAGGGGGGCGGCATGGACTGCTCCTTCTCTTGACCCTGTCGGTGAGCGCCACGTCCTTCTCACCCGCACGCGCCTCGGTCGACGTCAAAATCACGATGTCCTACTTCCGCTACTGCGTGGAGGAGGTCTGCACGCTCGATCAATTCGCGTACGTGCGGCTGGATCAGCCCGTCCCGACCTTCCCGGCGGCCACGGACAACCCCCGAGGCGTCATCAAGGCTCGACCAGGCGACCGGATCGTGTGGACGTATGACGATCCGCTGTGCGACTTCAACGACGGGCCGGGGGGAGGTCCTTCTCCCATCCTCTGCCCGGGCCACAACGTCCTCTTCGAGGATGGGCGGGTGAAGTCGCCGCTCATGCGGGCCCGAGCGGCGCGTCCGGAGACCTTCGCTTGGCGGGTGCCCCGCACCGTCAAACCCGGCACGACCATCAGGTACTACTGCGCACCAGCCCCCGACAACAAGCACTACCAGATCGGGATGACGGGGATCCTCCGCATCGTTTGACGCGCTTCTAGGGGAACCCTGCATCCGACGCGGCGGAGTGACTGCGAGAATCGCCGGATGGACGACTACCGCGCTCTCAACCGCGCCTGCTGGGACGAGCGAGCTCCGGCGCACGCCGCTTCGCCGGGGTATGCGTTCGACCGCTTCGTCGCCGATCCGGAGTTCCTGAGCCACGTGGTCCGCTTCGACCTGCCGCGCCTCGGTGACATCACCGGACTGCGGGGCGTGCACCTGCAGTGCCACATCGGCACCGACACCGCGTCCCTCGCTCGGCTCGGCGCGCGGATGACCGGCCTGGACTTCTCCCTGGCATCACTCGCCCAGGCGCGGTCCCTCGCCCGCGAACTCGACCTCGACGTCGACTTCGTGGAAGGGGACGTGTACGACGCCGTCGAGCTGCTCGGCGCGGCGTCGTACGACCTCGTCTTCACCGGCATCGGGGCGCTGTGCTGGCTGCCCGACATCAGCCGCTGGGGGCAGGTCGTAGCCGGCCTGCTCAAACCCGGCGGCCGCTTCTTCATGCGGGAGGGGCACCCGGTGCTGTGGTCTCTTGCCGACCGTCGGGAAGGGAACGAGCTCATCGTCGAGTTTCCCTATTTCGAGCAGGCTGAGCCGCTGGTGTGGGACGAGGACGGCACGTACGTCGAGACCGACGTGAGCTTCACGCACACGAAGACGTTGGAGTGGAACCACGGGATCGGCGAGATCGTCACGGCGCTGCTCGAAGCCGGCCTGCAGATCACCTCCCTCGTCGAGCACGACAGCGTGCCGTGGGAGGCCCTGCCCGGCCGCATGGAGAAGATCGAGCTCGACGAGTGGCGGCTGGTCGACCGGCCCTCGCGGCTGCCGCACACCTACACGCTGCAGGCAGCCAAGACGGCATGACCCGGCCCGCAGCGGGCGGCGGTCGCTGGGTGGGTGTACCTCCCGAGCGGCTGGCCGGCTGGCTCTCCGGCTTCACCGAGCGGCATGGCGAGGCAGCCACGACGTACGCCGATGACGTCGTGACCTTGCTCGCGGCCGATGGCTCGGTCGCCGAGGTGCACGTGCCGTTTCCGCCGCTCGTCGGCGACCCCGTGGAGCACGCCCTGCGCGACCGGCGGGTAGGCGTGCTCCTGGTTCGACTCGGCGGCTACGCGGCAGGCGTCTTCGACGGCACTCGGCTGGTCTCGTCCAAGGTCGGCAGCCGGCAGGTGCACGGCCGATCCGCAGCGGGCGGTCAGTCGCAGCAGCGGTTCGCCCGCCGTCGGGTCGGGCAGGTGCGGGTCGCTCTCGACGCTGCAACGGAGAACGCGGTGCAGCACCTGCTCCCCTACGCCGCCTCACTCGACGCCGTCGTCACCGGGGGCGAGCGGACCGCGGTCGACACGGTGCTCGCCGACCGCCGGCTCGCGCCGCTCCTCCCCCTGGTGGTCGCCCGGCTGATCGACGTACCCGACCCGCGACTCGCGGTCCTGCTCAGCTCGCCGGCGCTCTTCCGCGCGGTGCGAATTCGCGTCATCGACCCCTGACCGCCGCCGCCGGCGCCCCGCGCATCCGCTGATCTTGCTGTCGTTATCCCCAACCGATTCCTTGTGGATCACGGCAGCAAGATCACCACTTGGAAGTGCGCGGGGGGGCTAGAGCTGGTTGACGGCGGTGAGGGTGACCACGGCCTCGCCGGCTTCGTCGCTCGCGTCGAGGTCGCCCTCGACGCTGATCCCCCAGTCGTGGTCGCCGGCCGGGTCCGCGAGGATCTGGCGCACCGTCCAGCGGCGCGGGTCCTCGCTGTCGAGGAGCAGCATCTGCGGGCCGCGTGCGTCGGCATCGGTGCCGATGGCGACGTGCTCGGCCCAGTACGGCGCCAGCGCATCGGCCCACGCCGCGGCGTCCCAGCCGGCCGCCGCGTCGAGCTCGCCGAGCAGGTCGTAGCGCCGCAGCGCAGCCAGCTCGACCCGGTGGAAGAGCGCGTTGCGGACCAGCACCTTGAAGGCGCGCGCATTGGCAGTGACCGGCGGCGGTCGCTCGTCGAGGGAGCGGCCGCCGGGACGCGCTGCCACCTCAACGTCAGCGGGTGAGCGCAGCCTCTCCCACTCGTCGAGCAGGCTCGAGTCGGTCTGGCGCACGGTCTCACCAAGCCACTCGATGAGGTCGAGGAGCTCATCAGTGCGGGCGTCCTCCGGCACCAGGCGCGACAGCGTCTTGAACGCGTCGGCGAGGTAGCGCAGCACCAGACCCTCCGAGCGAGCCAGCACGTAGTGGCCGACGTACTCGACGAAGGTCATCGCCTGTTCGTACATGTCGCGCACCACCGACTTGGGTGACGGCTCGAAGTCACCGACCCACGGCTGGCCCGCGCGGTAGGTCTCGAAGGCGGCCGTCAGCATCTCCGCCATCGGCTGCGGGTAGCTGACCTCCTCGAGCAGCTCCATCCGCTCCTCGTACTCGATGCCGTCGGCCTTCATCTGCGCGACGGCGACGCCACGTGCCTTGCTGCGCTGCGCCTGCAGCACCTGTCGCGGGTCGTCGAGGATCGACTCGACCACGGACACGACGTCAAGGGCATAAGTCGGCGACTCGTGGTCCAGCAGGGTGAGCGCAGCCAGCGCGAAGGGCGAGAGCGGCTGGTCGAGGGCGAAGTCCGGCGAGAGGTCGACAGTGAGCATCACCGTGCGGCCCGTCGAGTCCGGCGGGTCCAGACGCATGACGACGCCAGCCGTCACCATCTCCTCGACGATGTCAGCTGCCTGCGCACGCAGCTTCTCCTTCGACTCGTCGCTCTCATGACAGTCGTCGATGAGGGCGTGCAGTGCGGCGATCGCGTCACCGGGACGGTGCAGCACGTTGAGCACCATCGCGTGACTCATCCGGAAGCTCGACTTGAGGGTCTCCGGCGGGGCCGCCACGAGGCGCTCGAACGTCGGCTTACCCCACGACACGAATCCTTCGGGAGCCTTCTTGCGCACCACTTTCTTGAGCTTCTTGGGGTCGTCGCCAGCCTTGGCGATCAGTCGCGCGTTCTCGACGTCGTGGTCGGGTGCCTGGACGACGACGTCGCCCGCCGTGTCGTGACCGGCGCGGCCGGCGCGCCCGGCGACCTGGTGGAACTCCCGTGCCTTGAGGTGACGCTGGCTCACGCCGTCGTACTTGGCCAAGGCGGTGAGCAGCACCGTGCGGATCGGCACGTTGATGCCCACCCCGAGCGTGTCGGTCCCGCAGATCACCTTGAGCAGCCCGGCCTGGGCGAGCAGCTCCACCAGGCGCCGGTACTTCGGCAGCATCCCGGCGTGGTGCACGCCGATGCCGTGGCGGACCAATCGCGACAGCGTGGGCCCGAATCCCTTGGTGAACCGGAAGCCCCCGATGAGATCGGCGATCGCGTCCTTCTCCTCGCGGGTGCAGACGTTGACGCTCATCAGCGCCTGGGCCCGCTCGACGGCCGAGGCCTGGGTGAAGTGGACGACGTACACCGGTGCCCGTCGGGTGGCCAGCAGGTCTTCGATCGTCTCGTGCAACGGGGTGGAGACGTACGTGTGGAAGAGCGGCACGGGGCGCTCAACGCCGGACACGACGGCCGTGGCCCGCCCGGTGCGTGCGGTGAGATCGGCCTCGAAACGGGTCACGTCGCCCAGCGTCGCTGACATCAAGACGTGCTGCGCACGCGTCAGCTCCAGCAGCGGGACCTGCCAGGCCCAGCCGCGATCCGGCTCGGCGTAGTAGTGGAACTCGTCCATCACCACCGTCCCGGCGTCGGCCTTGTCGCCTTCGCGCAGGGCGATGTTGGCGAGCACCTCCGCTGTACAGCAGATGATCGGCGCGGTCGGGTTCACGCTGGCGTCGCCGGTCATCATGCCGACCTGCTCGGCGCCGAAGGTGGCGCACAGCGCGAAGAACTTCTCCGAGACGAGCGCCTTGATCGGGGCGGTGTAGTAGCTGCGCTCACCGCGGGCCAGCGCGGCGAAGTGCGCACCGACCGCGACCAGGCTCTTGCCGCTTCCGGTCGGGGTGCTGAGGATCAGGTGCGAGCCGGCGGCGACCTCGATCAGCGCATCCACCTGCGCCGGATACGGCGTGAGGCCCTGGCGCTCCACCCAGCCGAGGAACGCATCGAGCACGGCGTCCGGCGTCGGGTCGGCGGGGATCGCGTCGTAGAGGCTCATCGCTGCGCCCATCCTGCCCGACGCGGGACCGGCTTCCGCCGACCTTGCGCTCCCACGTGTCTTCTATGACACGTAAGAGCGCAGGCCGCCGCGATGGGTGATGCACGGCACGCCGTGGTTGTGGACAACTCAGTGGATGACGGTGTGCACAGACGGGGATTCCGGTGGACAACCGGGGCCGATGTGGGGACAACGTGGGGACGACGAGAAACTCTCAAAAACGTTGGCAGAAAGCCTTGTGCGCCCTCTCGCGGATGGTCTACAACTACGCCTGTCGCCAGGAGCGACGACCACCGCGGGGGCAACTCCGCGGAACGCGAGTCGAGTCGGGTAACCGGCACGAGGAGCGGGTCGGCGCAGAGAGGTGACCGGTCGAGCAACGCAGGTCGAGCCGAGCAATCGGCCCGTCGGTGCAGCAAAACCGTAGAGAGGCCCCTCCAACTCATACTTGGAGGGGCCTCTCACCATTGTGGGGCATCGTCGGAAGATCGCCCGGCAGCGACACGCGCCTCTAGGATGGACGTCCCCCGGGGGCAGCTCGGGACGGTTCGGAGCAGGCGGGGGCATGTACGACGATTCCCAGGGCGCGGCGGGGCTCTTCCGCAGGTCCGGGCGCGTCACCGGCGCGTTAGGCGACCTCGGCGCGTTCCTGCTGACCCGCCACCTGCCGTCGCACACCCTGCCGCCGCACACCCTGCGGCGTGTCGCGGTCTCCGCGACCCTCACCGTTGCGTTCCTCGCGGCACCCGCCGCGGGGCCGATCGCGTTGCCAGCGCCGGCGCCCGAGTCGGCCGACGCGCTGTCCCCGACCCGCGGTGGGCTCGACGCGGCGCCCGCCGCCCAGCCCAGGGCGGCGAGCGCCACCAGCATCACTTCGCTGCCGCCGCCGATGCCGGCGACCGGCCTCATGGCGACGGCACCCCCGCTCCCTGTCGACCCGGCCCGGTCCGGCCGGACGCTGATGCTCACCTTCGATGACGGGCCGGACCCGCGCTGGACCCCGCAGGTGCTCGCGCTGCTGCGCAAGTACGACGCCCGCGCGGTGTTCTGCGTCGTGGGGAGCGAAGCGCGCCGCTACCCCGAGCTGATCCGGGCGATCGTCGGGGCGGGCCATGAGCTGTGCAACCACTCGATGAACCACGACGAGAACTTGGCGCTGCGTCCCGGCGCCGACGTCCGGCTCGAGCTCGCGGCGACTCAGGAGCTGCTGCGCAGCATCACCGGCGGGTCGGTGCCGAGGTACGTCCGCGCGCCCGAAGGTCGCTGGTCGACGACCCTGGTCACCGAAGCGGGGCGGCTCGGACTCGCGCCGCTCGACTGGTCGGTGGACCCGCGCGACTGGTCGCGGCCCGGTCTGCGCCACATCGTCGACACTGTGCTGCGAGACGCCGCGCCCCAGGGCGTCGTGGTGCTGCACGACGGCGGCGGCAACCGCACGCAGAGCATGCAGGCGCTGAGCTTCTTGCTGCCTCGCCTCCGCCGGCTCGGCTACGACTTCCGCTAGCCGGCAGTGACCGCCTTACTAGCCTGCTGGGCTCTCGGACTGACCCCGCGTCCGGCCACGGCCCGTGAGGACCGCCGACAGGAGAACGAGCGAGGCGACGACTGACAGCGCTGCCGGGGCGCCGGTAGCGGGCAGCGAGGCCGGGCGGCCCGCTGCGGAGCGGACGCCAAGGCGCAAGGTGCTGCAGCCGGTCGACCGTACGTCGAACGACCCGCGACCGCCCGTGATGGTGACCGGCTGTGCGGGGCGACCCGCCGCCACCTGCTCGTAGCGGCCGTCCGCAACGCCGGTGATGCCCAGCCGGAAGCCGGTGGCGTTGCTCGGACAGACGACCAGGCCGTCCGCCACGAGCCGAGCGCGGGCCAGGTCGACGACCAGGCCGGGCCCACCGGAGATGTCCACGAGGAGCTTGTTCTCGGCCGGCGCGGGGCCGCCGCCACGAGGTCGGGTCGTGCGGAGGATGGCGACCGTCCGGCCGGTCGGACCGCCCTCGTCCGAGGGGTCGACGACGGTCCGTTCGGCCTGGGCAGGATCGCCGGCGGACGGCGGGAGCGCGAGGGAGCGGACCGTCACGCTGCCCTGACGTACGCCGGAGAGCCAATACGCGCCCTCGTGCACTAGTCCGAGCTCCGGGCGGCCGTCACCGGGCGCCGCCCACGTGATCGTGGAGGGGTCGACCACGCGGCGATGCGCCGCGAAGTGCTCGAACAGCCGCGGCAGGTTGTCGTAGATGGAGGAGTACTCGTGGATCTTCAGCCGGTAGCGCAGCAGGGTGGCGTGGTAGCCGAGAGCAGACAGCGTGGCGTAATGCTTCTCGGCGTTCGCGCCACCGCGGTCGAGGTCGAAGTCACTGGTGACCATGAGCCACGGGACATGCCGCAGGTTGGCTGCCAGCGCCACGCTGTCCGTGCCTTGCGCGGGTGCCACCGCGGCGAACACGTCAGGCAGCCGGACGGCGATGTTGTTGGTGCCGTAGCCGCCCATCGAGTGGCCCATGAGGTAGATCCGGTCCGGGTCCACGGCGTACTCGCGCTGCACGTCGGCGAGCGCTTCCACCACGTCGAGCTCGCCGAGGCCGCGGTAGAAGAGGTCTCCGCGACCTTGCAGCGACGCGAAGAGGTATCCCCGACGGTCTGCCTCGTCGACCAGGCCGAGCGGCAGCCGAAATGGCTCCTCCGGCGTGCCGCCGAAGCCGTGGAGGTAGACGATCAACGGCGAGCGCTTGCGCGGCGTGTACGACGCCGGCACCCGCATCGCGTAGTCCTGTAGACGCCCCGGCCGGGTGTAGGTCACGTTGAAGTCGGCCCCCACGACCGAGCCAGGGGGCGGAGCAGGAGTGTCGATCGCGCCGGGACCGCGGAGAATGCCGTCGCCGCCGTCGTACGCACTCCGGTAGATCCGGCTGAGGTCGCCGGCGACCGGCTCGACAGTGGTACGACGCTGCGCCAGCGCGTCGAGGTCGACGGTCATCGAGGCGGCGGTCGCGTCACCCGAAGTCAGCAGTCTCGACTGCGTCAGCTCGTCGAAGCTCCACGGCTCGTCCCGGGCGAAGAGCAGCCCCCACACGTTGGTGGGGCTGAGCGGCCCGCCCGATCCGGGTCGGGTCGGCGTCGGACCGCCCGGGGGCACGGTCAGGTACGCCGGCCCGGCTGGGTCGACGAGTCCGCTACCGCCCCGCACCGTCAGGAAGCGTCGGCCCGGGAGGAGTGCGAGGGGCAGGCGAATCTCGACAGCCGGCGGAGCCCGCACCACGGTGGGCAGCACGAGGGTGCCGCCCGCAGCCGGCTCGGCCGTCGCGCCGTGAGGAGTGACCGTGACGGCTAGCTCCCACGGCGACCGCAGCCGCGCGTTGGCCGGCCAGGGCCGAGCCACGTCGGCGTCCGCGCCGCCGAAGGTCAGCGTCGCGATGCTGTTCTGCAGGCTGCGGTAGGCGTGCCACTCGAGCCGGACGAAGAGCTCGTCGGCGTCGACCTGCAGCCGGACCCCGGCGATCTCCGCGGATCCCTCCGGAAAGGCCTCGCGGTCGGTGGGCAAGTCGTAGTCGCCGTTGGTGACGCTGCGCCCCGCACCGAAGAACTCATACGTCAGCGCGCGCCGCAGGTCACCGCTGTTGCGACCAGGGTCGTCCGGCGCGAAGTCGGCGTAGTACTGATCGCGCTCGAGCCCGTCGCCATTCGCCCCTTGGGCCATCCAGAGGGTGTTGGTGTAGATCCACTCCCCCGACGTCATCTCCGCGTGGCGCATGACGCCGCCGCCTTGGGCGGCCCACTCCGGCCAGGGTCCAGTCGAAGTGGCCTGCGCAGCTGCTACGGCCGGCAGGAATGCCGTCGCCACTGCCGCAAGGACCGCGGCCGCGGCTCCCCTCACCCCACCCCGTCGCACCATTGCGCCAGTGTGCCGCAGCGGAACGCCGATCGTCGCTGTTACTGGGCGGCGAGCTGGGTGACCAAGTGGATCAGCAGTCCGGCGCACGCGCCGACCAGCGTGCCGTTGATCCGAATGGCCTGGAGGTCCGGGCCGATCTGCAGCTCGATCCGCCGCGACGCGTCGGCCGCATCCCACCGGTCCACGGTCTCCCCGATGAAGTGCACAACCTGGTGCTTGTTGGTCACGACCGCGTGCAGCAGCTGGTGCTCCACCCAGGTCACAGTGTCGGCGCGAAAGCCCTTGTCCTCGGCGAAACGGCGTACGACGTCGTCGACCCTAGACCGCAGCTGGTCCGCCAGGGGGCCAGTGCGCAGGGACTCCCGGAGCGTCTGGACCGCGCCGCAAAGAGTGCGGTCCAAAGCTGCTCCCACTTCGTCGCGATCCAGGCTGCGTCGTACCAGGTCATCGATCTTGGCCTGGGTGCTCTCCTTGGTCTGCAGGTCCCGAGCCAAGTCATGCAGCAGTGTGTCGAAGCTGTGCCGGAGCGAGTGATCAGGGTCACGACGCAGCTCGGCAGCCAGCTCGACGGCCTCGGCGAAGAACTTGCGCGCCGTCGTCTTTCGAGGAAGGAACCACGGCACCTTGCCGACGACGAGCTCGAAGACGGTGTGCTCGTTGTCGCGCAGCCAGTCGTGCGAGCGCGCGATGATCAGGTCGACGATTGGTCGGTGCTGCCCAGCTGCGATCGCCTTCTCGACCGCCTGCCCGAGGAGGCGGGCGTAGGGGACGTCGGCGAGGGTGCGTTGGATCACCGGCCGCAGCGCCAGCACGTCGTCGTCCTCGATGCTCTCGACGAAGAAGATCACGGCGTCGTAGGCCCGGTCGACCGCCTGCTCGAGGTGCCCGGGCGCGGCCAGCCAGTCGCCGAAGCGCTGCGCGATCTGCGCCGACTCGATCTTGGAGCGGATCAGGTCCTCGTCGAGGAAGTTGTCCGTGACGAAGCTGCCGAGCGAGCGGCCCAGCTCGGCCTTCTTCGACGGGATGAGCGCGGTGTGCGGGATCGGCACCCCGAGCGGGTGGCGGAAGAGCGCGACGACAGCGAACCAGTCAGCGAGGCCACCGACCATGCCGGCCTCGGCCGCCGCGCGGACGTAGCCGACCCAGCCGTGCTCGCCGTCTGCGGCGGAGAAGGTGGCCGCGTAGACGACGACCGCGACGACGAGCAGGCCACTGGCGCGAAGCTTTGCGCGCCGGAGTCGCCTCGCGTCGTCGGATTCGTCGGCGGTCACTGCCCCAGCATGCCCGTTCGCCCGCCGTGGAGCAGTGACGCGTCGCACCCGGGCGCCCTCTTTCGATGATCAACGGTGTTCTCTTGCTTGTCGGCGCAGAACTTCGCACCGGAGGTCGGCCGCTGACGGCGCCGAAGCGGGAGCGCTTCGTGCACAACGCGACCCTCGAGGCGATCGACTTCGTCGCCGGCCGGGCCCGCGACGACGCTTGAGGCGGCCACTCACGACAGCGGGCGCCCGCCGATGGCGCGGGCACCGCTGGAGAGGTCGGCACGCGCACCGGCCGCGTGTCCGGCAGCGAGCCCGCCGCCCTCGCTGACCGACGTGCGCAGGCGACCGAGCCGAGGGAACATCTCCCCCACCGCGCGGTCGACGGCGTCACGCCGGTCGGCGAGCACGACCTCAGCAGAGGTGGCTCCTGCGCCGCGCGACAGGTCCGCGTCCACTGTGCGCTGCTGCGCCGCCGTCACCCGGCGGGTCACAGCGCCGGCGTACCCCATCAGGAAGGCGTGCCGGAAGGCCCGCACCCGCCGCTGTCCCTCGGATGCCTGGCGCATTGCCGTGCCGGCTTGCAGCAGCAGGCTGGTGAAGAGCAGCTCCACCAGCGCGAGGTCGGATTCGAAGCCGACGAGCGTGCACGTCCGCCCTTCACCGCAGGCATCGCGGGTGACGACAGCGCGGACTCGGTACGCCGACGCGACGCCGGCGAGCAGCATCACCTTGGGTACGGCGTACGGCGTGGGAACCGCGATGTGGCGGCCGACGGGGACCGCACCGGTCGGCGACACAGCGTCGACGAGCGCCTGGTCGATGGCGTAGCGCGCCATCAGCTCAGCCGCCTTCTCCGACATGGCCTCGGCCTCGGGCGGTGGAGTGCTGGGGTGCTCGGCCTTGGCGAGCAGCGCGCGGATGCGGGCGAGGGTGCGGTCGGGAGACGTCATGCCCACGACGTTAAGGCGTGGGACCGACACGCCGGGCGCTCCGGATCCCATCTGGGGATGGCCGCGCACGGTGCTGGGTCGGAGGTGATGTCTACGCGTTCGGGGGCTGACCTGCGGCGGTGAGGTCGCGCAGCGCCAGCACCGTCGTCCAGTTGCGGGCCGTGACCGCGATGGGCGCGAGTGCCTTCTCGAGAGTGGCACCGGTGAGCTTGGACTGCTGCGACCCGCCGTCGTACGACAGGTAGAGCTCCTGCGCGCCGACTCCGAGCTCGTCCGGGGCGTAGCGCTCGGGCCGCAGTCCGTTGAGCAACTGCCTGCTCGGGACCGCCGACAGGAAGGCCACGTGCAGCCGTTTCGGCTCCTTGACCCGCTTGGGGAACGGGTTGCCGGCGACGACGGCCGCGAGCTCCGCGGCGGTCCGCACCAGCACCCGAACCGTCAGGTCGAATGCTGCGACGAGAGCCTGCTCCACTCGCTCCGACAGCTCTGTCGGGTCCGCCGTCACCACGGCGTTGCCGCTCTGCAGGTAGGTGCGCACGTCGACGCAGCCCAGCTGGCCGAGCACCGCCGCGAACTCCTGCATCGGCAGCCGGTTGTGCCCGCCGACGTTGACGCCCCGGACCAGGACCGCGCACCGCTGCAGCTTTGCCATAGCGAGCAGCATGCCGCCTCGACGCGGCCTGCGAGGCGACTTCGGTTGGGATCACCTGCCTAGGCTGCGGTCGCGAGGCCGCCGGAGAGCACCCAGGACTGCCATCGGTAGTCCTGGACGGCGAGCAGGTCGCACGGCAGCCGACCGTCGAGCTCGGCCAGGAAGTCGCGGTAGAGCTCGATGGCCCAGCCGGGGCAGGGCACGCCGTGCACCTTGACCAGCACCCGCTCGAGGTCGGGCAGATCGACCACCAAGGCGGCCAGCTTGGCGCCCATGCCGGGCGGGGGCGCCGTGCCCTCTCCGTCGATGACGGCGCAGGTGCCGCCGCCGTCCGGGCCCGGGAACGGCAGCCACAGCTCGACGTCGTACGGATTGACGTAGCCGATGCCTTCGTCCTGCGTGTAGGTGACGTAGGCGTCGTACGCCGGCGTGCTCGGGCTTGGGATCACCAGGTTCGTCATGCAGACGAGCGTGGCCCGTACGGCGTCGCGGTGGGGTGGTCTGCGGCTAACCTGTGGACACCCGCTCACGAGTCGAAGGACAGCTGTGCCCGCCAGTCCGCCGCGTCCCAACCCCCGCCCCTCGCCCACCCGGGTCACGGTCACCCGCCGCGGACCGGTGCCGACGTTCGTCGAGCTCGGCGTACCGGAGACCCTCGTCGCCGTCCTGGACCGCGAGGGGATCAGCACCCCGTTCCCGATCCAGGACGCCACCCTGCCCGACACCCTCGCCGGCCGCGACGTGCTCGGCCGCGGCCAGACCGGCAGCGGCAAGACGCTCGCCTTCAGCCTGCCGGTGGTGGCCCGACTCAGCGGCGGCCGACGGGTTGCGAAGCAGCCGCGGGCGCTCATCCTGGTGCCCACCCGCGAGCTGGCGAACCAGGTGCTCGCCGTCGTAACACCGCTCGCCACCGCAGCGGGCCTGACGAGCACGGTGGTCTTCGGCGGAGTCGGTCAGCTCCCCCAGGTCAAGGCTCTGGCCCGCGGCGTCGACGTGCTCATCGCCTGCCCCGGACGCCTCGAGGACCTCATCCAGCAGGGCTGCTGCGACCTCTCCGCCGTGGAGATCACCGTCCTCGACGAGGCAGATCACATGGCCGACCTGGGCTTCCTCCCCGCCGTACGCCGGCTCCTGGACCGTACGCCGAAGGTCGGTCAGCGCATGCTCTTCTCGGCCACGCTCGACAACGGCGTCGACGTGCTGGTCAACCGCTACCTGCACGCGCCGGTGACGCACTCCGTCGACCCGGCCGCCGCACCGGTGTCCACGATGGCGCATCACGTGTTCTCGGTGAGCGCTGCGGACAAGCAGGCAGTGGTGCACCAGCTCGCCTCGGGCTCGGAGCGCAGCCTGCTCTTCCTGCGCACGAAGCACACGGCGAAGAAGCTGGCCAAGCAGCTCACCGCCGCCGGCATCCCCGCCGTCGAGCTGCACGGCAACCTCAGCCAGGGAGTGCGCGAGCGCAACCTCGAAGCCTTCACCGGCGGGAGCACCCGCGTCCTGGTCGCCACCGACATCGCGGCCCGCGGCATCCACGTCGACGACATCGCCCTGGTCGTGCACGTGGACCCGCCGACGGAGCACAAGGCCTACCTGCACCGCTCGGGCCGCACCGCCCGCGCCGGCGCCGGCGGCATCGTCGTCACGATCGCCACCCAGGACCAGCTCGGCGACGTCCGCACGATGACGCGGCAGGCCGGCATCACTCCGGTGACCGCCATGGTGCGCCCCGGCGACGCCGTCATCACCGACCTGGCCGGGCCGGCGGCGCCGTACGTCGAGCCGGCCGAGCTGCCCGTTGTCGCGCCCCGCGCTGCGCGTTCGGCGAAAGCCGGCCGTGGCGGCGGCAGCAAGACGGCGGTGGCTACTCCCGAGTCGGGCGCGCGCAAGAGCCGCACCGGGGGCGGCGGCGGACGGGGCTCGGGAGCGCCGGCGCGCACCCGAGCAGAGCTCGCCGCGCGGGCCGGTGAGCAGTCGGCCGGACGGCGCCGGCGTAGCCGCTAGCCGACGGCGCTGGGGCGGGCGGAGCCGTCGCCGGCGAAGCGGACCCGGCCGGCCCGGCCGGACAGTGCGACACACCCCCCAAGCCCGGTGGTGACCTTCCTGCCGTTGCCGAGGACGAGCGACTTCCCCGGCAGACCCTGCCGGTGCTCGGCGTCGAGCAGGCAGACCCGTGCCGCGTTCGCGGTCAGCACCGTTGCCACCGGCCGGTTGAGCACGTCGACGGCTAGAGCGGGGTTGTTGACCTGCGCGCCGTCGGCGCCGAGCGCGCGAGCGTGCAGCAGGTCACCGGCCTCCGTCCCGGTCACGTCGCCCTGGTAGACGTTGGGCATCACCTGGGCACATCCGTCGTGCGCCTCGTTGATCCGGCCCGCGTCGAAGCCGGGCAGCGAGGAGCCGAAGTGGTCGTACTCCTTCGTAGCGGCGTAGAACACCCCGCGCGGGGCGCCGCCGGGCAGCTCCTCGAAGCCCTGGTTGGACATCGACAGGCGTGCCGTCGGCGCCACCGCCTTGATCTGCTCAGCCCGACCGGGGACGTAGGGCTGGAAGATGGAGCGCTCGACCAGGCCGTAGCGCGCAGCCATCAGCGCGACGCTCGCCGTGTCGGTGACCGACTCCTTCAAGTCGAAGGCCACCCCCACGCCGTTCTCGGCGGCGAGCGCCAGCACCTCCTCCAGCGACGGGATCTGCGCCGGGTCGTAGGCGCTGCCCTTCCACTTGTCGTTGTCCGCAGCGTTGAGCTTGCGCACCTGGTCGTAGGTCATCGTGTTGATGTAGCCCGAGCCGTCGGTCTTCTTGTCGACCTCGAGGTCGTGGAAGGCGACGTAGCGGTGGTCGACGGTCTGCTGGACGTCGACCTCGAGGTACTCCACGTCGTACGCGGTCGCATAGCGGAAGGCCCACAGGGTGTTCTCCGGTGCGAGCTCCGCGGCGCCGCGGTGCACGATCAGCTCCATCCGCGGGACCGGCTTGTCGGGCTTCGCGCCGGCCGTCCACCGGCTCGGCTCCGGGGTCTCGGCGCAGAACGGCGATGCCTGCGTGTCGACCGTGCGGAGCAGCGGAGTGGAGGAATTGGCACGGCTCGGAGCAGCGACGCCGACGGCTCCGATGGTCACTGCGGTAGCGATCAGCCGTCGCACGTCAGCGCACCGCCACGGTCGACGAGCCGGCGGGCAGCTTGATGGTCAGCACGCGCCCGACGTACGTCGCGGCGACCGGCACGTCGTTGATCAGCACTGTCGGCCGCTTTGTCCAGGCACCGCGCAGCGACAACGTCAGCGGCGCCTCAGTCGTCACGGTGCCGGTCACCGCACTCGCCGTGGAGATGGCCATCCGCGCGAGGTCGAAGCGCACCGCACGGGCGCCGCTGAGCGTCGCGGTGAATCCATTCGTCGGCGGACCCGCGGCCGTCGGGTTGGTCACCCACTGCAGGCCCTGCATCGAGTAGGGGCCGACCTGGCCGAGCGAGGCCGGGCCGCCGGCCGTGGGCAGGGTGAGCACCGACGCGGACGGCTTGGCCTGCGACACCACGTCCACCTTCGCAACTCCGCGCTGCTGGTCGACAGGCTCGAGGCCGCTCATCCAGTAGGCCGAGTCGAAGCTGAAGGACAGCCCGACGAACGGCTTGCCCTGATCCGGGCCCGTCTCGACGGCGCGCTCGAACGGCATCGACCGGATGTAGGTCACCCGGGCCGGGTTGCGCTCGCGCGTGAACTGCGACGCGTAACGCGCCCCCTCGGCCCACTCGTCGTTGATCGGGTGGCTGTAGTGCTCGTACGTCGGGAACACGTAGTAGCGGTACTGGTAGCCCAGCCGGGCCAGCTTCTCTGCCTGCCGCGTGACGCCGGCCACGGGCACCAGCTCGTCGAGGGCGCCATGGCTGATCGCCACCGGCACGTGGCGCAGGTTGTCGAGCAGCGGGTTGGTCCACTGGTCCTTCGCGTTGCCGCCGTTGGTGGGCTGGTAGCACGGGTCGAGCTCGCACCCGGCCCACAACCCCTGCGTCGGCACACCGGCGTACGGCAGCGCCGCAGCGAAGCGGTCCGGGTAGAGGATCGACAGCAGGTACGACGCCCAGCCGCCCATCGAGTGCCCGGTCACGTAGACCCGGTCCCTATCGATACTGAACGTCGCGATTGCGTCGTCCCACACCTGCCGGAAGTCGACCTGCGCGCGGCCGACGTACCACGTGCTGGTGCCGCGGCCGCGCGGGGCGATGACGAGACCGCCGACGTCCTCGCCGAAGTCGCGCATGGTCCGCGGCGCGACGACCGCAGCGTCGTGAGTGTCGCCACCGCGCCAGTGCATCCAGTACGTCGTCCGGGTGGGCTTCCTGCCGTCGTAGGTCGACGGCACGTAGACGCCGTAGGGCTGCCAGAGACCGTCGAGGTCGCCCTCGGTGCTGATCTGCGCTGTGCTCTTGAACTGCCGCTCGTGGTAGCCGGGCCCTGGCCGCAGCGCCTCGGTGCGCCCGCGGGTGAGCCCAGCCACGTCGACGTCGAGGAAGAACGGGTCGATCGTGGCGTCGGCCAGCGCGAAGGCCTGCCGCTTGTCGAAGCGGATGCGCACCGGCTCGGCCGGCCGGAACGCGATGTTGGCGACGTTGACGACGTCGGCACGGTCGCTCTTGAGGTCCACGAGGCCCTGGCGACCGTCGGACGTCCCCGCAGCCAGTGCGAGCCGCAGCGTTGCCTGACGAGCCGTCGGCCCGAGGAGGGCGCGCGGGATGCCGGCTTCAAGGACGTTGGCGTAGCCGCTTGCGTCAGCGGCGACGGGGAACGCGGCACGCCGTCCGGTCTTAAGGTCGACCGCGATGCCACCGGTGCGCGCGACAAGCAGCGCGACGTCGCCCTGCGCGGTGCGCAGGCCGCTACCGAACGGCACGTCGTAGGCCGGGCTGCCCGCGACGGTATCGACCAGCACGACGATGCCAGCTGACTGCTTGGCTGTCATCGTCGTCGTGCGCGCGAGCAGGTGGAGAGTGGTCGAGTTCGCGGCTACGCGAACCTCGCGCAGGTCGGCGGCCGCGACGTGACCGCGGTCGTCGGCGTCGCGGGCATCGCCGTACACCGGCTCGCCCTCGCGCCCGAGCTCACCGGTCGGCGCACCCACCTGGCCGGGGGCGTCGTACTGGTACGTCGGCTCGAGGCGGTAGAAGCCAGGGTGCGCCTCCTCCAGCGCATCGTTGCGCGCGACCCGCGCGGCGTCGTCGCCGTCGTCCG
>DATLOQ010000048.1:0-14999 GCA_035536235.1 Mycobacteriales bacterium
TGAACGACGCGGCCGCGGCGGTCCACGGCGACGGGAGGTTGTCCGGGTCGATGCCCAGCTCCTCCCGGGCGTGCACCCGCCAGGCGACCTCGGGGTCGCGGGAGAGCTCGCGCGCGACCGCGACGGAGAGGTCGCGAGTGAGCCCCTTGGCCCGGTAGATCGCCGCCAGCTCGGCCTCCTCGGCCTCCGGGGCCCGGGCCAGCTCGCGTCGCTCGACCGCGATCTCCGCGGCGGCCAGCTCACTCTGGCTGCGGACGGAGTTGTACTCCCCCGTCGCCATGCTGAACGCGCCGGCGAAGAGCCCGGCCAGACCAGCAACGAGGACGACGCGGTTGGTGGCGCCCGCCGCCGCCACCCCGACCACCAGGGCGACGTTGGAGACCAGACCGTCCATCACGCCGAACACAGCCGGGCGGAGCCAGCCGCCGGTCACGTCGCGATGCCGGACGTGGTGGTCGACGTGCTGGGAGCGCGGCCCGGCGTCGGTGCTCATGGGCCCACCGTACGGCGCCGACCCCACCCCCGCACCTGAGGGAAGGCTGCCCTTACCTGCGCCGCCCGGCCCTATCCGTTGCGGCGGACGCCTGCGGCCAGATCGCCGGCGAGGTCGCGCAGCGCGGCGTACGGCGCCGCGTCGGCCGGCGGGTCGAGGAGAGTGCGGACCAGCGCTGCTCCCACGATCACGCCGTCGGCATAGGCCGCGATCTCGGCGGCCTGGCCGCGAGAGGAGACACCGAGGCCGACCGCGATCGGCAAGTCGGTCACCGCGCGCAGGCGAGCGACCAGCTCACCCGCCTGGCCACTGACCGAGTCCCGTGCGCCGGTGACACCCATCGTCGAGGCGGCGTACACGAAGCCACGGTTGGTGTCGGCGACGACGCGCAGTCGCGGCTCCGTCGACGACGGTGCCACGAGGAAGACGGGATCGATGTCGTGCCGGGCTGCAGCGGCGAGCCAGTCGGTGGCCTCCTCGGGCAGCAGGTCGGGAGTGATGACACCGCACCCGCCGGCTGCGGCCAAGTCAGCGGCGAAGCGGTCGACGCCGTAGCGGTCGACGGGGTTCCAGTAGGTCATCACCACGGTGGGCACGCCGGTGGCCGCAACGACGCGGCGCACGGTGTCCAGGACGTCGGCGGTGCCCACCTTCAGGTCGAGTGCCTGCTGCACCGCGGCTTGGATGACCGGGCCGTCCATCAGCGGGTCGGAGTAGGGCAGGCCGATCTCGAAGACGTCGACCCCGGCCTCGGCCAGCACCTGGAAGGCCTCGACGCAGCCGTCGAGCGAGGGGAACCCGGCCGGCAGGTAGCCGACCAGGGCGGCCCGATCCTGCTCGTGAGCAGCGGCGAAGACGTCCGAGAGAGCGCTCATCCGTCGAGCAGGGCGAACCACCGCGCGGCCGTGTCGAGGTCCTTGTCCCCCCGGCCGGAGTGGTTGACGACGACGACAGCGTCGGAACCCAGCTCCCGGCCGACCTGCACGGCGCCGGCGACCGCGTGCGCCGTCTCGATCGCCGGGATGATGCCCTCGGTCCGGCAGAGCAGCCGGAAGGCCTCCATCGCCGTAGCGTCATCGATCGCGCGGTACGTCGCTCGTCCGGTGTCCCGCAGCCAGGCGTGCTCCGGTCCGACGCCGGGGTAGTCCAGGCCGGCCGAGATGGAGTGCGTCTCGAGCGTCTGGCCGTCGGCATCCTGCAGCAGGTAGGACCGCGCGCCGTGCAGGACGCCTGGCTCGCCGCCCACCAGGGTCGCCGAGTGCCGACCCGTGCCCACCCCATCGCCGCCGGCCTCGCAGCCGATGAGGCGCACCTCGGCGTCGTCGAGGAAGGGGTGGAAGATGCCCATCGCGTTGGAGCCGCCGCCGACGCAGGCGACGACCGCGTCGGGCAGCCGGCCGAGCAGGTCGAGGACCTGGGCGCGCGCCTCGACGCCGATAACCCGCTGGAAATCGCGAACCATCGCCGGAAACGGGTGCGGGCCGACCACCGAGCCGATGATGTAGTGGGTCGAGTCGACGTGCGTCACCCAGTCGCGCATCGCCTCGTTGATCGCGTCCTTCAGGGTGCGGGCGCCGACGGTGACCGGCACCACCTCGGCGCCGAGCAGGCGCATGCGCGCGACGTTGAGGGCCTGACGCCGGGTGTCCTCCTCGCCCATGGAGACGACGCAGTCGAGGCCCAGCAGCGCGCACACCGTCGCGGTGGCGACCCCGTGCTGGCCGGCTCCCGTCTCGGCGATGACCCGACGCTTGCCCATGCGCTGGGTGAGCAGGGCCTGGCCGAGCACATTGTTGATCTTGTGCGAGCCGGTGTGGGCGAGGTCCTCGCGCTTGAGGAGGATCGTCGCGCCGCCGGCGGAGGTCGAGAGCCGACGGGCGTCGGTCATCGGCGTCGGGCGCCCGGCGTACGTGCGCTGGAGCCGGTCCAGCTCGGCGACGAAGATGTTGTCGGCGCGAGCGCTCGCATACGCCGCGGTGAGCTCGTCCAGCGCCGCGACAAGGGCTTCGGGGACGAAGCGGCCACCATAGGCACCGAAGTGGCCGCCGGCGTCGGGCACGCTCGTCGCCGCAGCGGTCGGTGCGGTCACGGCGTCTCTGCCTCGGCGCTCCGGGCCGAGGGGTGCGCGCCGGCTGTGACCAGCTCCCGCACCGCCTGGCTGGGGTTGCCCCCTGTCACCACGCCCTCTCCGACCAGGACGGCGTCGGCACCCGCCGCGGCGTACGCCAGCAGGTCGTGGGGTCCGCGGACGCCGCTCTCGGCAACCTTGACGCAGTCCGCCGGCAGCAGCGGCGCGACCGCGGCGAAGATGGAGCGGTCGACCTCGAGGGTGTGCAGGTTGCGGGCGTTGACGCCGACGACCCGCGCCCCTGCGTCGAGCGCGCGCCGCGCCTCCTCGGCGTCGTGCACCTCGACGAGCGGGGTCATGCCGAGGGACTCGACCCGCTCGATGAAGCTGACCAGCTTGGTCTGCTCCAGAGCGGCGACGATGAGCAGCACGAGGTCGGCGCCGTATGCCCTCGCCTCCCAGATCTGGTACGGCGAGACCACGAAGTCCTTGCGCAGCAACGGCACGTCGACGGCCCGGCGTACGGCGGCGAGGTCGGCCAGGCTGCCGCCGAACCGTCGGCCCTCGGTCAGCACGCTGACCACGGCCGCGCCGCCTTCGACGTAGTCCTGGGCCAGGGCAGCGGGGTCGGTGATCGCGGCCAGCTCGCCCTTGGACGGCGAGCTGCGCTTGACCTCGGCGATCACTGCGACACCCCTGGCGCGCAGCCGCTCGATCACGTCCTGCGCCGGCGGGACCTTTGCTGCACGCGCCTTGAGGTCATCCAGCGTCGTCACGCTCTCGCGCTCGGCGAGATCGGCCCGCACTCCGAGCACGATCTCGTCGAGCACACTCACCGGCTGGGCTCCTCGGATCAGGGCGGAGCCACCATCCTACGGCCGGTCGCCCCCACGACCGGCCGTAGGCGGTGAAGCCACGTCCGGGCTATAGCTGGGTCGAGGAATTGCCAGGTACGAACGTCTGCACCGGAGTTATGGGGCTCATCGTGCCGTCGCTGGCCAGGGTGAAGTTGACGACGTGCCACAGGTCGTGGACCGGCGACCCGGTGGCGTCACCGACGGAGTAGACGCCGCGCTCGGTGGCCGCGTCGAACAGGCGCACCGTGGCGGACGAGACGTCGAACTCCGGGCTCGTAGAGAAGTTGTGCACCCACGCGCGGTACTCCCCGGGCACGTACCCGCCGCCCGGAGCCGGCGTGATAGTCACTGTGATCGTCTCGGGGCCGAAGCTGGAGGTGTCGTCCCTGTCCAGCGAGGCATGCGGCACCGGAGTGGGGTCATAGTAAGCGACGTGAAAGCGGTCGCCGGCGCCGTCCGGTCCGGACATGTGCAGGTCGAGGTCGCTCGGCTGGGCACCCCAGGCGAGGACGACCCGGACAGCGCCCAGCTGGGACAGGTTGAAGTCCTGCACGACGTTGCCATCGGGGGGTACGACGACAGAGGCAGTCGAGTTGGAGAAGCCGGAGCGGCTCGCGGTCAGATTCTGGGGTCCGGCGGGCACGTTCAGGATCGTGTAGTCCCCGTTGACGTCACTGGTGCCCGTCTGCCCGGTGCCGTCGACGGTGACGAGAGCGCCTGAGATCGGATTCCCAGTGCTCGCGTTTCGGACCCGGCCGCTGATCGTCCCCTGGCCACCGGCGGGCGCGCTCCCCTGGGCGAAGGCCGGACTGGCCACGGTCTGCACGAGGGGGGCCGCCCAGAGCAGGCTCCCACCGACAACCGCACCGCGCTTGAGCATGGTGCGCCGCGACACGTCCGTGGTGTCGTGGCTGCTGAACTCGTCGTTGACGTCAGACATGGCAATCCCCCCATAGCCGAAACCTTTCGACGACCCTGGCGCGGTCGCGGTACCCGCGCCATACGCAGGGCTGCGTAATGTCCCTACGACGGTCACCCCGCGTCACAGACACGTCTCTGCGGGTGACGATGACGGTTACAGCGGATGACGCATGCCGCAGCCGGTCCGGACCCCTACCGTCGATCGTCGGCCAAGGTGGAGCGGACCCCGGGGGGAATCGACATGCGAGACGAAACGATCACGGAACACCTGGCGGGCGTAGCGCCCGCCACAGCGGCTGACCGGCCCGGGATCAACCGTCGGCGAGTGCTGGCCGGGGGCGCTGTGGGCGCAGCCGCGGTGTGGTCTGCACCGACGATCCTGCACTTCGACGCGGCCGGAGCGCAGGGTTCACCCGCTCCGGGCGGCGAGCAGGCCCGCCTGCGCGTCGACAAGACAGGCCCGCAGGCGGTCTTCAGGAACCAGACCTTCGACTTCCTCATCACTGTCTTCAACGACGGCCCGGTCCACGCCCTCAGCGTGCAGCTGAATGACACGTTGCCGACAGAGGGAACCTTCGTGTCCAGCACTCCGGCGGGCACCGTGTCGGGCGGCATCCTCACCATCAATCTCGGCAACCTGCCGGCCGGCTCGTCGACGCCGGTCACGGTCCGCTGGACCGCGCCGGACGCGGAGACCACGCTCCTCAACGCGGCCAACGCCAAGGGTGACAACACGAACGAGGCCTTCGACGGACATTCCGTCTCTGTCGGCACCGCCACCCAGCAGCGAGCGGCCGGCGTCGCCGCGGCCGGTACGGCGCTGCGCAACCGTTCGGGCGGCACCATCACCCTCGCCGGCATCCCGGCCGGCGCTACGGTCGACCGTGCGGTCCTTATCTGGGCAGTGCTCTACCAGGGCGCGCCGCCGCCGGGGACCGTCGTCCTGGCCGGCACGCCGGTGACGGCGAACCTGACCCAGACGACGAGCAACCATGTCTGCTGGGGCGACGACGCCACCCGGGGCTTCGCCGCGGACGTGACCGGACTGGTCGCCGGCAA
This sequence comes from Mycobacteriales bacterium, assembly GCA_035536235.1. GTDB lineage: Bacteria > Actinomycetota > Actinomycetes > BP-191 > BP-191 > DATLNF01. The sequence goes on from DATLOQ010000048.1 coordinate 5,399, forward strand.
CGGCACCTACCGAGTCACTGGTCACCCGCTCGCGGCGGCCCGAGTGGACTCCGAACCGGCACCGGCCGGATTCCCGCAGACCGACGGGGCCAGCCTGATCGTCTTCTACAGCCTGCCGTCAGCCGGGGCCGGCAAGCAGGTGCTGAGCGACTTCACGTACGACGCCTGGAACGGCGGGTCCCCCATCACCCGGTCCTTCGCCGGGCTGACCCCGTCAGGCACCGGAGCGTCGTTGCTGCTGGCCGGACCGGACGGTCAGAACAACGCCGCCGAGGTCACGACCATCACCGCAGCCGGCTCGCTGACCTTCAACAACCTGTTCAACGGATCCGACCCGATCGATGCACCGAACCTGTCGATCGGCAACCTCTGGGACACCGACCAGGTGGACGTCACCTCCATCCTGCCGAGCGGCACGACAACGCTCCAGGTCAAGACAGAGTTCGCTGACTGCGTCGGGATCGGCGCCGCCATCCTCGTAGTCGACGTCTAGGAGCACTGCGGACGGGAGCTGCGCACGGCTCCCGCCGCGTCGCAGTGCAACGGGCGCGCGCCAGCGATCGACGGGTGATGCCAAGCCTGCCTTCACCGGCTGGCTGGACCCGATGGGAGCGCCCAGGGGGTCCAACTGGCCTGTTAACCGGGCAATTGGACCGGGAGCGCAGTTGGGGGTCAGGTGGGGTCGTCGCCGCGGTCGAGGGCGTCCCACAGCGCGACGTCGGGCTCGACTGCGGCCGGCGCCGCGTCGCTCGGCGGTCGGTATCGCGCGGACATAGCCGACCACCGCCCGCCCCGCGCAGCGGCTAGTGCACCACCTGACGCCAGCAACACTCCGCCAGCTATGGAAGCACCCGGCCATGCTGTTGCCGAAACACCCGCCGACGCCGGAAGCAAACCTATCTCTCGGCGTACGACGGCCGTGTCGGCCCCGGCGGCCCGCGGCGCCCGCGCGGGATCGGCGGCAGCTAGAGCGGCCGCGACACCGGCGCCGACCAGTGCCAGGCCGAGCAGTCGGCGGCCAGAGCCCCGCGTGGCCACGATCGCTATTGCCGCCGCGAGCGCGACGAGACCGACGGCGGCGGGGGCGGGGCTCAGGTCCCGTCCCACTACAGCCAGGTCGACCGCGCGGAACGCGTCGGATCGCGCCGCTGTAGGTGCGCCGACCCGAGCCTGCACCCGGATCCACGGCTGTCCCGCGGCGACCAGCAGCACGGCCGCCGACAGCAGGCAGAGCCCGACCGCGACTGCCAGCTCGCCGCGTCGGGCGGTCACTGGACCAGACGCAGGGTCTCGGCCGCCCGGACCGCGGTCAGCACGGCGGCCGCCTTGGCCCGGCACTCGCGGTCCTCGGCGGCCGGGTCGCTGTCCGCGACGATCCCGGCTCCCGCCTGCACATAGGCGATGCCGTCGCGCAGCAGCGCGGTCCGGATCGCGATGCAGGAATCCAGGTCGCCGGCCAGGTCGAGGTAGGCGACCGCGCCGCCGTACAGACCGCGACGGGTCGGCTCGAGGCCGTCGATGATCTCCATCGCCCGCGGCTTGGGGGCGCCGGAGAGCGTGCCGGCCGGGAAGCAGGCGGCGAGCACGTCGAAGGCGGAGCAGCCGGCCGACACCGTGCCGACGACGGTCGACACGATGTGCATCACGTGGGAGTAGCGCTCGACCGTCATCAGGTCCACCACGTCGACGGTGCCCGGGTCGCAGACCCGGCCGAGGTCGTTGCGCCCCAGGTCGACCAGCATGATGTGCTCGGCCCGCTCCTTGGGGTCGGCGAGCAGCCCGGCGGCCAGCGCGGCGTCCTCCTCGGGCGTGCCGCCGCGCGGCCGGGTGCCGGCGATCGGGTGCAGCAGCGCCCGTCCATGCTCCACCTTGACCAGGGCTTCGGGTGACGAGCCGACGACGTCGAAGCCGTCGAGGCGCAGCAGGTACATGTAGGGGCTCGGGTTGAGCACGCGCAGCACCCGGTACACGTCGAGGGCGCTCGCCGATGTCGGCACCTCGTAGCGCTGCGAGAGAACTACCTGGAACGCCTCGCCCGCGCGGATCTGCTTCCGCACCGACTCGACTGCGGCACGGTAGCCGGCAGTGGGTCCCGACGAGGTGACGGCGCCGACCTCAATGTCGCCGTCGACGGTGGCGACGCTCGGTGGCGAGGGGGCCGCGAGGTCGCGGGTCATCGCCTCGAGCCGGGCGCAGGCGTCGTCGTACGCCGCGTCGACGCGGGCGTCGGTGTCGTCCCAGTTGACCGCGTTGGCGATCAGCAGCACCGAGGCGTCGGCATGGTCGAGCACCGCGAGGTCGGTGACGAGGAGGAAGGCCAGCTCGGGCAGCCCCAGGTCGTCCTGGGCGACGGACGGCAGGCGCTCGAGCCGGCGTGCGGCGTCGTAGGCGAGGTAGCCAACCAGCCCGCCGGTCAGCGGTGGCAGGCCAGGCAGCGGCTCGGTGCGCAGCAACCGGACGGTCTCGCGCAGCGCGGCCAGCGGGTCACCGCCGCTAGGCAGCCCGACCGGAGGTGTGCCCAGCCAGTGCGCCTGGCCGTCCCGCTCGGTGAGGGTGGCGGCGCAGCGGGCCCCGACGAAGCTGTAGCGGGACCACACGCCGCCGTGCTCAGCCGACTCGAGCAGGAAGGTGCCGGGCCGCTCCGCGGCCAGCTTGCGGTAGACGCCGACCGGGGTCTCGCCGTCGGCGAGGAGGCGGCGGGTGACGGGGATGACCCGCCGGTCCCGGGCCAGCGCGCGGAAAGTGTCGAGGTCAGGAGTGATGACACCGCTCGTCATCGCGACGTGGCCCCGGGGCCCACCCTCTCACTGATCACCGGTGTGTTCTCCCGCATCGGTAGAGAACAACACACCAGAGATGGCTGGCGCACAGTCGGTCGAGAGGATGTCAAGGGGCTGGTTGGCCGACCACGGCAGCCAGTGCTGCGGCGTCGAAGCAGGTCCGGTCGCCGGTGTGGCAGGCGGCGCCCACCTGGTCGACCTTGACGAGGACCGTGTCGCCGTCGCAGTCCAGGGCGACCGACTTGACCCACTGCTGGTGCCCCGACGTCTCGCCCTTCACCCAGTACTCCCCGCGGCTGCGGCTCCAGTAGGTGCACCGGCCGGTCGTCAACGTGCGGTGCAGCGCCTCGTCGTCCATCCAGCCGACCATCAGCACCTCGCCGGTGTCCCACTGCTGCGCTACCGCCGGAAACAGACCGTCGACGTCGCGCTTGAGGCGCGCGGCGGTGGCCGGGTCGAGCGCGGATCGGCGTACGGCGTCCATGCCCCGATCCTCGCACGGCCGCGAGTCGGCTTCGCACCCGGTACCGTCCGGTGAAACGGTCGCGACCGGGTCGCAGATCCGCTGGCGCGTGGTGGTGACCGGGGCGGCACATACCCCGCCGTAGCGAATCTCACCCCGATGACGTATGTCACCCGGGGTCATGGCCTCATTACGCTGCCACCAGACCGCGGCACGCGATCAAAACAAGGGGAGCCGAACATGGCGGACGAGACCACACCGAGCACGGGCATGAACCGTCGGGACCTGATGAAGCGCGGTGCGGTGGTCGGCACCGCCGTCTGGGCCGTCCCCGTTGTCGACTCGCTCATGAGTCCAGCGCACGCCCAGGGTTCACCGGCCGACCTGGGCAGTTGCGGGCGCTTCACCGGAGGAGGCCAGGTCGACGACAACTTGGCCACCGCCGTGAGCGGCGACGACGTCGACCTCGGCTTCACGTTGCACTGCAACGTGTTGGCTACTCCGCCGCACCCCCAGAACCTGAACATCCACTTCACCAACATCATCACCGGTGACCGCGAGCACTTCAAGCTCGAGACCCTGTCACGAGCCGATTGCACCAATCTGCCGACGACGTCGCCGGATGCGCCATTCCGAACCTTCCATGGGGTGGGCACCGGGAGCGTCGGCAATGGACCAAGCGCCCGAACCGCCGACATCGAGTTCATCTTCACCGACAACAACGAGCCGAGCGCGAGTCCGCCACCCGACCAGGTCAACTTGCTGCGGATCACCGACTCCAGCGGCGTGATCCTGCTGCTGGAGGGCTACAACCTCGACCGGGGTAACTTCCAGGCACACCAGGCGACCGGCACCCGCTCTTGCCCGTAAGCTGACGCTCTGTCCTGCACCGCCCGCGGCTCACCGGCCGCGGGCGGTCCAGTTCTGCCACATCGCTGCATAGACGCCGGGCCCGGCGACCAACGCCGCATGGGGGCCGCGCTGCACCACCCGACCGTTGTCAAAGACGATGACCTCGTCCGCTGCCTCCGCCGTAGACAACCGGTGCGCGATCGAAACCGCCGTGCGCCCCCGGGTCACCCCTTCGAGGGCCCGCTGCAGCCGGGTCTCGGTAGCCGGGTCGACGGCTGAGGTCGCCTCGTCCAGCAGCAGCAGGTCGGGGTCGGCGACGTAGGCCCGGGCGAGTGCAACTAGCTGCCGCTCCCCCACGGACAGCGAGTCGCCCCGCTCCCCGACCCGGGTGGCCAGGCCGTGCGGCAGCTGCTCGAGCCAGTCGGCCAGGCCGAGCTCGGTGAAGGTCAGCGCGATGTCCTCGTCGGTGATGCCGGGACGCCCCTGCCGAACGTTGTCGGCGATCGAGATGTCGAACAGGAAGCCGTCCTGGGGCACCATCACAACGCGCCGCCGGAGGCTGTCGAAGGTGATGTCGAGCAGCGGTACGCCGTTGAGCCGGACCTGGCCCTCGCTCGGGTCCATCAGCCGGGTCAGCAGCTTGGCGAAAGTCGTCTTGCCGGAGCCGGTCTGTCCGACAACGGCCACCCGCCGCTGAGGTGCGATCTCCACGTCGACGCCACGCAGCACCGGGGGGCCACTGGGGTAGCGAAAGCCGACACCTTCGAAGCGCACACCCACCGGGCCGGACGGCAGCTCGACCCCGCCTTCGGGCCGCTCTGCGGGGTCGCGGATGTCGGCCGGCGTGTCGAGCACGCCGAGGATGCGTCGCCAGCCGCTGATCGCCGACTGCGCCTCGCTGAGCACCTCGGTGGTGATCTGGAGAGGCCCGACGAAGAACGTGACGAGGAACAGGAACGCGACCAGCTGGCCGGCCGTGAGGCTGCCGTCCACCCCGGTCAGCACGCCGACGACGACCACCCCGGCGGACGCCGCAGCCGCGCTCATCTCCACGACTGCGAACATTGTCGCGGACAGCCGCACTGCCCGGACCTGGGCCGCCGCATGGCCGTCGACGGCGGTGTCGATCCGCCGAGCCGTCCGTTCCTCGACGCCGTAGGCACGCACCACAGGAGCGGCGACCACGCTCTCGGCGACGGCACCGAGCACCTCCCCCACCCGCTGACGTACGACGTCGAACGCCGCGCCCCGTCGCCGGTTGGTGTGCCGTAGCACCACGACCAGCGGCGCGAACACCGCGAGCACCACGAGAGTCAACGTCGGGCTGTAGTAGGTCATGATCGCCAGAGCAACGAGCAGCTGTCCGCAGTTGACGACCAGCAGCAGCCCGCCGAACTGCATGAACTGGCTGATCGTGTCGACGTCGGTCGTCACCCGCGAGACGAGGGCGCCGCGGCGCTCGGCGGCCTGGTGCAGCACGGAGAGGTCGTGCACGTGCCGGAACGCTCGCACCCGCAGCTCGGACAGCGCCCGCTCGGTGTTGCGGGCCAGCCGCAGGTTCGTGGCATAGCTGGCCAGCGCGGTGACGACGAGCACGGCGGCGGCGATCGAAACGGTGCGCTGGATGAAGCCGACGTCGACGCCGCCACCCGGGCGCAGCCCGTGGTCGAGCGACTGCTGGATGACGATGGGGACGACGAGACGCCCGGCGGTCGCGACCAGCGCGAGCAGGGCGGTGAGGCCGATTCCGTCCCGCAGCTCCGGGGACAACGCCAGGCCGCGCCGCAGCACCCGCCAGCTGCCCTCGGGTCCCTCGCGAATCCCCAGCGGCGCCTCCGGCACTGCGACACCCGCGCTCATGCCGCTGGCTCCCGGTCATCCTCGGCCGGCTCGGTGCCTTCGATGACCGGGGGCGCGGCGTCGTACGCCGTGATGAGGCTGGCGTAGGCGGGCCGGCGACCGAGCAGGTCAGTGTGGGTGCCGCGGTCGATGACCCGGCCGCCCATGACGAACACCACCTCGTCGGCCATCGCGATGGTGGCCTGGCGGTAGGCGACGACCACGACCGTCGACGGCAGGGCAGCGTCACGCAGTCCATGCAGGATGGCCGCCTCGACACTCGGGTCGACGCTCGACGTCGCGTCGTCGAGGACGAGCAGCCGGGGTCGGCGGACGAGTGCCCGGGCCAGCGCGATCCGCTGCCGCTGGCCCCCGGACAGGGTCGCGCCGCGCTCGCCAACGCGCGTGTCGTAGCCGGCCGGTAGATCGCAGATGAAGTCGTGGGCCTGCGCGAGACGGGCGGCTGCCTCGACGTCGGCGTCGGGCACGTCCGCCCCCAGGGTCAAGTTGCCCCGCACGGTGTCGTCGAAGAGGAACGACTCCTGAAACACCACTGCCGTGTGCGCGGCGACGCCGCCCTGGCGCAGGTCACGCAGGTCGTCGCCGTCGAGGCGAACCCGGCCGGACCGAGGATCGGCCAGCCGGACGAGCAGCGACGCCGCCGTCGACTTCCCGGAGCCGGTCGGCCCGACCACGGCGACGGTGCGGCCCCCCGACGCGTCGAAGCTCACCGCGTGCAGGACGTCCGAGTCGGTGTAGGCGAAGGTCACCGCGTCGACATCCACGTGTGCGGGCTCCTGCGACGGAGCGGCGTAGAGGTCGCCGTACGGCAGTGCCCCCTTCGCGTCGAGGACCCGCGACACCCGCTCCCAGCCGACGACGGAGCGCGGGAGGTCCGCCAGCACCCAGCCGATGCCCCGGATCGGGATCGCGAGCAGGGTGAAGAGATAGCAGATGCGGACGACCTCACCGGCATCGACGCTGCCGGAGCGCACGCGGTGGGCGCCGACGAGGAGGACCAGGAGCACGCCGATGTTGGGCAGCGCGTCCATCAGCGGGTCGAACACCGCGCGCACCCGGCTCACGCCGACCATCTCGTCGCGCAGCCGCTCGCTCACCTCGCGGAAGCGGTCCGCCTCCGCCGCTTCGCGTCCGAGGGTCTTCACCACCAGCGCACCGTCGATGCTCTCGTGTGCCACGGATGAGACCTCGCCGCGGAGCTGCTGCGCGCGCATCGCCTTGGGCTGCATCTGCCGGGTGAAGACGACGTTGAGCACCGCCAGCGCCGGGAACACGACGAAGCCGACGAGCGAGAGCACCACGTCGGTGAGGACGAGCACCACCGAGGCGATGACGAGCATGACGACGACGCCGAAAGAGAACGGCAGCGGGGCGATCGGGTAGAAGACCGCTTCGATGTCGGAGTGGGCGTTGCTCAGCAGCTCCCCGGTCGAGTGCTGGTGGTGCCACGACATCGGCAGCCGCAGGTACTGGCGGGTCACTCGCCGGCGGTAGGTGGCCTGCAGCTTGGTCTGCATCACACTGGCCCCGACCCGGCGTACGACGAGGCCGCACGACTTCACCGCCGCCACCACCAGCAGGAGTGCGACCACCGAGACGAGCGTGCCGCGCTGGGACTCTCCGCTATTGAACGCGGGGAGAATCGCCCTGTCCGTGACGATTCCCAGAACCACAGCACTGGCGATGGTCGTCGCCGCAAACACCGAAGCACCGAGGGTGGCGATCGCGAAGAGTCGCGGCTCCTCGCGGATCGCCCGGCCCAGCACCCCGAAGCCCCGCCGGACCACCCGTCCCTCGGCCAGTGGGTCGGACGGCGGCGGCGAGATCATGGTGCCCCGACCGTACCTCGGCTGCTACCGCGCTACCCGACCGTCAGCCGACTGAAGATGCTGTCGCCGGCCCTCGGTGGGGGCGGGTGGCGAGGTCAGCGGACGGAGTGGCCGGCAGCGTGCAGCGCAGTCTTGACAGCTCCGACTGACAGGGTGCCGAAGTGGAAGACGCTTGCCGCGAGCACAGCGTCGGCACCGGCATCAACAGCCGCGGCGAAGTGCTCGACCTCGCCGGCTCCCCCGCTGGCGATCACTGGGACTGTCACCACGGCCCGGATCGCTCGAATCATCTCCAGGTCGAAGCCGTCCTGTGTCCCGTCGGCGTCCATCGAGTTCAGCAGGATCTCCCCCGCGCCGAGCTCCTGGCCACGACGGGCCCACTCCACGGCGTCGAGGCCCGCGCTACGACGTCCGCCGTGCGTTGTCGTCTCGAACCCGCTGGGTTGGTCCGGCGAGCGGCGAGCATCGACGGACAACACGATGCACTGGCTGCCGAAGCGCTCAGCTGCCCGGGCGAGGAAGGTGGGATCCGCGATCGCCGCAGTGTTGATCCCCACCTTGTCCGCGCCCGCGCGCAGCAGGGCGTCGATGTCGTCGACGGTCCGTACGCCGCCGCCGACCGTCAGCGGGATGAAGACCTGCTCTGCCGTACGCCGGACGACGTCGAGAGTGGTGTCTCGGCCGACGCTGCTGGCGGTGATGTCGAGGAAGACCAGCTCGTCGATGCCTTGGCGGTCGTAGGCCGCAGCCAGCTCGACGGGGTCACCGGCATCGCGCAGGTCGGTGAAGTTGACCCCCTTCACCACCCGGCCGTCGTCGACGTCGAGACACGCGATCACCCGTACGGCGACCGTCATTCGGCAGCACTGTCATTCGGCAGCACTGCCGCGAGCGCCTCTTCCAGGGTGAAGGCGCCGGCGTAGAGCGCTTTGCCGACGATCGCGCCCTCCACGCCGAGGTCGACCAGCGACGCGATCGCGCGGAGATCGTCGAGGCTGCTCACGCCTCCGCTCGCCACCACCGGGCGGTCGGTGACGGCGCACACCGACCTAAGCAGGTCGAGGTTGGGGCCGGTCAGCGTGCCGTCGCGGTGCACGTCGGTGACCACATAGCGGGCACAGCCGTCGGCATCGAGCCGGGCGAGTGTCTCGAAGAGCTCCCCGCCGTCCTGCGTCCAGCCGCGGGCGGACAGCGTCGTACCGCGGACGTCGAGGCCCACAGCGATGCGCTCGCCCACCCGAGCGATGGCCCGGCGCACCCAGTCGGGGTGCTCCAGCGCCGCGGTGCCGACGTTGACGCGCGCGGCACCGGTGGCGAGGGCAGTGTCGAGCGACGCGTCGTCGCGGATCCCGCCGGAGAGCTCCACCCGCACGTCCAGCCGCTGCACGACTTCTTCGATCACCGAGCGGTTGTCGCCACGCCCGAAGGCGGCGTCGAGGTCGACGAGGTGGATCCACTCGGCGCCGGCCGACTGCCACGCGAGGGCAGCGTCGAGGGGTGCGCCGTACGACGTCTCGCTGCCGGCTGCACCCTGGACCAGCCGCACCGCCTGGCCCCCCGCCACATCGACTGCCGGCAGCAGCTCCAGCGTCACAGGGTGCCGACCCAGTTGGCGAGCAGTCGCGCTCCCGCATCGCCCGACTTCTCGGGGTGGAACTGCGTCGCCATCAACGGCCCGCGCTCCACGACAGCGGCGAAGCGACTGCCGTGCTCGGCCCAGCCGGTGACCTCGTCGATGTCGACGAATTCGGGGGCCGCGACGCACGCGGCGTAGGAGTGCACGAAGTAGAAGCGCTCGTCTGCCTCGATGCCGGCGA
>DATLOQ010000049.1:0-8434 GCA_035536235.1 Mycobacteriales bacterium
AAGCGCGAAGCGCACGCATCGCGCACCTCCACCACGAGCAGCTCCGCTGGGGCGGAAAACCCCTCTTCAGCCGCGGAAACCGTATTCCGGGAAGCGCTGGGGGACCAGGCATGGGAATCGTTCCCCGAGCAGCTCAAGGAGTTTGTTCATTGGAGTCAGCTCCGCGGTCCTGGCGGAGATCAGGGGCAAAGGCCTCGACCTCAGCGAGGAACCCCTCGACGTCAGCATCGAGGAGCTGGCCGGGATAGGCCAGCCAACCCTGATCGTCTCCGCGGAGGACTCGCCGGAAGTCTGACGGCGCGTGAACGACCGCCTCCGACGGCGCCGAATACCACCTCAGCCGCGGCGACTGGATCCGGCTGCTCCGCACCAACGGCTTCGAGACGGTCGCCCACTCAATTCGGCTGTGGCAGCGATGACGAGATCGGGAAGCCGAAAGTTCCGGTGCTGGCTTGCCGAGGCCAGCTCCCGGGGTACGTCCAGCGCGCGATCCATGGCCTCGGTGGACCAGGCAGCACCGGCAGCCCGGCGGCACGAGGCCATCGGGCCCCCGCCGTGGTGGCGTCAGCCGGATACGCGCAGCAGGTAGTCGCCGACGTCGTCGTCCCACTCCATGGTGATCAGGTCACGCGCGCGGGCCGCCTTGGCGAAGGACAGGAAGCTGTTGAAGCCGTAGCGCTTCTCGCTGAAGTCGGGTAGGCGCTTGCGCAGCTGGTTGTTGAGCCCGCTCAGCTGGGGCGGCGCGCCCGACGCCTGCAGCTCACGGACGACATCGATGAGCAGCCGGAAGGCGTGGTCGTCTGCCGAGTCGACCTCGGGGAACGTGATGTGCTGGGGGATCTCGATGAGCTCGACGTGCGCCCGGGCGAGCAGCCGGCGGTCGGCGTCGAAGTAGGACCAGTCGGCGTAGGCCCGGCGCACCACCACCCGCCCCCGCTCGGCGAGCGCGTCGGCCACCGGGCCGAAGTCGAAGGGCGAGACCCCCAACCCGTCGCGCGCTCCGATCGCGAGGTTCTCGTAATCGAGGAACAGGGCGATGCGTTCAGTCGTCGTTGGCCACTGCACGCGCTCCCAGGGCTGGTCCAGCCCGCAGCGTACGGCCCAGCGGTGACCACCGTGCTGCCCGAGGTCCGGGCAGCACTAGCCTTCGCCGGGTGTCCAAGCGATCCCGCAGGCCGAAGTCGAAGCCCGGACGTCCAGGGCAGCACAGGCAGGGCGGGCGGACACCACCGCGGCGACGGCCCGGAACCGGCGAGCCCGACCTGGTGCGCAACGTCGCGGCCGCTCTGGCCGAGGACCACCCGCTCGCCCTTCTGGAGCTGGTGAGCGCGCTGCTGGCCGCGCTCGACCCGCCCCGTCGCAGCCCCTTTGAGCGGGAGCCGGAGCCCGACACCCCGTCCCGAGAGGAGCTCATCCAGACCTGCCTCGAGGTCGACCTGCCCGAGACCTCGGCGCTGCTAGCCGTGACCGCCGGGCTCGCCGGTGACGAGATGCTGCGGCGCCGGGTCCACCGCGAGATCACCACCCGGACCCACGCCCTGCCGCGCTGGCTCGCCGACCTGCATCGCGCCGCTCCTGCCCCCCGGGTGGTCGAAGTGGTCCATGTCCTCGGCGACGGCGACAACATCATGGTCGGCGTGCGCCTGCCGGGCGGGCCCGAGCTCACCGCGGTGGTGTACGTCGACCACAACATGGGCACGCTGGTCAAGGACGCCTTCGTCGTCCCTGAGCCGGTGGACGACCTGGTCGAACGGATGCTCACCGTGGCCGACGACCCGGACACGCAGGCGCGCGACATCGATCCGGCCGCCGCCCGCGCCCGGATCACCGAGGCGATCGAACTCGGCGCGATCAGCTTTCCGCCCTTCGAGTCCGACACCTGGCCGGCCTGCCGCCCGCTCGTCGAGTGGGCCACGGCCATGCTGCCCGCGGGCGGCACCGGCTACCAGCGGCCCAACTGGGACGATGACGCGCGGGCGGCGCTCATCGAGCGGTTCCTCGCCGCACCGTCCGGGGCCGGGTTCGACGACGCCGACCACCGAGGCCTGCTCGACTCGCTGCTGTGGTTCGGCACCGACTACGGCCCAGGCGACCCGCTGCGCTGGAGCCCGGTCGCGGTGGAGATCCTGCTCGGCGACTGGATCCCCCGCAAGATCGTCGCCGAGGTGCCCTTCCTGGTCAAGGCCCCCGACCTGCTGCGCGCGTTCATCCGCTTCAGCCACCACGAGCGCGGCATCCGCCCCGAGCTGACCACCCGGACCCTCGGCGCCGTCGACGAGTGCGAGCCGGAGTACCAGCGGCTCATCCGCTCCCCGCGCCCGCAGGGTCCAGCCGCGCTGCTGGCGGCGATGGGCGTCCCTGGCATGGAAGGCCCGTGGCCCTCGCCGGGCGCTCTGCCGGACGACGGACCGGACCAGTACCACGAGATCATGCTCGACACCCTGCGCCGCGCGGTCGGGGGCGAGGACATCCTGGAGGAACTCGACTCGGAGCCGCTGCCCGACGAGGCCTTCGCCTGGGACGCGATCCAAGCCGACGTCCACGACCGGGTCGCCGAGGTGCTCGGCCTGGTCGATCAGTGCTGTGACGAGCTGCTCGACGTCGAGTACCGCACCGCCTGCCGCCGGCTCCTGGCCCGCGCCGCGGCCGCCGACCCGGAGATCTTCCGCCGCCGGAGCCGGGCCGCCACCGCCGCCGCGGCCATCTGCTGGGTGATCGGCAAGGCCAACAAGCTCTTCGAGCCCGACGGCAAGCCCTACCTGCTGGTCAAGGACCTGGTGGGGCACTTCGGCATCGGCCAGAGCAGCGTCTCACAACGCAGCGAACCGTTCCTCCGCGCGGTCGGCGTCGACCCCCACCAGTACGGCGCGATGAACCTGCGCTCACCGGACTACCTGACCTCCACGCGCCGGGCCCGGATCATCGCCCTGCGCGACCGCTACCGGGCCATGCACACCTGAGCCCGGGGCCCGTTGCGGGGAAGTGCGCGGGTGCTAGCTACTTCGACCTGAAGAAGATACGACCATCAGTCCATGATCTCGTTCAGCGCGAGCAGGTTGCCTTCGGTGTCCTTCAGGAAGGCCGACTTGACGGGTCCGAAGCCCATCACCTCGCCGTGTTGAACACCCTCCCGGCCGGCGAAGCTCGCGGAGGCGGGGAGCGGCTGAAACCTGTCGCCGCGTGCCTTGAGGGCGTCGACGAGCTCCTCGATGCGCTCGACCATAAAGCTGACCACCGAGTAGGGCGGCGGGATCCGGTCGGGGATCTCGCTGATAACGATGCTCGTACCGGCGCCGGCCCGGAACATCATCGGGTCGTCCTCATGGCCGGAGACGAGCTTGAGCCCGAGCACGTCGCGGTAGAAGGCGCGGGCGCGGTCGCCGTCCTGGGCGGGTGGAGGAGTCTGGATCGATCCTCAGCTCGCGAGTCGGGCCACTGCGGTGGCGAACGCGTCGAGATCGGGTAGTCCGGTGGCGAGCGCCTCGTGCACGCGGACATCGTCGATCTCGTCGTAGACGTGCACCAGACGGTTCCGCAACCCGGCGAGGCCACGGAGCCGGCCCGCCAGCGCGTCGTCGATGACGCCGTACTCGTGCAGAACAGTGAAGCTATCGCCGAAGTCACGCGGGGCCCGCCAGCCCTCCGAGGCAATGACGTGGTTCGCCAGATCGATGCAGGTCTGCGCTGCGACCTGGACGAGGTACCGGCCGGCATACACCTCGTGCCGCAGGTACTCGGCAACCGGCAGATCGCGCAGCCGTCGCAGCTCGCGTAGATAGCCGGCGAGCAGCTCCAGACGCTGGTGAATCCGGTCGAGGTCAACCATCCAGCCCCCGCACCGCTACCCGGCGCAGAAAGTGATCGCGGTGTGCCCGCTGGGTGGGCAGGAAATCGAAGTACTCGCTGCGGGTGCGGACCTCGAAGGCGACCCGGCCGGGCTCGTCTACGCTGTACAGCAGCCGGCCCTCCTCGAGCACCCGTCCGCGCACCCGTAGCGGCGCCCGCCGCAGATCGACCAGGTCGACCGCGGGCACCCGCAGCGCCTGCGCCAACCGGTCGGCCAAGCCCGCCTCCGCAAGGAGATCAAGCGGGCGTCCCGGCATGATCGCGATATCCGCGTCGCTGGTCGGGCGGTGTCGGCCGGTCGCTCGCGAACCGAACAGGTAAGCAAACTGGACGCCCGCCGTGGCGAGCACCCGATCCACGGCGGAGATGCTCATGGGCGCCGAGCCTACCCGCGGGGTCGAGCCAGAGAACCGTGCCAGCCGTTTTGCTCGCCGGGCACGGGTGGATGTCGGCACGGTCCGGTGATCTCCCACAGGGCGCTCACTGGAACGGCCCGCAGGCGCGGGCCGAACGGAAGCGTCTGGGTGCCCGTGTAGAGGACGAACCCGGCGACGAAGTCCTCATCCAGCCGGTCCGCGAGGTGTCGCAGCCCGCGAAAGTCGTCGGATCGCACCGTGGAGGAAGCCTTGACCTCGATGCCGACCACTCGCCCCTGCCGGTCCTCCAGCACTGCGTCCACCTCGGTGCCGTCCTTGGTGCGGTAATGGGACAGCTCGACCCGCCGCCGCGACCAGGTCAGCTGGCGGGCGAGCTCCGTCAGGACGAAGCCCTCCAGCAAAGGCCCGAACGGGCCTCCGGGCCGCAGCAGGCTGCGGGCGTCGGCGTCGAGCAGGTTCCCCGCGACACCGGAGTCGACGAACGAGACCTTCGGGGTTCCGACCGCGCGGCTGGACACGTTCCGCGACCAAGCGGGGATTCGCTTGATCAAGAAGACTTCCTCGAGCAGGCTCAGGTAGCGGTGGACCGTCCGCGCGGAGACCTGGAGATCGTTGCTCAGCGCGTTGCCAACCAGGAGCTGCCCCGAGCGGGCCGCGAGCAGCCGCAGCAAGGCGCACAGCTGCGCCGGCCGTTCGATCTCCGACAGCTGGCTGACGTCGCGCGCCACCAGATCGGCGACGTAGGAGTCGAAGAAGCGTTCCCGGCGAGCTGGGTTGGCACGAGCAACGGCCCCGGGGAAGCCGCCCCTGACGATCCGCTCGGCGTACTCGCCGCGGCTGACTGCGCTCGTGTGGTGCAGCACCCCGGCATCGGTGAACGCGGCATCGACGAAGCCTTCCTGCAGGCCGTCGATCTCGCCCTGCGAGAATGGCCACAGCTCGACCGTCTCGGTGCGGCCTGGAAGGGTGTCGGGGAGTGCCCGAAGCCCGAGTACCCGCGCGGAGCCGGTCAGCAGATACCGCCCCGGCCGCGGGTCGGCGTCGACCTGCTCTTTGATCGCGAGCAGCAGTTCCGGAACCCGCTGGATCTCGTCGATCACCATGAGTTCGCCGAAATCGACGAAACCGGTCGGATCGGACGCTGCTGCCTGCCGGGTCACCGCGGAGTCGAGGTTGCGCCACTCCGCGCTGCGATCCTTGGCCAGCACCCGGACCAGCGTGCTCTTGCCGCACTGCCGGGCGCCGGTGACCAGCACGACGCGAGTGTCGGCCAGGGCGTCGGCCACGATGCTCGCCGCGCGCCGCGGTAGCACTCGGCCCAGAGGGGTCGCGCCGACGCCTGTCACGTCCACCAGGATGCCACGAGAAGCCTCGCTGTGGCACGCTGGACGCACCTGAACTGGCGCGTTGGTCGCACTCTCGCTGGCACGCCTGTCGTGAGCGCTCCGGTGCCGGTGGCGATGAAGGCCGGCCCGGCTCCACGTCGTCGCCGTTGGCGCCCGTCAGGACGCGGTACAGCAGGCGCAGCAGGCGGGGAAGGCCGGGCCGGAAATGCGCGTCGGCGAAGAACAACTTCCCACCTGGCCGCAGCGCGGCGTGGACACGTTCCACGGCAGCGTCCAGGTCCGGCATGGTGCTCAGCGAGAAGGACGCGACGGCAGCGTCGTCGCTGAGCTGCCGGCCCCTCCGCCGCCGCGCGAGGCCGTGCGCGCGCTGCTGGTCCAGTTGCTGCCGCTCGATGAGCAGCGCCGTGACGAGGGGCATTCGCTGTTCGCGTTCCTCGCCGAGGGTGTGCGAGAGGGGCCCATCGGCGAGCGTATGCGCACCGGCATGGCGCAGCTGCGCGAGTTCGTCACGACGCAAGCGTGCTCGGGGGCTACCTCACTCCCGAAGGCGCACTCGCAGCTCTCGACGCCCACCTTGACGGCGTCTTCGCCAGGACGCCGCCGGAGGCGTCTGCCTGACGTTCCGTCAAGGTCACTTCTGCTCGCGGGCGGCAAGGGTGGCGGCCACGGCGGCGGTGATGTTGGCTTTCGGCGGTCGCCTTGTCGACGCCGAGGCCGGCGAGCACGCCCGTGCCGACGTCGAGTTCCAGCAGCGCGAGCAGGATGTGCTCGGTCCCGACGTAGTTGTGGCCCATCCGCAGGGTGTCCTGGAACGTGAGTTCCAGCGCCTTTCGCCGCTTGAGGTTGCCCGAGTTACGCTGCCGTCAGGGCAGGTACTCAACGCTCCGACACCGCAGGAGAGCGCTGCGCGTCACGGGTATCGGTATCTCCTGCGAGCTCCTGCCGGGGCGCCTGCCAGCGCGGTGGTGTCATGAGTGATACCATCGTGCTTATGCCCATGACGCTGCGTCTGACGGATGCCGAAGCTGAAGCGCTGCGCCGTCGCGCCGAGCTGGAATCCCGCTCGATGCAGGAGGTTGCCCGCCAAGCGGTGCGGGAGTACGTGGAGAACCACAGCAGAGCCGAGCTGCTCGACCAGGTGCTTGACGAGGAGCTGCCGCGCTACGCCGAGGCGCTGGAGCGACTCGGTCAGTGATTTACCTGACCTTGCCCGAGCTGCTCCACGTTGCTGACCGGGCGCTGGATTGTGAGGTTGCGGTCCGCGACTACGGATTGCTGGAGTCGGCCTTGGCCCGCCCGCAGACATCAGTCTTTGGCGCCGACGCCTACGCGACTGTCGAAGACAAGGCGGCCGCGTTGCTGCACTCCCTGGCTCGCAACCACCCCCTGGTCGATGGCAACAAACGACTGGCTCTGGCCGCGATGATCGCGTTCCTCGGTGTCAACGGGCGCAAGCTCACCTTCTCCAACGATCAGGTATACGACTTCGTCATGTCCGTGGCCGTCGGTGAGGTGGATGACGTCGCCACCATCGCTGATCACATCAGGGATGCGACCGAAGCCCGCTGATCTCGTGAGGCCGCAGCGGAGCGGCGCGTGCCGGCCAGGTATTCCTCGTCGACGGCAGCTCCGCGCTGGTCGTTGGGCCAGCCCGTGAGCTCCAGCCACTGCACGACCGCGTCAGCGTCGAAGCGCTCCTCGCCAGCCTGGCCGCGAGCGGTCCCCATCTTGAGGCGCGCCGCCGCGTACGAGTGGCGGCCCTATCACGGGAGCACCGCGAATCGCTTCGATCTCGACGAGCAGATCGCGCTCGGCGAGCGATGCCACGCCGATCAGCGTTGTCGGCTTCACTGGATTGACTCCGACCCGTTGGCGCGACCGACGCTGCTCCGGTGAAGTCTCCCTTCGCCATCGCCTGGCTCACGCGGTCGCTCAGCGCGGCCGCGATTCCCCAGCGATCGTCGAGGCAGCGGAAGCCGGCCAGTGCCTGATCCGTGTGGCGTTCGCCGGTGGTCAGGTCACCGACGGTGGTCAGGACGTATCCGAGAAACCACAGTGCCCGCGCGCGTACCACGGGATCGTCGACAGCCTGAGCCGATTCGAAGGCAGCGTCGTCGGCAGCCTCTCCTTCCAGGACCGCGAGGCCGGCTTGCCAGGCCGCGGCGTTGGCCCGCGCGGCGGCGGATCTGCCGCCGTGGACGGACCGCGCCGTCCGCAGCGACCGGCGGGCTTCCCCGAGCCGTCCGCGCAGGAACCAGTACCACGTCATCGCGTTGACGAGCCGCAGCGCGAGATCGGCTTCGCCTTGCTGTGTGACGGTTTCCAGAGCGCTGCGCAGGTTGGCAGCCTCGGACTCCAGCCGTTCGAGCCAGTGCTGTTGCTCGCGTCCGCGCAGCTGTGGATCGGCCCGTTCGGCGAGCGCGATGTAGTAGTGGCCATGCCGCTGCCGCAGGCGCTCGAACTCACCGGCTGCGCGTACGCGTTCGAGGCAGTAGGCGGCGACGGATTCGAGTAGCCGGTATCGGGGTTCGGCCCTTCCCCGGCCGTGGCTGACGACGACCAGCGAGCGGTCGACAAGACCGGCCAGCAGATCAAGTACCTCGCCGGGGCGCACACCATCCCCGGCGCACACCGTCTCGGCGGCGTCGAGGCCACACCCGTCGTACCCGCACCCTGGTGGCGGCCAGCTCCAACGCCAACGGGATCCCGTCCAGCCGCCGGCAGATCGTGGCGACCGCGGCAGCGTTGTCCACGTCGAGAACGAATCCCGGCGCCGCGGCGGCCGCGCGGGTCACGAACAGCCGCACGGCGCTGAACTCCCGCACCGATGCGAACACGTCCTCGGCGGCGCGGCCGGGCTGGAGG
>DATLOQ010000050.1:0-6261 GCA_035536235.1 Mycobacteriales bacterium
CCGCGGTCACGGCCAGCGGGCCGCCGTCGACGTCGCTGTCGTTGCCCAGCACCGCGAGCACCGTCGGACCGGAGTCCTCCGCCACCGTCGCGGTGTCATCCGCGGCCACCGGCGGGTCGTTGACCGGGCTCACCGTCACCGACACCGACGCGGTGGCGGTTGCCGTCACCGTGCCAGAACCGTCAGAGACCGTGTAGTCGAAGCTCGTCGTCCCGGAGAAACCCGCCGCGGGGGTGAACGAGACCACCCCGCCGGCCAGCGTGACCGTGCCGTTGGCAGGCTGGGTCACCGACGTCACGGTCAACGGCGCGCCCTCCGGATCGGAGTCATTCGCCAGCACCGGCACCACCGTCGCCGCCGAGTCCTCCGCGACCGTGATCGCGTCGTCGGCCGCGACCGGCGGGGCGTTCCCGGTGGGCGCTAGGACGTCCGGGGTGCCTACCGCGTCGCTGGTGTCACTGACCGGTGAACCATCTGCGCGGGTGCCGGAGCCCACCGCCCCGCCATTGAGGATGATCGACGTACCGACCTGCAGTGCGGTCGGTGTGACTGACACCCGCAGGGTGAGGGTGTCGGTGTCTCCTGCGGTGAGCGTGAAGCCGGCCCAGGAGAGGTTCTGGCCGGTGACCGTCGCGACCCCTTCGGCCACGGTCGGGGCCCCGACGATGGTCACCCCGGCCGGAATCTCGTCGAGGACAGATCCGGAGGTGACGGTGTAGACGCTCTCGTTGTAGACGTCGATGGTGAGGGTGTAGATGGTCTCCTGGCCTACGACCGGCGGGTTGGGTCCGCTCAACACGGCAAAGGCCTTGGTCGTCTCGATGGTGCCCCCCAGCTGCACGAGAGGCTTCGCGCTGCCGACGTGGAACTGGTCCTTGACGATGTTGTAGAGCTGACCGTTGGTGGTGGTGCCGAAAGTCATGGTGACCGGAGTGGTCGGGCCAATCCCACACGGAGCCAGCGCCGTGAGCGGCACCACGGCTGTCAGCTGTTGCAGGTCAGGGTCGGCGGTCGGCGCCAAGAGAGCGGAGCCCTCAAGCACCGCCGAGTCCCACGCCCGGGTGTAGGTGAGGGTGTCGACGACTCCGGCGGGAGCTCCCGTCCCGCATTGCACGTAGATCTGGTCGCCGGGTCCGGAGTCCTTGCCGTCGATGCCTACTCCGGCCAGGACGTTGCCCGATTCGTCGCTAATAACTCCCAGCCACTGGGTGGACTTCAGCGGACCGCTACCGCCGCCGGTGAGCGGGTCCCCGCCGATCGTCCACCGCAGAGTCAGGGTGGAGGCGTCCACACCGACGTACGCGGAGTAGATGCCGAGTGCGGCGTTGCACGCGATGTCGGTGTGCGTAGGGTTCATCGAGGCCGACTCGTCGCAGAGCTCGGTGCCGTCGACGTTGAGCACCGGCACTAGCGGATACGCCGGCAGCGCCTCAGCCGTGCCCGGCCAGGCTGCCAGCACGAGCGCAGCCGCTCCCGCGAGCAGGCTGGCGCGGCAAGCTCCGACGGACATGTCCCGAGGTCCCCATTCCCATGACGCCGCCCCAGGCTGCAGGCAGCGGTGATCACCCCCACGGGGGTACTTTCGTCTATCGACACGCGGGGGGGTCGAGAGGCCGCGCGTCGGGCGCAAATTCGCTCGGCCGAATGGCCTAGTGGGCTGGGCCCGCAGGCGTCAGGCCGGACCGAAGAGGCTACTGAGCGTGCGCATCTCCCCCGCCGTGGGCCGCTTGGCGAGCTGGCTGCGGTAGTCGACCGGCCCTACCTGCCACGTCGCGAACACCTCGGCGAAGTCCCCGGCCGGCGTGGCCAGGTCTGAGCAACCTCGGCAGCCGGTCCAGCGCAGATCCGGATCGATCCCCCGCAGCCGCTTCCACTGCGCCCGGCGATCGGAGCTGCCATGGGTGAAGTCGACGGCGTGGCCGATCTCGTGTGCCACGGTGAACGCCAGGTGCGGGATGGACTGGTTGGCTCGCACGAACACCGTGATCCGCCGACCATTGCGAAACGCGAGAGCCAGGACCCCACGGCGCGCGGGGTGGAAGGAGATCTGCCAACCCAGATCGCGCCACGGATAGGTGATCAAGGCCAGCGCCTGCGCCCCCCACCGCTGCTGCCAACCGGGCGCGAAGGCGTTCGTGCGGGACGGGGGGTTCGGGCGTCGAACGCGGGAACGCGACGCAGCCCTCGGCGAGCGCCGTACGGCTGACGGGCTCGCTGCCGGTGAGGCCGCCGCTGGGCCGGTCGCGGCGGCTTGAGCCAGACGCACCGCGGCACGGTGAGCCAGGGCCTCGATTCGGTCCTGGCCGGGCCGGGCCCGGGCCGACGAGAACGACGCCACGGTGTTGGCGGAGGGGCCGCCGACCGTGTTCTGGGGCCACGCCACGGGGAGCAGGATCAAGGCAGCGACGACAGACACCGGGACGAGCAGGTGCCGTGGCCGGCGAACAGCGGTCACGCCAAGCCTTTCGGAGATTTGTCCGTTTCTAGCAGCCATTCGCTCCGATTGCTAGCCCAAAGGGGCTAACCAGCGTGCCGTGCCAAGTCGCGAGACGCGGGGTGGAGACGAGGGGACTCGAACCCCTAACCCCCGCCTTGCAAAGGCGGTGCTCTGCCAGTTGAGCTACGTCCCCCGTACGGCGACCTGTCAGCGCAGGTCAGGCGAGGAGGTGGCCTCGGACCACAGGTCCTGCTCGTCCTTCTTCGCCTTGGCCTTCTTCGCCGCGAACAGACCTGCTACCGCGGTCAGCAGGAGGAACAGCTTCTTCTTCTTCTTCGCCACGATCGGACTCCCGCTCGCTCGAGGTCGCGCGGCTGATACGCCGCCACCGGAAGTGGCGACGCTATCTCAGTCCTCGGGGGTTGTGGCGAGTGTTGGTCAGCGGCGGCGGCCGGTGGGGAACGGAGCGTAGGTGCCGAATGCCAGGTGGGCAGCGATCAGCGCGAGCCCGAGGGTGACGAGGTTGATGTCGCCGATGTCGATCTTGAACAGCGCCAGCAGGAAGACGACAAGAGCGGCGATCGCGAACATGGGGGCTCCTCGGCAGGGCATCGATGGCGCCAACACGCGGCGCTTCACCCCGAGTCCTACCCGGTCCTGGACGCACCACGCCTGAGCGTGCCGAACATCACAGTGGGCCTGGGAGGACTTGAACCTCCGGCCTCATCCTTATCAGGGATGCGCTCTAACCAGCTGAGCTACAGGCCCGGTGCGCCGCGCGAGGCTATCCCACCGCTCGACGACGGTTCCACTTCGATCGCCGTACGTCACTCACGCTCGGCAAGGGTGACCTCGACGCCGCCGACGATGTCGCCGCACAGGTTGTAGAGAAACGCCCCCAAGGTGCTGATCGCGGTAATGATCACCACGTTGATGAGGCCCACGACCACCGAGGCGAGCAGCACCTTGCCCGCGGAGAACACGACGGTGACCCCGCCGGTGGCGTCCTCGCCCGTGCCGGACTGAGTGAGCCCGAGCAGCGTCTCGTTGAGCGAGTCGAACACCCCGAGGGTGTCGAGGGCGAAATAGAGCGCCATGACCGCGACGACGAGGACGATCACCAGACACAGGCTGAAGACCAGGGAGAACTTCAGCACCGACCATGGATCGACCCGCTTGATCACCAGCCTGGCGCGCCGGCGCCCGCCGGGACTGACCACCGCGGCGGGGCGAGGGGGGGCGCTGACCCCTCCGGCGGGGAAAGGTGGGGGCCCGCCCTGCTGACCGGTCGGGTGCCCGGGGCTGCGAGGGGGAGTGGGACCCGGCGACGCGGGGGTGCCGGCTGCCGAACCGCTCCAGCCCTCGCTCACGCGCCTGCCTCTCCGTTGTCGCTTCCCTCCGCAGTGTCCTCGGCATTACGCGCCACCGCTACGACCGACGCGCCCGGGTCGAGGTTGATCAGCTTGACGCCCATCGTGGCCCGCGAGAGGTGTCGCAGCGGCTTCACGGGCATCCGGATGACCACCCCGGTGGAGGTGATGGCGAAGAGCTCGTCCTCCGGCTTCACGACGAGCGCTCCAACGAGCTTGCCCCGCTTGGCCACCACGCGGGCCGTCAGCACGCCCTTGCCGCCGCGGCCCTGCGGGGAGTACTCGCTGATCCGGGTCTTCTTGCCGAACCCGCCATCGGTGACCACGAGCAGCGCGGCGTCCTCCTGGACGACCTCCATGGCGAGCAGCTCGTCACCGTCATTCATCCGCATGCCGATGACCCCGCTGGTCGCCCTGCCCATGGGCCGCAGCGCGTCGTCGTCGGCGGTGAATCGAATCGACTGCGCGTGGCGGCTGACGAGGATCAGGTCGTCGTCGTTGCTGATCAGAGCTGCCGCGATGAGCTCGTCGTCCTCGCGCAGGTTGACTGCGATGAGGCCGCCGGAGCGGTTGGAGTCGAACTCCCGAAGAGCCGTCTTCTTCGCGATCCCCTTGCGGGTGGCGAGAACGAGGTACGGCGCGGCGTCGTAGTCCTTGATGTCGATGACCTGGGCGATCTTCTCGCCGGGCTGGAACGCCAGGATGTTGGCGACGTGCTGGCCCTTGGCCGTGCGCGCCTGCTCCGGCAGCTCGTGCGCTTTGCACCGGTAGACCCGGCCCTTGTTGGTGAAGAACAGGATCCAGTGGTGGGTCGTGGTGAGGAAGAAGTGCTCGACGATGTCGTCCTCACGCAGCTGCGCCCCTTGGACACCTCGACCGCCGCGGCGCTGCTGACGGTAGACGTCGCTCTTCGTCCGCTTGGCGTAGCCGCCGCGGGTCACCGTGACGACGACGTCCTCTTGGGCGATGAGGTCTTCCATGCTCATGTCGCCCTCGTAGGAGATCAGGCGCGTGAGCCGGTCAGTGCCGTACTTGGTGGTGATCTCCGCGAGCTCCTCGCCGATGATCGTCCGCTGCCGCTCGGGTGAGTCGAGGATCGCGAGCAGCTCGGCGATCTCCCGCTCGATCTTCGCCAGCTCATCGAGGGTGGCCTGGCGCTCCAGCGCCGCGAGCTTGCGGAGCTGCATGTCCAGGATCGCGGTCGCCTGGATCTCGTCGATGTCGAGGAACTCCATCAGCTGGCTGCGGGCGGCGACGGCCGACTCCGCGGCGCGGATGAGCGCGATGACCTCATCGATGCGGTCGAGCGCCTTCACGAGCCCGCGCAGGATGTGCGCGCGGTCCTCCGCCTTGCGCAGCTGGAACTTCGTCCGCCGGACGATGACCTCGACCTGGTGCTCGACCCAGTAGCGGACGAATTCGTCGAGGCGCAGCGTGCGCGGCACCCCATCGACGATCGAGAGCATGTTCATCCCGAAGGTGTCCTGCAGCTGGGTGTGCTTGTAGAGGTTGTTGAGCACCACCTTGGCGACCGCGTCGCGCTTGAGCGTGATCACCAGCCGCAGGCCTACCCGGCTGGAGCTCTCGTCGTTGAGCTCGGCGATGCCCCCGACCTTGGCTTCCTCCACCAGCTCCTTGATCTTGAGCAGCAGGTTGTCGCGGTTGACCTGGTAGGGGAGCTCGGTGACGACGAGGATCGTGCGGCCCTTCTTGTCCTCATCCACCTCGACGACCGCGCGCATCCGCACGATGCCGCGGCCGGTCCGGTAGGCCTCCTCGATGCCGTCCCGGCCGACGATGAGCGCAGCGGTCGGGAAGTCAGGTCCCTTGATGCGGGTGATCAGCTCGTCGAGCAGGGTCGAGCTGTCCACGTCAGGGTTCTGCAGGAACCACTGCACCCCGTCGGCGACCTCGCGCAGGTTGTGCGGCGGGATGTTCGTGGCCATGCCGACGGCGATGCCGGTGCCGCCGTTGACCAGCAGGTTGGGGAACCGGCTCGGCAGGATCACCGGCTCCTGGCTCTTGCCGTCGTAGTTGGGGACGAAGTCGACGGTGTCCTCGTCGATCTGACGGAGCATCTCCATCGCGAGCGGCGACAGCCGGCACTCGGTGTATCTCATGGCAGCTGCGGGGTCGTTGCCCTGGGAGCCGAAGTTGCCTTGGCCGTCGACGAGCGGCGCGCGCATCGCCCAGGGCTGCGCGAGGCGCACCAGGGTGTCGTAGATCGCGCTGTCGCCGTGCGGGTGGTAGTTGCCCATCACGTCGCCCACGACGCGCGCGCACTTCACGAAGCCGCGGTCGGGGCGGTAGCCGCCGTCGTACATCGCGTAGAGCACTCGTCGGTGCACGGGCTTCAGCCCGTCGCGCACGTCCGGCAGTGCTCGGCTGACGATGACCGACATCGCGTAGTCGAGGAAGCTGCGCTGCATCTCGACTTCGATGCCGACCGGCTCG
>DATLOQ010000051.1:0-2583 GCA_035536235.1 Mycobacteriales bacterium
CAACGCGCCCGTCGTGTGGCGCGGCCCGATGCTGCACCGGGCCCTGCAGCAGTTCCTCGCCGATGTCTTCTGGGGCGACCTCGACGTGCTGCTGCTCGACCTTCCCCCCGGCACAGGCGACATCGCGATCTCGGTCGCCCAGCTGATTCCCAGCGCCGAGATCCTCATCGTCACCACGCCGCAGCTCGCGGCGAAGGAGGTCGCTGAGCGGGCCGGCACGATTGCCCTGCAGACCCGCCAGCGCCTCGCCGGGGTGATCGAGAACATGGCCGGCCTCGCCTGCCCGCACTGCACCGAGCACATCGACATCTTCGGCGCCGGCGGCGGCGCGTCAGTGGCTGAGGCGCTGTCGACCGCGACGGGTACGACGGTGCCGCTGCTCGGTCAGATCCCCATCGACGTACGGCTGCGCGAAGGCGGCGACAACGGCGTACCGCTGGTGCTCACTGATCCGGATGCACCGGCCGCGAAGGAGCTCCGCGCGGTCGCCGAGCGGCTCTCCACCCGGGCCCGCGGCCTCGTCGGCCGGAGTCTGGGCATCACTCCCGCCGGGCGCTAGCTGCGCCCGACGGGTCCGGCTACGTTGGCTAGCTGCCGACCTTGTACGGCCCGGGCACGTTGTTCGTGACGTCGATCTGGGTCGGGTTGGTCGTGCAGCGGCTGGCGTCGATGCAGGTGGGGTTCGAGACGTAGTCACGGGAGTGACCGCCCATGTCGATGATGTCGGTGCCGGCCTTGACGACCTTCGGCAGGTCCTTCGCGCCGAACTCGAAGGTCCACACGATGGTCTTACCCACCACCGCTGTGGCGACTGGCACGACGACGACGCCACCGTCACAGGTGTGCCGGAGGCTGGCCTGAGGCGTGGTCGACGGGGCGTCTGTGTAGTACTGGAACCACAGCTGTGTGCAGTCGGCAGTCTCGGCCGTGGCGCGGTAGAGGACGCCGGCGGTGCCCGGAGCCTCCTTCAGCGCCATCGTGACGGTGAAGCCCTTGACTACCGGCGCCGCCGCCTTCTTGCCCTTCTTGGGCTTCGCCGGCGTTGACTTCAACGTGGCCCACTCAATGGACAGGATGTCGGCGGTGCCGTCGGAGCCGACCGGCGTGGGGTTGTTGTTGAACGGGTGCTCCGCCGGCAGGACGAGGGGAGAGTTGTCGTTGAGGTAGTTCGCGTCGTTCTCCGGGTCGGTGACCTGGGGCGCGGGGGCGGCAGGTGCAGCGAACGCCCAGGGGCCCAGGACGACGGCACCAGTGAGAGCGGCGGCGAGAAGCGGACGGCGGCGCATGGGAGCTCCTTCAGGCGAGTGAGATGGCACCTGGAGGAGTTCGCGCTGCACTCCCTATCTCCTGCTGATCCGGACAGCGGCGGCGATACCCGGCACTCGCTGCGCTACGTGGCGTCCGGGTCAAACGGGGCTGGCTGACCGGCGGGGCGACTCTCTGACGTACGGCGCACCGCCGGGTCGTCCCCAATCGCGTCGTTGAGCATCCGCCGCGGGTCGATCATCGTGCGCGGGTCCATCGAGCGGATCTTCCCCAGGTCGAAGTCCTCAGCGCCGATCTCGCGCTTGAGGTCGTCGGTGACCCCGGCCGCCATCTGCTTGAACTGCCGGATCATCCGGCCGGCCTGCGCGGCCATCCGGGGCAGCCGCTCGGGCCCGAAGACGAGCAGCGCGAGGATCAGCAGAACGGCCGACTCGCCCCACCCCAGATTGTTGAACACGTCCTGCCTTCCGCGGGCTCCGAGCTCCAGCGTATCTGCCTAGCTGGGAATCACTCCCGGGGACGCTCGGCCAAGACGGCATTCGTCTTGCGTCGCTCGCCGGACCGGATGTACTCGACCGACACCGAATCGCCGATGTCCTGCTCGCGGATGGCCAGGATCAGGTCATCGGACGTGGCGATGTCCTTGCCGGCGAACTGCACGATGATGTCGCCGGCTTGCAGTCCAGCCGCTGCGGCGGGGCTGCCCGCAGGGACCTCCCGGATCAGCACGCCGTCGGCGTCGGCGTCACCGAGCTCGCGTACGGCGACGAAGTTGGCCACACCGAGATAGGGGTGGCTGGCCCGGCCGTCGCGGATGATCTGCTCCGCGACGTCGCGCGCCTCGTTGACGGGGATGGCGAAGCCGAGCCCGATGCTGCCACCGCCCCCACCGGCGGTGGCGATCGCAGAGTTGATGCCGACGACCGTGCCGCCGAGGTCGACCAGCGCGCCGCCGGAGTTGCCCGGGTTGATCGCGGCGTCGGTCTGGATCGCGTTGAAGACGGTGCCGCCGCCCGGGCCGGCGCCCACCTGGCGGCTCAGCGCAGAGACGATGCCCGAGGTCACCGTGCCGGTGAGGCCCAGCGGCGAGCCGATCGCGACGACGGTGTCGCCCACCTTGAGCGATCGAGAGTCGCCGAGGGTCGCCGGTGGCAGCTCGACTCCGGAGACCTTGATGACCGCGAGGTCGGTCAGCTGGTCGAGCCCGACGATCTGCGCCGACACCTGCCGGCCGTTGGCCAGCAGGACTTCGAGGTCGCTGGCGCCCTCGACCACGTGGTTGTTCGTGAGGATGTAGCCGTCGCTGCGGATCACCAC
>DATLOQ010000052.1:0-15536 GCA_035536235.1 Mycobacteriales bacterium
GCTGTCGACCCCCGCTAGCCACCCCGCGTCGAGCAGCAGGTTGGCGACAACGCCGATCAGCGCGATGTTGGCGAAGGTGCCGATGCCCGGCCGCACTCCCCCGAGAACAACGCCGATGAGCAGGACGACGAGGCCGACACCTTGCACGACATAGCCGAACGGGATGTCGAACCGCTCTGCCAGGCCGGCGTGCAGCACGTCCCACGGCGAGACCCCGAGCCCGGCCTGCAGGGTCATCACGATGCCCACCGCGGAGGCCGTGAGCCCAGCCACCAGCTGCAGCAGCCGTACGACGAGGCGTGCGGTCACCGACTGTCCTTGACCCGACGACCGCTGACGGCCACGGCGAGGAAGGTCACAGCGGTGGCCACGATGGTGCCGCTCCGGAGTCCATCACCGGCGGCCGGCCGGTAGAGGTCGAGAAGCAGCGCGCCGAACAGCTGGCCTGCCACGCTCGCCAGCGTCAGCCGGAGGACCCCGAGGCGTCCCACGGCAGCAGCGGCCAGCGTGATGTAGACAGCGCCGCAGAGCCCGCCGAGATAGTGACCCAGCTCGTCCGGCCATGTCACCGTGCCCACCTGGCCCGTGACAGCCAGCACAGCGGCGACGACCGCGAGACCGACCGTCCCGACGGTGAAGCTGACGAGCGCAGCGACGAGCGGCTCCCCGGTGATTCGTTGAAGGTGACCGTTGGCGGCCTGCTGCGCCGCCACCCCCGCGCCGGCGAGTGCGATGAGGACGAAGAGGCCGAGCCGGATGTCCCGGCGGTCACCCCCTGCGCCGATCGCTAGCGCGACAACAGCCAGGGCGGCGCCCAGCGCTCGATAGATGGTGATGGGCTGACGGCCACGCGGGCTCAGCCCTACCTCGTCGACAACCAGGCTCCCCACGGTCTGCCCGGCTACGGTGCCGACGCCCAGCAGTGCCACACCGGTCTGCGGGACAGCGAGCGCCGACGTCGCTACCAGGAAGGCGCCGCCGAATCCCCCGCCGCACCACCACCAGCGCAAGCGCACCCCGGCGCGGGCCCGTCGCGCGCGGGCCCACCGGCCGCTCGCGAGGACCAGAACGACAAGTGCCACCGTGCCGACGGAGAAGGAGACGAGCGCGGTCACGACCGACGAGCCGAGCTCACGCGCCAGCGTGCCGTTGATCCGGGCTTGCACCGACAGCAGCGCTCCGGCGAACGCAGTCAGAGCGATCAGCCGGCGGACCGTGCGGTCAGCTGACGCCGACGGCTCGCGGAGCTCTGGTCTCACTCGACGATCTTGGAGATGGGCAGCTCGAGGATGTCGCGGGCGCCCGCGGCCTTGAGTGCGGGGATCAAGGTGTTGACGCCGCGCTTGGCGACGACGGTCTCCAGCGCGCGCATGTCGCCGACCGCGAGCTGCATCACAGTGGGCGAGCTCATGGACGGCAGGACGGCTAGCACGTCGTCGAGCTGGGCCGCGGCGACGTTGAGCTTGAGCAGCACCTGACCGCGCGCCTTGATCGCGCCCTGCAGCAGCAGCGCGATGTCCTCCATCGCGGCGCGCTTGTCCGCGTCCTCGTACGCCGCGCGCTGCGCCACCAGCTCGGTGCGACTCGTCAGCAGCGTGTGCAGGACCTTGAGCCCGTGCTTGCGCAGCGATGAGCCGGTCTCGGTGACGTCGACGATCGCATCGACGATGTCCGGCACCTTCGCCTCCGTCGCGCCGTACGACGGCACGATGCGGGCCTTGACCCCGACCTCGTCGAAGTAGCGCCGGGTCAGCTCGGGATACTCAGTCGAGACGCGGACGCCTTCGGGCAGGTCGGCGCCGGTCTGCCACGGCGACGCCGCCGGGACCGCCAGGATGATGCGCACCGGGTTGCTCGTCGCCTTGGAGTACTCCAGCTCGCCGAGGCTGACGACGTCGGCACCGGTCTCGGTCACCCAGTCGCGGCCGGTGATGCCGAGGTCGAACAGTCCCTGCTCGACGTACTGCGGGATCTCCTGCGGGCGCAGGAAGCGCACCCGGTCGATCCGCGGATCGTCGATCGAGGCGTGGTAGTCGCGGTCGGAGCCGCGGCGGACGGCGAGGTCGGCGGACTCGAAGAGGGACAGCGTGGCGGACTCGAGGGAGCCCTTCGGCAGGACGAGGTTGAGCACGGCGGGCCTTCCAGTGGCAGGAGCGGAGCGGTCAGTGGCGGGGTGGGGCCGGCGAGGACGCCCCGCTATGCGCAGTGGCACGAATCTCCGCGAGCACCGCAGCCGTCTCCAGGACCGCCAGCACCGCCTCCCGGCCCTTGTGACCGGCAGCGCCCCCGGCCCGGTCGCGAGCCTGCTGCAGATCGTCGACGGTGAGGACCCCGAAGCCCACCGGGAGTCCGTGCTCCAGCGCGACCCGCGTGCAGCCGTCGGTGACGGCCCGGCAGACGTAGTCGAAGTGCGGCGTGCCGCCGCGTACGACGACGCCGAGGCACACCACGGCGTCGTAGCGCCCGGAGCGGGCCAGCGCGTCGGCGACGACCGGCAGCTCGAAAGCCCCGGACACCCGCAGGACGTCGATGTCACTGGGGGCCACCCCGCACTCCCGGGCCGTCGAGACGGCACCCTCGGCGAGGACGTCGGTGATCTCGGCGTACCAGCGGGTCGCGACGACGGCGAGTCGCTGACCGGCGCCGCTCACGGCGGTGGGATCGGGCGAGCCGGCTCCGCTCATCAAAGGGATCTCACGCGGGGTTGACGATGTCGGCGCTGGCCTCGGTGGGCTCGTCCAGGAAGCCGGGCAGATCGAGCAGGTGGCCCATGCGGTCGCGCTTGGTGCGCAGGTAGCGGATGTTCTCTGCAGTCGGCGTCACCGGGAGAGGCACCCGCTCGACGATCTCCAGCCCGTAGCCCTCGAGGCCGGCCCGCTTGGTCGGGTTGTTGCTCAGCAGCCGCATCGTGCGAATGCCCAGGTCCACCAGGATCTGGGCTCCCGTGCCGTAGTCGCGCGCGTCGGCCGGCAACCCGAGCGACAGGTTCGCGTCGACGGTGTCCTGGCCGTCGTCCTGCAGCTGATAGGCCTGCAGCTTGTGCATGAGCCCGACGCCGCGGCCCTCGTGGCCGCGCACGTAGAGCACCACTCCCCGGCCCTCCTCCGCCACGGCCGCCAGGGCCGCGTCCAGCTGCGGGCCGCAGTCGCAGCGGGTCGAGCCGAAGATGTCGCCGGTCAGGCACTCGGAGTGCACGCGCACGAGAACCCGATCGCCGTCGCCGATCTCTCCGCGAACCAGCGCGACGTGCTCGACGCCGTCGATCAGGGAGCGGTAGCCGAAGGCACGGAACTCGCCGTAATGCGTCGGGATGCGAGCCTCGGCGACGGCCTCGACCTGCTTCTCGAACCGGCGGCGATACGCCACCAAGTCGGCGATGGTGATCAGGGTGAGCCCGTGCTCGCCGGCGAACGCCTCGAGCTCCTCGAGACGAGCCATGTCGCCCTCGTCCTTCTGCGACACGATCTCGCAGAGCACGCCGGCCGGGCGCAGGCCGGCCAGTCTGGCCAAGTCGATGGCGGCCTCGGTGTGGCCGGTGCGCCGGAGAACCCCGCCTTCCTTGGCGCGCAGCGGCACCAGGTGCCCGGGACGGGTGAAGTCCGCGGCCGTGGACGCGGGGTCGGCCAGCAAGCGCATGGTGTGCGCGCGGTCGGTCGCGCTGATGCCGGTCGACACTCCTTCGCGGGCGTCGACGCTGACGGTGTACGCCGTACCTCTCTTGTCCTGGTTCACGTGGTACATGGGGGGGAGCTCGAGCCGGTCGCAGTCCGGATCGGACAGCGGCACGCAGATGTATCCCGACGTGTACCGCACCATGAAGGCGACGAGCTCCGGGGTGGCCTTCTCCGCGGCGAAGATGAGGTCGCCTTCGTTCTCCCGATCTGCATCGTCGACGACCACGACGGCCTTGCCAGCGGCGATGTCGGCGACGGCCCGCTCGATGCTGGCGAAGCCCGTCATAGCTGTGCCCCTGACTCAGCGCCAGATGGCGCGTGATGCAGGAGGCGCTCGACGTACTTGGCCACGACGTCGACCTCGAGGTTGACCGGATCCCCGGTGGACTTCCGGCCCAGCGTCGTGCGCTGCAGCGTGCTCGGGATGAGAGAGACGGAGAACGAGCCGTCGCCGACGTCGACCACGGTCAGGCTCACGCCGTCGACGGTGATCGACCCTTTCACGACGACGTAGCGGGCGAGGTCCTCGGGCAGCGAGATGCGGACCACATCCCAATGGGCATCGGACTCCCTCGTCAGCACGGCGCCGGTGCCGTCGACGTGACCCTGCACGAGGTGACCGCCGAGGCGATCAGCCAGGCGGACCGGTCGCTCGAGGTTGACGTGCGAGCCGACGACGAGGGCGCCGAGGCAGGACTTGTCGAGGGTCTCCCGCATGACATCGGCGCTGAAGCATCCGGTCGTGGTGTCGCTGATCGTCAGGCACACGCCGTTGACGGCAATGGAGTCGCCGAGGCGCGCGTCGCCGGTGACCAGCGGACCTGCGACGCTCAGCCGTACGGCGGAGTCGAGGTCGACCGTTTCGACCACCTGACCTACTTCCTCGACGATGCCGGTGAACATCTACGGGGCCCAATCGAAGCGGGCCTCGAGGCGCACATCCGGGCCCACCCGACGCACGTCGTCGAAGCGCATCCGCTGCAGGGCCGCGATGGTCGGCGTGCCGGCCCCCCCGCTGAGCGATGTCATCCCCGAGCCCATGAGGGCCGGCGCCAGGTAGGCGACAACCCGGTCGACCAGGCCCGCGTCGACGAAGGATGCAGCAAGCCTCGGCCCGCCCTCGACCAGCACGTGCAGCACGCCGTGGTCCATCAGCAGCTTGAGCGTGGCGTCGAGGTCGAGGCCGCGGCTGGTCCGCGGCACGCCCACCACCCGGGCACGCGCGTGCACCGGCGGCGGCCGGTCATCGGCTACGACCAGCCACGACGCCGCCCGGTCATCGAGGACTCGCGCATCCGCCGGGGTCCGGCCCGCACTGTCGAGCACCACGCGAAGCGGCTCGGCGGGCGGCTGCCGGCCGTCCTCGGCGCGCACGGTGAGAGCCGGGTCGTCGGCAAGGACTGTGCCCACGCCGACCGCGATGGCGTCGCAGTCGCCGCGAAGCAGGTGGGCGTCGGCCCGAGCCTGCGATGACGTGATCCACTGCGACGTCCCGTCGGCGGCTGCTGCACGGCCGTCGAGGGTGCCGGCCAGCTTCAGCGTGACGAACGGGCGGCCCAGGTGAATTGAGGACAGCCACGACTCGTTGCCGCGGGCAGCCAGGTCCTCCTCGACACCGACCACGACCTCCACCCCGCTGGCACGCAGCAGATCGCCGCCCCCGCCAGCGCGGCCGGTGGGCTCGGCCACGGCCACGATCACTCTGCGGACGCCGGAGGCGAGCACGGCGTCGACGCAGGGCGCGGTGCGGCCCTGGTGCGCGCACGGCTCCAACGTCACCACCAGGGTGCCGCCGCGCGCCTGCTCTCCGGCAGCAGTCAGCGCCACCACCTCGGCATGCGGAGCACCCGGGCGGTCTCGGGCGTGCCAGCCCTCCCCCAGGGTGGCGCCCGCCGGGTCGAGCACGACTGCGCCGACGAGCGGGTTGGGGTGGGGACGACCGCGGCCCCGGTCGGCGAGCGCGACGGCACGGCGCATCGCCGCTCGCTCAGCCTCAGTGACCTCCATGCCTGGAGTGTCCCACGTCACCGCAGTGGCAGAACGCTCACGACGAGGCGGCCGCTAGCTCCGCGGCGGACTTGATGCCCCGGCCAGCGGACACCGGGTCAGCGGCGTCGAACACCGCGGAGCCGGCCACGAATACGTCAGCCCCCGCCTCAGCGCATTGGGCGGCCGTGTCGGCGTTGATCCCACCGTCGACCTCGAGCCACAGGTCGAGGTCGAGGCCCGCGATGGCCGCCCGGGCCTCGCGGATCTTGGGCAGCATCTCGGTGATGAAGCGCTGACCGCCGAAGCCGGGCTCAACGGTCATCACCAACACCATGTCGAACTCAGCCAACAGGTCGACGTACGGCGCGAGGGGGGTGCCCGGCTTGAGCGCGAGGCCGGCTCGCCCTCCCTCGGCCCGGATCGCGCGCGCGGTCTGCACCGGATCGACGGCCGCCTCGACGTGGAACGTGACCAGGCTGGCGCCCATCGCGGCGTACGACGGAGCCCACCGGTCCGGATCCTCGATCATCAGGTGCACGTCCATCGGCAGGGTCGTGGCCCGGCGCAGGCTCTCGACCACGACAGGGCCGAGCGTCAGGTTGGGGACGAAGTGGTTGTCCATCACGTCCACGTGCACGAGGTCCGCCACCTCGGAGACCCGAGCGATCTCATCAGCGAGGCGCGCGAAGTCGGCAGCGAGGATGCTCGGAGCGAGAAGGGGCTTCACTGCACTCCGGATCCACTGGGGTAGGGCGGCAGCGTAGCAACGCGGGCCGCCGCGAGGAACATCGCATCCGTGCCGTGCAGGTGGGGCCACAGCTGCACGGCAGGACCGTCGCCAAGCGGCCGCACCCCCGGCAGGAGCTCTCGTACGTCGATCGTCTCGAGGCTGTGCTGGTGGTGCGCAGCCAGCACCGCCATCTGGTCCGGGCCCTCCCGGACCACCGGACTGCAGACGACGTAGACGAGATGGCCGCCCGGGCGAACGGCCTGGATGGCGACCGCCAGCAGCTCCTGCTGCAGGGCGGCCAGAGTGAGCACGTCACTGGGCTGGCGCCGCCACCGAGCCTCGGGCCGCCGACGTAGCGCACCCAGCCCGGTGCAGGGAGCGTCCAGCAGAACAACGTCGAACGTGCCAGGAGCCCACGGTGCGGTGCGGGCATCGGCAGTGACGACGACCCAGGCCGGCGCCGACTCCGTCGACCCGGCGCCGGCGGCGAGCGCCCGTGCTGTCAGCCGGGCCCGGTGCTCGTGCAGCTCCGCCGCGACCAAGGTGTCCCCGCCGCGTTGGGCCAGCAGCGCCGCGAGCAGCGCGGACTTGCCGCCCGGTCCGGCGCAGACGTCGAGAGCCCTGGCCGGTCTGTCGGGGAGCAGCGCCGCGACCAGGCTCACTGCCAGCTGACTGCCCTCGTCCTGCACCGCCGCGCGGCCGTCGCGCACCGCCGACAGCGCGGCGGGGTCGCCCCCGGCGAGGCGCGCTGACCACGGCGTCCACGGGCCGGGGGCCGCGACCAGGCCGGCTGCTTGCGCGTCGGCCAGCAGCTCGTCACGAGCGATGCGGCCGGGCCGCGCGACGAGGTGCACCTCCGGACGCTCGTCATCGGCGCGCAGTGCGGCTGCTGCCTGCTCCAGGTCACCGTCCAGCGCCGCCGCGAACTCCTCGACGATCCAGGCCGGGTGGGCGGTCGTCACCGCGAGGTGCCCGACCGCGTCGTCGGCGTACGCCGGCGCGCCGAGGTCGCCGGCGCGCTCGGCGACGCGGCGCAGCACGGCGTTGGCGAAGGATCCAGGACCTTCCCCAATCACCCCGCGGACCAGCTCCACGGTGGCGGCGACTGCAGCGTGCGACGGAATCCGGGTGCGGAGCAGCTGATACGCGCCGAGACGCAGCGCGTCGCGCAGCGGCGAGTCGATCTCGGCGACCGGCCGCGACGAGCAGAATCCGAGGACGTGGTCCAGCGTGCCGGTCGCCCGCAGCGTGCCGTACGTCAGCTCGGTGACCAGCCCGCGGTCCCGCTCGTCCAGACGCGACTCGCGGAGCAGGTCCGGCAGCAGCAGGTTGGCGTAGGCGCCATCGGTGTCGACGGCCCGCAGCACCCGCCACGCGAGCAGTCGCGCTGGGTCGGGCTTCGGCGCGCTGCGCGGCGGCCGCGCTGACCGCTTGGCGGGGCCGGACCCACCTGGCGCGGGCGGCGTCACACGAGCCGGTCGCCGGGCTCGAGTCGCACCCCGCGAGCCCACGAGCCGGCGCCCATCATCGCCTTGCCCTCCGGCTGCACCTGGCCGAGTCGGACACCGCCGTCGGCCGTGCCGACCACCACCCCGTCTCCGCCGTCCTGCACCAGCTCCCCCACGGCGAACGACCCGGCCTCGAGCCGCACCGGGCCGAGCTTGAGCCGCTTGTCGCGAAAGGTGGTCCAGGCCCCTGGGGAGGGCGCGGCGGCGCGCACTAAGCGGTCCACGCGACGCGCCGGCACGGCCCAGTCGACACGCACGTCGTCAACGCTGAGCTTGGGCGCGTGGGACACCCCCTCCGTCGGCTGCGGCACGCCGACGCACTCGCCACTCGCGATGCCGTCGACGGTAGCCACCAGCAGCCGGGCCCCCGACTCTGCCAGCCGCCCGAGCAGGGCGCCGCTCGTGTCGTCGGGGCGGATCCGCTCAGTGACCACGCCGTACACCGGGCCGGTGTCGAGGCCCTCCTCGAGCCGGAAGGTCGAGGCTCCGGTGATCTCGTCGCCGTGCAGCACCGCGTGCTGCACGGGCGCGGCACCGCGCCATGCGGGCAGCAGAGAGAAGTGGAGGTTGACCCAGCCGTGGGTCGGCAGGTCCAGCAGCGGTGCGGGCACGAGCGCGCCGTAGGCGACGACGGGCACGCAGTCGGGCGCGATGGCGGCGAGTGCGCGCTGGAGGTCCGGGTCTTTCGGCGTGCTGGGAGCCAGAATCGGCAGACCTTGCTCGCGAGCTCGCTCGGCCACTGGGCTCGCCATCGTGCGGCGACCGCGGCCGGCCGGGGCGTCCGGACGGGTGATCACCGCTACCACGTCGTGGGCAGAGGCGATCAGCGCATCGAGCGAGGGAAGTGCGACCGCGGGAGTGCCGGCGAAGACGAGACGCACGCCGGTCAGCGAGCCGTGCCGTACATCGGGTGCGGAGACACCTTCACGGCACCGCCGTCGGCGGACCACTCGGCTTCGCGGATGGCGCGCATGGCTGCTTTGCGGGTCTCGGGGTCGAGCCGGTCGATGAAGAGCACGCCGTCGAGGTGGTCGGTCTCATGCTGGAAGCAGCGAGCCAGCACCTCACTGCCCTCGATGGTGACCGGGTCGCCGTACATGTTGAAGCCGCGGGCGACGACTCGCGCGGAGCGGCGCAGGGGGAAGGACAGGCCCGGCAATGACAGGCAGCCTTCCTCTCCGTCGTCGCTCTCGTCACTTCTCGAGACGATCTCGGGGTTGACCAGATGACCTTCGGTGTCGTCGACGTCGTAGGTGAAGACCCGCAGCAGCACCCCGATCTGCGGTGCCGCCAACCCAGCTCCGGGGGCATCCATCATCGTCTCGCGGAGATCCTTGACGAGCGTGCGCAGCTCCTTGTCGAAGGTGGTGACCGGCTCGCACGGGGTGCGCAGCACTGGATCACCCAGGAGGCGAATGGGCTGGACGGACAACTCGCTGGCTCCGAACATCTGAGATCGACAGGTTCCGGTCAGTGTACGGAGTCAGACGGGCGAGAGCGGGTCGAGCTCCACCCGCACGGGTCCCGTCGCCTTGCGCGCCGACAAGACGCCGAGACCTACGTGAAGACGGCCCGCCAACGCCTGTCCATCCGATCGCATGACGCGCACGATCAGGCGATCGCCGCCGTCGTGCGGCACGGGGCCCAGGACCTGGGCACTCGCCGGCAGTGGCGCAGCGGCGGCGAGCAGAGCAGCGACATCTGCCGCAGCACCGTCGAGAGCCGCCATCCGCACGGCGGGCGGCAAGCCGAGCTCGGCGCGCTCGGCGTACTCCCGGCGAGCGAACCCGGACGGGTCCCAGCGCACCAGCGCCTGCACTGGAGCGAGGCTGGCATCAGCCATCAGCACCACGCGGCCGCCGGCCGGTGCGGGCCGGGCCAGTGCTGCTGCCGCGAGCCAGCGTCGCAGAGCCTCCTCCCCCGCCCGCAGGTCCGCGCGGGCGAGCATCGCGGCTCCGTCCAACAGCAGCACCGCGCCGTACCCGTCGTCGGCCACCGGCTCCGCCCCCGGGGTGCAGACCACCAGGGCTGGGACCGCGCCGACTCGACCCACGATGCCGTCGCGGTCGCTCGTGCGCACCGTGACGCCGGGGAAGGACCGGCCGAGCTCCTCCGCCGTACGACGGCTGCCCACCACCATCGCCCTCAGGTCGCGGTGCTCGCACACCGGGCAGGCCCAGTCGGCCGCGGGGCGACCGCACCAGCGGCACGCCAGCGGGCCCGGCCCGCCGGAGACCCGGCCCAGGGGCCCAGCGCAGGCCACGCACCGAGCCGGCGTACGACATCGGCTGCACGCGACCGCGGGCTGGTAGCCCGTGCGCGGCACCTGCACGAGCACCGGAGCGCCGGCGGCCAGGGACTCACGCGCGGCCTGCCAGGCAAGCGTCGGGAGCCGGGCCGACGACGCCGCGGCGTCTCGCTCCTGCTGCCGGTCGTCGCCGGCCACCTCGACCCGCGGGGCGGCGGCGCGCAGGGTCGGGCGGTCCGCGGCGAGCGCCTGGGCCCAGCGGCGGGCGATGAGCAGCTCAGCCTCCACGGAGGTGGCGCTTCCGCCGATGAGCGCGCCCGCACCGGCGCGATGCGCGCGCAGCACCAGCACATCGCGCAGGTGCGGGTAGGGCGCCCGGAGCTCCTTGAGCAGGTCATCGCCGTCGTCCCAGCAGACGACGAGCCCGAGATCGCGAACCGGCGCCCAGGCAGCGGCCCGGGTGCCGACAGCGCAGCGCACGACGCCGCGGCGCACCGCGAGCCAGCGACGGTAGCGCTGCGCAGGCCCCAGCTCGGCCGTCAGTGCGACGAAGCACTCCGCGCCCACCGCCCGCTTCAGCGCGTCCTCCACCCGGGCGAGGTCACGAG
This sequence comes from Mycobacteriales bacterium, assembly GCA_035536235.1. Taxonomy (GTDB): domain Bacteria; phylum Actinomycetota; class Actinomycetes; order BP-191; family BP-191; genus DATLNF01. Next base: position 10,758 of record DATLOQ010000052.1, read on the forward strand.
CGTCCGGTACGACGATGACGACGCCGCGTCCAGAGGCCAACGTCGCCTGCGCTGCTGCTGCTATCTCGGCGGGCCATCCGGGGCCGGGCAGTGCGCGCCACACGGCGCGAGGCGCGTCGCCCGCGACGAGCGCGTCGAGAAAGCGCTCCCCGCCGACGTACGACGACCAGCCACCAGGTGTGGGCGGACTGGGGATCGCCCCGGGGATCACCCCGGATGCGCCTAGCGGCTCGGCTTCGACCCGCGCATGGCGGGGTGGCACGGCCAGTCGCACGACGTCGGAGAGGGTGCCTGCCCACCGGTCGGCGACCGCTCGGGCGAGACCGGCGATCTCCGGGACCAGCACCGGCTCGGCGGACACCGCTTTGTGCAGCGGGGCCAGTCGACCGCCGTGTTCGGAGGAGGCGGCGCGCTCGAGGACCCAGCCGTCGAGCAGCCGACCCGCGAAGCGCACCCGGACCCGGGTGCCGGGCTGCGCTTCCGTGTCCATCTCGGGCGGCACGAGGTAGTCGAAGGGCCGGTCGAGGTGCGGCAGCGGGGAGTCGACCGCCACCCGAGCGACCGGCAGGTCCGGCGCGGCGGGCGCGGCTGGTACGGCTGACCCGGCCGGCTCGGCTGGCCTGGCTGAGGCGCGTGAGTAGGCCGACTTAGCCGGCGGGGCACCCGGTCCGTCATTGTTACGCACTGCCGCTCCCGGCGCGGGCAGTGCGTAGTAATGCGGCGATGTCCCCCACCATGGGCTCATCGGTGCAGGCAGGGTTACCGCTCGGCGTAGCCGGCGGGTTCAAAGATCACCAGAACGGGCGACGGCCCGCTCAGGCGCCGGCGGCCGCGCGCAGCGCGTCGGCCCGGTCGGTCGACTCCCACGGGAAGTCCTTCTCGTCGCGCCCGAAGTGACCGTAAGCCGCGGTCTTGGCGTAGATGGGCCGCAGCAGGTCCAGGTCGCGGATGATCGCCGCCGGCCGCAGGTCGAAGACCGTGCGCACCGCCTCCTGCACCGTGTCGAACGGCACCGTCTCGGTCCCGAAGGTCTCGACGAAGAGCCCGACGGGCTGGGCTTTGCCGATCGCGTAGGCGACCTGCACCTCGCACCGGGTTGCCAGGCCGGCCGCGACGACGGTCTTCGCCACCCAGCGCATGGCGTACGCCGCCGACCGGTCCACCTTCGAGGGGTCCTTGCCGGAGAAGGCGCCGCCGCCGTGGCGGGCCATGCCGCCGTACGTGTCCACGATGATCTTGCGTCCGGTCAGCCCGGCGTCGCCCATCGGGCCGCCGATCTCGAAGCGGCCGGTCGGGTTGACGAGCAGGCGGTAGCCCTCGGTGTCGATGCCGCGGCCGTCGGACCGCAACCGCGCCAGCTCCGGCTCGACGACGTGCTCAGCGATGTCCGGGGTGAGCAGCGTCTCGAGGTCGATGTCGGAGGCATGCTGGGACGAGACGACCACCGTGTCGAGGCGCACCGGCCGGCCGTCGACGTACTCGATCGTCACCTGCGTCTTGCCGTCCGGCCGGAGGTAGGGCACGACCCCGGCCTTGCGTACGTCGGTCAGCCGACGGGCGAGGCGGTGTGCCAGCGCGATCGGCAGCGGCATCAGCTCGTCGGTCTCGTCGCAGGCGTAGCCGAACATCATCCCCTGGTCGCCGGCGCCCTGGCGATCCAGCTCGTCCTCCACGCTCTCGCCGGATCGGGCCTCGATCGCCGCGTCGACCCCCTGCGCGATGTCCGGGGATTGCGCGCCGATCGAGATGCTGACTCCGCACGACGCGCCGTCGAAGCCCTTCTTCGACGAGTCGTAGCCGATGCCCAGGATCACCTCGCGGACGATCCGTGGGATGTCGGCATAGCCCTCGGTCGTCACCTCGCCGGCGATGTGCACCTGTCCGGTCGTGATGAGCGTCTCGACCGCGACCCGACTCTTGCGGTCCTCGGTGAGCAGGGCGTCGAGGATGGCGTCGGAGATCTGGTCGGCGATCTTGTCGGGATGTCCTTCTGTCACGGACTCCGAGGTGAACAGACGGCTCGACACACAGATCTCCTGGCTGTAGTTGGACAACGGCGGCCCCAGTGTACCGGCCGGCGAGGTCAGCTCAGCCGTGCTGTCACGGCATCCCAGACGGCGTGCGCCACGTGGATCTTCGACGACAGGGGCACGTCGACCCGGGAGCCATCGGCGCCCAGGATGATGACCTCGTTGTCCTCGACCTCGAAGCCGAGCCCGTCGCCGACCTGGTTGACCACCAGCAGGTCGCAGCCCTTCCGGGTCAGCTTGGCGAGGCCGTGATCGATCGAGCCCCCGGTCTCTGCGGCGAAGCCGACGATCACCTGATGCGGCCCGGCCCGGCCGGCCGACAGCTCGGCCAGGATGTCGGGGTTGGTGACCAGCGCGATCGGCTCCGGTGGAGCCTCGGTCTTCGAGATCTTCGACTCGGCGGCGCCAGACGCCGGCCGGAAGTCCGCGACGGCAGCCGCCATCACGATCACATCGGCGCTAGGTGCCGCCTCGTGCATGGCGAAGTGGAGGTCCTCGGCGCTGACCACTCGCACCACCTTGACCCCGGCGGGGTCGACCAGCTCGACATTGGCCGCGACCACCGTCACGTCGGCGCCCCGAGCCACGGCGGCCCGAGCCAACGCCCAGCCCTGCCGGCCGGAGGACCGGTTGCCGAGGAAGCGCACGGGGTCGAGGTGCTCACGGGTGCCACCCGCGGAGACCACGACGCGGCGCCCGGCCAGGTCGAGGGTGAGCCCCCCCGGCACTCCCCCACCTCGCGCAGAACGAGCCAGCACGGCGTAGACGAGGTCAGCGATCGATGTCGGGTCCGGCAGCCGGCCCTTCCCGGTGTCCGGGCCGGTCAGCCGACCCTCGGCCGGCTCCACGACAATCACCCCGCGCTCGCGAAGCGTCGCGACGTTGGCCTGGGTGGCAGCGTGGTCCCACATCTCGGTGTGCATGGCCGGGACCATGACCACCGGACAGCGCGCCGTCAGCAGGGTCGCGGTGAGCAGGTCATTCGCTCGGCCGGCGACCGCGCGAGCCATCAGGTCAGCGGTCGCCGGAGCGACGACGACGACGTCGGCCTGCTGGCCCAGGCGGACATGCGGCACCTGCTCGACGTCGTCCCAGACCGAGGTCGACACGGGCTCCCCGGACAGGGCGGCGAAGGTGGCCAGCCCGACGAAACGGAGCGCGGACTCGGTCGGCACGACCCGGACGCGGTGGCCCGACTCCGTCAGCAGCCGGAGGAGCTCGACGGCCTTGTACGCCGCGATACCGCCGGCCACCCCGAGCACGACCCGCGGGCCGGGCATTAGACCTCGGTCTGCTCGTGGGTCAGCAGGCCGGCGTTGATCTCGCGCAGCGCGATCGACAGCGCCTTCTCCTGCGGCGCGGCCGGCACCAGGGGGCCGACGTACTCGAGGAGACCCTCACCGAGCTGGCTGTAGTAGGCGTTGATCTGCCGGGCCCGCTTGGCGGCGTAGATCACCAGGCTGTACTTCGAGTCCGTCGCAGCCAGCAGCTCGTCGATGGGCGGATTGGTGATGCCCTCGGGTCGATTGGTGACGCCAGTCATGCGAAGGTCCCTCGGTCGGTGGTCGTTCAGGGTGGTCGTTCACGGCGGTCGTTCACGGCGGCGCAGTCGTTCGGAGCGGCGCAGGCGGCGGCGAGCCGACCATCAAAGATACCACCCGCGCAGCCGCCGTCTCGACATCGTCGTTGACCACGACGGCGTCGAACTCGACGTCGGCCGCCATCTCGAGTCGAGCCCGATCGAGGCGGGCGCGCACCCGCTCCGGGTCCTCGGTGCCGCGGCCGGCCAAGCGCCGGGCCAGCTCGTCGAACGACGGCGGCGCCAGGAAGACGAGCAGCGCGTCAGGCTTGGCGGCTCGGACCTGCCGGGCTCCCTCGATGTCGATCTCGAGGAGCACCGATACGCCGCTCGCCAGCCGGCGTTCCACGGGCACACGGGGGGTGCCGTAGGACGCATCGAAGTGGGCGTCGTACTCCAGCAGCTCTCCGCCGGCGACCAGTCGAGCGAAGTCAGCGTCGCCGACGAACCGGTACTCGACACCGTCGGTCTCCCCCGGACGAGGTGCCCGGGTGGTGTACGACACCGGGACCCACACGTCGGGCAGCGCCCGGCGTACGGCGTCGACCACCGTGCCTTTGCCCACCCCGGACGGCCCGGAGAGCACGGTCAAGAGCCCGGACTTGCTCAGCTGCCCGCCTCGCCGGCGAACTCGCGCTCAAGGGCCAGGCGCTGCTTGGCGCCGAGTCCGCGCACCCGGCGGCTGGGCGAGATCTCGAGCTTGTCCATGATGCGCTGCGCACGGATCTTGCCGACGCCCGGCATCGCCTCCAGCAGAGCCGACACCTTCATCTTGCCGACCACCCCGTCGGTCCCCCCGCTGTCGAGGATCTCCGCCAGCGTGAGCCCCTCATGCTTGAGCCGGTCCTTGAGCTCGGCCCGCGCGCGCCGGGCCGCTGCCGCCTTCTCCAGAGCGGCCAGTCGCTGCTCCGGCGTGAGCGGCGGCAAGGCCACGCTGTCGTCCCCCTCGGCGCTAGGTCGGGAACTCGGTCGGCAGCCTCGGCGGGATCGGTGGGATCCGCGGTCATCGGCCAGCGCGCACCGTAGCGACTTCGGTCGCGCCGGGGCAACGCGGCGCGTCCGCTTCCCGATCGACGGCCCGAAGGGACCTCTCGCGGCTCAAACCCGCGAGAGGTCGGCAGCGATCGCAGCGGCAGCAGCGCCGGGGTCGGCGGCGCCGGTGATCGGCCG
>DATLOQ010000053.1:0-19627 GCA_035536235.1 Mycobacteriales bacterium
CCGGCCCAGTCGTCGTACGTGGACAGCACGCCGTGCGCGGCTGCGAGCGCTGCCAGCTGCGCGTCGATGGCCGCCACTAGGCGCGGGGCAGCAGCATGGCTGCCGACTCGGGGGGGAGCGCGACGCCGGTGCGGGTCATCGTGACGGGCTGGGATGCGAGGGCGCAGGTGAGGTCGCCGCAGTCCTCGATGACGACTTCTTGCGTCGTCGAGGCGAAGTTGGCCACCACGTGCAGCGAGCCCCGGCGGAGTCGCAGCCAGCCGTCACCACCCGTGTCGACGCGCAGCTGGGCTAGGTCACCATCGGAGAAGGCTGGAGTCGACCGCCGGAGGGCGATGAGGTCGCGGTGCCAGCGGAGCAGTCGGTCGTGCGGCTCCCGGTCGAGCTCGGACCAGTCGAGCCTCGAGATTTCGAAGGTCTCGGACGCCTGCGGGTCCGGCACGTCGTCGGGGGCCCAGCCGAATGCCGCGAACTCGGCCCGACGGCCGCGTCGTACCGCCTCGGCCAGGTCATGGTCGCGATGATCAGTGAAGTACTGGAAGGGGCTGGTCGCGCCCCACTCCTCGCCCTGGAAGAGCATCGGCACGAAAGGGCCCAGCAGCACGATCGCTGCGGCCACCTCGAGCAGCTCAGTGCTGGCCAGGGCGCTCGACCGCTCGCCGGTCGCCCGGTTGCCGATCTGGTCATGGTTCTGCAGATAGCCGAGGAATGAGGTCGCCGGCAGGCCGGTGGGCGGGCGGCCGTGCTTGCGTCGTCGGTAAGGGGAGTGCTGCCCGATGTAGACGAAGACCTGCCGTAGAGCCGTGGCGAGGTGAGCCAGGCCGTCGAAGTCGGCGTAGTAGCCATCGCGTTCGCCGGTGACCGTGGCGTGCAGGGCGTGATGGAAGTCGTCGCTCCACTGAGCTGCGAGGGCGTAGCCGCCGCGCTCGCGCGGGGCAACCAGTCGGGGGTCGTTGAGATCGCTCTCCGCGATCAGCTCGATGATCCGTCCGGACTCCTCGGCCAAGGCGTCGACTTGGTCCTGGAGCTCCTCCAGCAGGTGGGTGGCCGACTGGTCGAAGATCGCGTGTACGGCGTCGAGGCGCAGCGCATCGCAGCGGTAGTCGCGCAGCCACATCAGCGCGTTGTCGATCACGAACGCGCGCACCTCGTCGCTGTCCGTGTCGTCGTAGTTGATCGCCGTGCCCCACGGTGTGCGGTAGCGACCGGTGAAGTAGGGCCCGAACCGGTCGAGGTAGGCCCCCGCCGGACCGAGGTGGTTGTAGACCACGTCCAGCACGACGGCGAGGCCGAGCCGGTGGCAGGCGTCGACGAACCGGGTCAAGGCCTCGGGCCCGCCGTAGGTGTGGTGCACGGCATAGAGGTCGACCCCGTCGTAGCCCCAGCCTCGATCGCCGGAGAACTCGTTGACCGGCATGAGCTCGACGTGGGTCACCCCGAGCTGGACGAGATGGTCGAGGCGCTCGATCGCGGCGTCGAGGGTGCCGGTCGGGGTGAAGGTCCCGACGTGCAGCTCGTAGACCACTCCGTCGGCGAGCCGAGCGCCGCGCCACGACGTCGCCGTCCACGGCACTGCGGACAGGTCGACCACCCGGGACGGCCCGTCGACTCCAGCTGGCTGCCAGCGGGACCGAGGGTCCGGTAGGCCGTCCCCGCCGTCGATGCAGTAGCGGTAGTCGGTGCCGGGCCCGGCTGCCGGGAGGTCGAGCTCCCACCAGCCGCCTCCGACCGCCGCCATGGGCGCGCGCGCCCCCAGGGTGTCGACCTCGACCACCCGCTCGGCACTCGGCGCCCACACCCGGAAGACGGTCATCGCCGGTTCTTACCCCCTCGTCGCGACGTGGCACACCCGTGGTTTCTGAGCGGCAAGTGAACCTCACCCGGGCTTCCGACGTACTTCTAGGACCTGTCTGCCCATCGGGAGGAACGTCAGATGCGCCGTGCTTCTGTCCGTGCTGTGACCGCCGCCATGATGACGTGTGTGATCGGGGTGGCCGGCCTCAGCTCTGCTGGCGCTCAGTCGGCCACCACAGCGACTGCCTACGTCAACGCCGACACCGGCAAGCCGACCGCCAACTCCGACGTCACCACCGGCTCGTCGTGCGCGGCGCCCGACCAGGACGACACGCAGGCGGTGACAAGCGCAGCCACGGCGGCCACCGGCAACGTGCATGTGGACGCCTGCCTCGCGGATGCCGCTGGCGCGGCCATCGATGGCCAGGCCAGCTTCGAGAGCAGCGGCGTGGGGTCGATCTTCAAATGCCCCGACGCCGACATGGCGGGGCCCAAGACGGCCGCGATCACCGGCAGCCGGTGCACGCACTCTGGCTTCGAGATGGCCAACTCCGAGTACCACGTCCGGCTCGCGTCCGCGCAGGCGGGAGAGCAGACCGTGGTGTTCTGCGAGGACCCGCAGGGCGACGGCTGCGGTGACGCCGCGGTGAAGAGCACCGTGACCATCACCTGGGCGCCCCGCGGCGGCGCCGCCACCGGTGTCGCTGTCGACTCGAGCCGTCCGCTCGCGCCGGTGGGATTCGCTGCGGCGCTCGCCGTACTGGCCGCTCTCGGCGTGGCCCGCCGCCTCGTTGAGATCCCCTCGTCCCGGCGCTAGTGCGCCGGCACGCGGTTGTCCTAGCGCTGGCGCTCAGCAGTGGCCTTGCCACGGTCTCGACCACGAACCCGACCGTCAGCACCGGACGCCAGCCGACCGCATCAGCTCTGTCCGCGATCTCGCTTTCGCCGGTGGAACCGGCAGGTCAGCGGGACACAACGGCGCCGACGTCGCTAGCGGCCGACCCGGCATCCACCTCTGCGGCGCCCGCGGTCTCCCAGCCGGTGCGCCTGCGCATCCCGACTATTGGCGTGGACGCGCCCGTGCAGCCACTCGGTCTGCGCGCGGACGGCTCGCTGGAAGTTCCGACCGGTCGGCGCGAGGTCGGTTGGTTCACGGGTGCTGCCCGTCCGGGCGAACGCGGTCCAGCGGTGCTGGCCGGGCACGCCAGCCTAGCCAGCGGGCGTGCGGTCTTCTGGCGGCTGCGCGATGTGGCACCTGGGGTCGCCATCGAGGTGCGCGGCGCAGATGGGTCGGCGGTGCGCTTCCGGGTCACCCGGGTGGAGCAGCATCCCAAGGACGCCTTCCCGACGTCCGCGGTGTACGGCGCGACGACCGGCTCCGAGCTGCGGCTGATCACGTGCGGCGGAGCCGTGGACCCGGCCACCCGGCGCTATCTGGACAACGTCGTGCTGTACGCCGTCCGCAGCCCCTGACCTCGATGGTCAACGGTGTCTTGTTGCTCGTCGGTGCAGAGGTTCTCAACCGGAGATGCGCCGCGAGGTGGCTGTCGGGCCGTCAGCCGGTGCGCTCGAGCAGGGCGACAGGCAGCCGCGCCAGCAGGCTGTCCAGCGGTTGCGGACCACCGGCACATGTCGCGCCGGTGATCCGGTCGGTCCACTCGCCGGCGGGCAGGGTGAGAGCGGTGCCGGCCCAGTCGCCGGCCAGTGCCCCGGGAAGACGAGTGACGACGGTCAGCACCGTGCCTCCGCGGGCGAAGGCGAGGCAGTGGTCGGCGCGCGGGCCGTCGGCCGACAGGGGCTGGTAGTCGCCGGCTGCACCGAAAGCCGCCGGGACCGAGCGGCGGAGCCGCAGCGCGGCGGCAGTGACTGCGAGCTTGGGTATCCCCTCGGGCGCCCGGGCCACGAGGTCATCGATGGACAGGCCGGGCAGCTCGGCCAGCAGCCGTGCGCGCAGCGCGTGGTCGACCGGCCGGCGGTTGTCCGGGTCGACCAGGCTGTGATCCCAGAGCTCGCAGCCTTGGTAGACGTCGGGCACGCCCGGCATCGTCAGCTGCACCAGCTTCTGCCCCAGCGAGACCGTGCGGGCATGGGGTTCCAGCACGGCCATCAGCTGCGCCAGTTCTGCCTGCGTCTGCCGATCGGCGAGCACGTCGGCGACGAAAGCGCGCAGAGCGGCGTCGTACGCCGGGTCCGGGTCGACCCAGGAGGTGTGCTCCTTGGCCTCGCGGCTGGCCTTCTCGAGGTAGGCAGCGGCCCGGTCGAACGGCAGTGGGTGTGCCGCGACCATCGTCTGGAAGAGCAGGTAGACGATGGGGCGGTCCAGCCCGCCCTGGCATCGGACCTGCTCATGCCGCTCGAACCAGCCGCGCGCAACGTCCCCCCACAGGTCAGTGAGCTCCGCGAGAGCGACGAGCCGAGCCCGGGCGTCCTCGCTGCGCTTCGTGTCATGCGTCGACAGCGTGGTCATCCGCAGCGGCCAGTCGCGCTGCGCATCTCGACAGGCGTCATGGAAGGCGTCGCCGCTCACGCCGAAGGTAGCCGGGTGGCTGCCCACCTCGTTCAGTGCCGCCAGCCGGTGGTAGCGGTAGAACGTGGTGTCCTCGACGCCCTTGGCCATCGCCGGCCCGGTCGTCTGCTGCCACCGGCGGAGCAGCTCTTCCTCAACCGGGCCCCGCTGCTCCGCGAGCAGCACCCGGCGGAGCACATCCAGCACCTGATCGTCCGGTGGTGGCACCACCGCTCGAGCTGCCTGCAGGGCGGTCTCGATGTGGTGTCTGTCCGCGGGCGACGGTCCTGTGGCGTAGGTCACGTAGGTCCGGTAGACGCCGAAGCTGGCCAGCACGGCGCGCACCGAGTCACCGACGGCGTCGTGCGCTGGGGCTGGCACTGCGTCGGAGCAGAGGCGGGTGAGCAGCCCGGCGACGCGGTCCACCTCAGGCACCAGGATCTGGCGCAGCACCTGCAGCCGAGCGTCGAGAGCCACGGCGTCGTAGTCGGTCTCGGCGCCGGTCAGCTCCCCGTAGACGCGCTCCAGGGGCTCAGCGGCGGCCGGGTCGAGAAAGACCTGCTGGACCAGGGACAGCGCGTCATAGCCTGTGGTGCCGGCCACCGGCCACGGCGGGAGGTCCTCGCCGGGCTCGAGGATCTTCTCGACCACGACCCAGGCCTGCGGTCCACGGCTGGCGATCCTGCGGAGGTAGCCCGCGGGGTCGGCGAGGCCGTCGGGGTGGTCGATCCGGATCCCGTCCAAAGTCGCATCGTCGAGCCAGCCCAGGATGCGCTCATGCGTGGCGTCGAAGACATCAGGGTCTTCTACCCGCAGCCCGGCGAGGGTCGTCACGTCGAAGAAGCGTCGGTAGTTCAGCTCAGTGGGGACGTCACGCCAGTGCGCCAGCTGGTAGTGCTGTGCGGCGAGCAGCGCTTCGGTCACTCTGCCGTTCCCGGTGCTGCCGTCGGTGCTGCTGGCGAGCGGCATCACGTGGTCGAAGTAGCGAAGCACCGCACCGTCGTCGGTGGCCGAGATCGTGAGCTCCCCCCGGTCCAGCACCACCGACAGCGGGTCGCCGAGCACAGGCAGGAGCACTCGGCCGCCGTGGCGGTCCCAGTCGATGTCGAACCAGTGGGCGTACTCCGATGCCTGACCGTCGCGAAGCACGGACCACCACGCCCGGTTGTGTGCGCCGGCGACGGTCATGTGGTTGGGCACGATGTCGAGCACCTGCCCGAGCCCGTGCTCCTGCAGCGCGGCGCTGAGGCGTACGTGGGCCGGCTCCCCGCCGAGGTCGTCGTCCACTCGCGCGTGGTCGACCACGTCGTAGCCGTGGGCGCTGCCCGGCGTCGAGGCGAGGTAGGGCGAGCAGTACAGGTGGCTGATGCCCAGGTCGGCGAGCTGGGGGGCGAGCTCAGCGGCGTCGTCGAGGGTGAATCCGGAGTGCAGCTGCACGCGATAGGTCGCCGTGGGCAGGACCCGCGGCTCAGTAGGCACGGCGCAGCACCATCACGCTCCTCGCCGCCACGTCGAGATCCCCACCAGCCTTGATCGTGGGAGGGTCCTCGGCGCGCACCGGCGTGCTCGAGTCCAGCTCGATCTCCCAGCTCTCGCCGAAGTCGGCGGAGGGCAGCACAAAGGTCAGCGGTTCGTCGTGGGCGTTGAAGACGAGGTAGAGGTTGTCGTCGGTGATCTTCTCGCCCCGAGCGTTGGGAGTGTCGATCAACGAGCCGTTGAGGAAGACGGCGACGGACTTCGCGAAGCCACTCTCCCAGTCGTCGTCGGACATCACCGAACCGCCGGGCGTGAACCACGCGATGTCGTCGACGCCGCCGCCGCCGCGCAGCGGGCGGCCCTGGAACCAGCGGCGCCGGCGCAGCACGGGGTGCCGCCGCCGCAGGTCTGCCGCAGCGGCGGTGAACTCCAGCAACGTCCAGTTGTCCCGGGCTGCGGACCAGTCCACCCAGCTGAGCGCGTTGTCCTGTCCGTAGGCGTTGTTGTTGCCGAGCTGGGTGCGCCCGATCTCGTCGCCGTGCAGCAGCATCGGCACGCCCTGGGACAAGAAGAGGGTGGCGATGAAGTTGCGCTTCTGCTGCTCCCGCAGGGCGACGACCTCGGCGTCGTCGGTCTCACCCTCCACCCCGCAGTTCCACGACCGGTTGTGACTCTCCCCGTCCTCCCCGTCCTCGCCGTTGGCCTCGTTGTGCTTGTGGTTGTAGGACACCAGGTCGTGCAGCGTGAAGCCATCGTGTGCCGTGACGAAGTTGATCGACGCCCAGGGACGCCGTCCACTCGACTCGTAGAGGTCCGACGAGCCGGTCAGCCGTGAGGCGAACTCTGACAGCGTCGCGTTCTCTCCCCGCCAGAAATCGCGCACGGTGTCGCGGTACTTGCCGTTCCACTCTGTCCATAGCGGGGGGAAGTTGCCGACCTGGTATCCGCCCTCACCCACGTCCCACGGCTCGGCGATCAGCTTGACCTGCGAGACAACTGGATCCTGCTGCACGAGGTCGAAGAAGGCCGACAGGCGGTCCACCTCGTGGAACTGCCGAGCCAGCGTCGACGCGAGGTCGAAGCGGAAACCGTCGACGTGCATCTCCTGCACCCAGTAACGCAGTGAGTCCATGATCATCTGCAGCACATGGGGGTGCCGCATCAGCAGGGTGTTGCCGGTACCCGTCGTGTCGTAGTAGTGCTCAGGCGCGCCGTCCACCAGACGGTAGTAGGCGGCGTTGTCGATGCCACGGAAGCACAGCACCGGACCGTGGTGATTGCCCTCGGCGGTGTGGTTGTAGACGACGTCGAGGATCACCTCGATCCCGGCCTCGTGCATCGTGCGGACCATCGACTTGAACTCCTGCACCTGCTGACCACGTTGGCCGGAGGAGGAGTAGGCGTTGTGCGGCGCCAGGAAGCCGATGGAGTTGTAGCCCCAGTAGTTGCGCAGGCCCCGCTCCTGCAGGTGATGGTCCTGCACGAACTGGTGGACCGGCATCAGCTCGAGCGCGGTGACGCCGAGCGTCTTCAGATGCTCGACGACGATCGGATGCGCGAGGCCGGCGTAGGTGCCGCGGATCTCCTCAGGGATGTCAGGGTGAGTCTGAGTCAGCCCCTTGACGTGTGCTTCGTAGATGACCGTCTCGTTGTACGGCGTGTTCGGGTGCCGGTCGTTCTGCCAGTCGAAGAAAGGGCTGATGACCACCGACTTCATCATGTGCGGGGCCGAGTCGGCGTCATTGCGCTTGCTCGGATAGTCGAACTGGTAGGAGAACAACGCCTCGTCCCAGTCGATCTCGCCATCGACGGCCTTCGCGTAGGGGTCAAGCAGCAGCTTGCACGGATCGCATCGACGCCCCGACGCCGGGTCGTAGGGGCCGTGCACGCGGTAGCCATAGAGCTGGCCGGGACCGACGTTGGGCAGGTACCCATGCCAGACGAAGGCGTCGACCTCCAGCAGCGGGTGCCGGGTCTCGGTGCCGTCGTCGTCGAAGAGACACAGCTCCACGTGCTCGCCGACTTCGGTGAACAGCGAGAAGTTCGTGCCCATCCCGTCGTACGTCGCACCGAGGGGGTAGGGGTTGCCCGGCCACACGCTCATTCGGGCACTAGCCAGGTCGTCGACAACGCGGGCAGCACGACAGTGGCTGACGCCGGCTGCCCGTGCCACGGGTCGCCGTCGGCGTGGACGACCCCGAAGTTGCCCTCCCCCGCGCCGCCGTAGGACCCCGCGTCGCTGTTGAGCACCTCGCGCCACGGGCCAGACCGCGGCAGGCCGAGGCGATACGCGTGGCGAGTGGTGCCGGCGAAGTTGGCGATGCAGGCAACGGGACTCCCCGCCTTGTCCCAGCGGAGGAAGGAGAAGACGTTGCCGGCTGCGTCGTTCGCGTCGATCCAGGAGAAGCCCACGGGGTCCACATCGTGCTGCCACAGAGCAGGATTTCCGAGGTAGACAGCGTTGAGGTCGCGAACGAAGGACTGCACCCCGCGGTGCGGATCCTTTTCGAGCAGCTCCCAGTCCAGGGACCGGTCGTGCGACCACTCCTGCGCCTGCGCGAGCTCGCAGCCCATGAAGAGCAGCTGCTTTCCCGGGTGCGCCCACATGTAGCCGAGGTAGGCGCGGAGGTTGGCCAGCTTCTCCCAGTCGTTGCCAGGCATCTTCATCACGAGGGAGCCCTTGCCGTGCACCACTTCATCATGGGAGATCGGCAGCAGGAAGTTCTCGGAATAGGCGTACATCATGGAGAACGTCATCTGGTGGTGGTGGAACTGCCGATAGACCGGCGGCTTAGAGCTGTACTCCAGGGAGTCGTGCATCCAGCCCATGTTCCATTTGAGGCCGAAGCCGAGACCGCCGAGATGGGTCGGTCTCGACACGGACGGCCAGGCGGTCGACTCCTCCGCGATGGTGACGACTCCGGGGTTGCGGCGGTAGATGGTGGAGTTCATCTCCTGGAGGAACCTCACCGCGTCGAGGTTCTCCCGGCCACCGTACTCGTTCGGCACCCACTCGCCGTCCTTGCGGGAGTAGTCGAGGTAGAGCATCGAGGCCACCGCGTCGACCCGCAGGCCGTCGATGTGGAACTCCTCGACCCAGAACAGCGCGTTGGCGATCAGGAAGTTGCGCACTTCGTTACGGCCGAAGTCGAAGACGAGGGTGCCCCAGTCGGGATGCTCGCCCCGACGTGGGTCGGCGTGCTCGTAGAGCGGCGTCCCGTCGAAGCGGGCCAGCGCGAACTCGTCCTTCGGGAAGTGCGCCGGCACCCAGTCGATGATCACGCCGACACCCGCCTGGTGCAGCGAGTCGACGAGGAAGCGGAAGTCGTCAGGGGAGCCGAAGCGCGCGGTCGGCGCGTAGTAGGCGGAGACCTGATAGCCCCATGACCCGCCGAAGGGATGCTCGGCGACCGGAAGCAGCTCGACGTGCGTGAAGCCCATCTCGATGACGTAGGACACGAGCTCGTCGGCCAGGGCCCGGTACGTCAGGCCCTGCCGCCAGGAGCCGAGGTGCACCTCGTACACGCTCATCGGCGAGTCGTGCGCCGTCGCCGTCGCCCGCGCCGCGAGCCACTCGGCGTCGCCCCACGAGTAGGAGGACTTGAAGACCACCCCTGCTGTTTTCGGCGGGGTCTCGGTGCGGAAGGCGAACGGATCGAGCTTGTCGCGCCACACCCCGTCGGCGCCGAGGATCTGGTACTTGTACGACGTGCCCTCGCCGCAGCCGGGCACGAACAGCTCCCACACCCCGCTGGATCCCATCGAGCGCATCGGGAAGCCGCGGCCGTCCCAGAAGTTGAAGTCGCCGACGACCCGGACCCCGCGCGCGTTGGGCGCCCACACGGCGAAGCTGGTGCCAGTGATGTCGGCGTACTGGCGCACGTGCGCCCCGAAGCGGGTCCACAGGTCCTCGTGCCGGCCCTCGCCGATGAGGTGCAGGTCGATATCGCCGAGGCTCGGCAGGAAGCGATACGGGTCGTCGGTGACGAAGCAGTCGCCCGATGCGTAGGTGACCTCAACCCGGTAGTCGGGCACATCGCTGCCCGGCACGGTCGCCGCGAAGATGCCGCCGGCATGCACCTTCTTCAAGGGGACTCGGTCGTCCTTGACCAGGGCGCATACCTGGGCTGCGTCCGGCCGGAGGACGCGCAGCGTGGTGCGGCTTCGCCCAGGGTGCGCCCCGAGAATCCGATGCGGGTCGTGGTGCTCACCCCGCGCAAGAGCATCGAGCTGCTCGCCGAGCGTCTCAGTCACCGTCGGCTCCGGTCGCCCGCCCGATGAGCCGGTCGATGCCGGCCAGCGGGATCCAGATCCAGGTCGGCCGGTTCCTCGACTCGTACACAGTCTCGTAGACCGCCTTGTCCAGCTCGAACGCGCGCAACAGCACGGCGTCTTTGCGAGGGTCAGCGGTGCTGACATCGGTATAGCCGTCGCAGAACGCCTCTCGGTTGCGATCTGCCCACTCCGCCGCGCGGTACTCGAGGTCGGCGCGTCCCGGGTGCTCGGAGAGCAGGTGTCGGGCGGCGTAGTCGAATGACCGGAGCATGCCCGCGATGTCGCGTAGCGGGCTCATCAGCGCTGTGCGCTCGGCCAGGCTACGGGCCGGCTCGCCCTCGAAGTCGAGCACCACCCAGCCGGTGTCCACCCGAAGCAGCTGCCCGAGGTGCAGATCGCCGTGTACCCGCTGCCGGGGTACGACGATGTCTAGCGTGCCGACTTCGTCGTACGCCGCAGCGATGGCAACGCGCCTGCTCTCCAGCTCGGGGGCCGCCTGCACGGCCTCGCGCAGCCGGTCGTGCAGCTGAGTCGCGAGGCGGGAGTGCTCCGCTGGTCCGGCCTCGTCGACCGGGAGCGCCCGGATCAGGTCGGCGTGAAGGGACGCGATGAGCTGGCCGAGACGATTCGACTCGCCGGCGAAGTCACCACCCACCTCGGCGGCGTGCAGGTCCCGCTCGGCGAAGAGGTCCCGCACGCTGGCGACGGCGCTGACCCAGCCGTCAGTGCCGGATCGGTAGAAGGGCTGCAGCAGAGCCACAGTCGCCGGGAACGGATCGGTCGTCTCGAGCCAGCCGAGCACGGGGGCGACGTGCGCGGAGCCGATCTCGGACAGCGCTAGCACGACCTCGAGATCGGGGTTACGACCATGCTGGAGCCGGCGGTAGAACTTCAGGATGGAGCTGTCACCGAAAACCACTGAAGAGTTGCTCTGCTCGACAGCGAGCAGTCGGCCCGGCGCGACGTCGAGCTGCTGGCGCCGGTGGCCGGTGAGTGGGCCGACCACTCGCTCCTCGGCGATCGCGTCGAGGAGCACGGCGGTCAGGCTCGGGTCGGCGAGGGCGTCGTAGACGAACACCGGACCGTCATCGTCGATCTCGCCGAAGGCCGCTGCTGCCAACGAACGCTGGGTCTCGTCGTCGAGCTCTCCCCGCCGGAAGCCGAGAGGCAGCTGGTAGTGGTCGACCTCGTCGTCGTCGTAGCGAACCGCGAGGGTCACCAGTCTCGCTTCCACTGGCCCCTCAACGAGCGTGACGCTGGCCGCCACGGTCACCGCCGCGATGGTGCGGCCCTTGCCGGCGAACCATCGGTGGCCGGGCAGCGAGAGCTCGAGAGCCTGCTCGAGCGCGAACCCACTCACGTCGACTCCGTCGTCAGCTGGAACCAGTAGGAGCCGTGCGAGGCGAGGGTGAGCAGGTATGGGAGCTGACCGATACGGGGGAAGGACACGCCGCCGAGCAGCTCTCGGGGCAGGGTCCCCTCGAAGCGGCTGAGGTCGAGCTCGACCGGCTGGGCGAAGCGGGAGAGGTTGCTCACGCACAGCACCTTGTCATCACCGAACTCGCGCACGAAGGCGAGCACCGAGGGGTTGCTCGAGCCGAGTTCATCGAAGCTGCCCAGGCCGAACACTGGGTGCTGCCTGCGCACTTCGATCATCCGCTTGGTCCACCAGAGCAGCGAGGCGCTGTTGCGGGTCTGCGCCTCGACATTGATCGCCTGATAGCCGTAGACCGGGTCTTGCAGAACCGGCAGGTAGAGCCGCGCGTAGTCAGCTTTCGAGAACCCGGCATTGCGGTCCATCGTCCACTGCATCGGCGTGCGTACGCCGTCGCGGTCGCCGAGGTAGATGTTGTCGCCCATGCCGATCTCGTCGCCGTAGTAGAGGACCGGCGATCCCGGCAGCGAGAGCAGCAGGGTGGTGAACAGCTCGATCTGGTCGCGGCTGTTCTCCAGCAGCGGGGCCAGCCGCCGGCGGATGCCGACGTTGGCCTTCATCCGCGGGTCCTTGGCGTACTCCGCGTACATGTAGTCGCGCTCTTCGTCGGTGACCATCTCCAGTGTCAGCTCATCGTGGTTGCGCAGGAAGATGCCCCACTGACAGCCATCCGGGATCGCCGGAGTCTGCGCCAGGATCTCCGAGATCGGGTAGCGCGACTCCCGCCGTACCGCCATGAACAGCCGGGGCATCAGCGGGAAGTGGAATGCCATGTGGCACTCGTCGTCGTCGCCGAAGTACTCGACGACGTCGCTGGGCCATTGGTTCGCCTCGGCGAGCAGAACTCGGTCGGTGTACTGCGAGTCGATCTCCCGGCGGACGCGCTTGAGGTACTCGTGCGTCGGCTTGAGGTTCTCGCAGTTGGTGCCTTCCTCCTCGTAGAGATAAGGCACGGCGTCGAGCCGGAAGCCGTCGATGCCGAGGTCGAGCCAGAAACGCAGCACCTCGATCATCGTGTCCGCCACTGCGGGGTTCTCGTAGTTCAGGTCGGGCTGGTGGCTGAAGAAGCGGTGCCAGTAGTACTGCTGGCGGACCGGGTCCCATGTCCAGTTCGACTTCTCCGTGTCGATGAAGATGATCCGCGCATCCGGATACACCTCGTCCGAGTCGCTCCAGACGTACCAGTCGCCGTGCGGGCCAGTGGGGTCCGAGCGCGAGGACTCGAACCACGGGTGCGCGTCCGAGGTGTGGTTCATCACGAGGTCGGCGATGATCCGAAGGCCGCGCCGGTGGGCTTCCTCGACGAGCTCGACGAAGTCGCCGAGGGTGCCGAACTCCGGCAGCACCTGGAAGAAGTCGCTGATGTCGTATCCGCCATCGCGCAGCGGCGAGCTGTAGATCGGCAGCAACCAGATGCAGTCGACACCGAGCCACTGCAGGTAGTCGAGCTTGTCGATCAGACCGCGGATGTCGCCGGTCCCGTCGCCGTTCTCGTCCGCGAAACCACGGATCAGTACCTCGTAGAACACAGCCCGCTTGTACCAGCCAGGGTCGGGCCTGCTGCCGTCGTCCGCCAGGCTCACGCGATTCTCACAGCGGAGTGATTGAGAAGACGTGCGCGGGCTCGTGATGTGGGTCGAGCCGAACGTAGTTGTCCGGCCCGTGCCAGACGTACCACGTGTCGGCTATCTCGTCGCGCACCTCGAAGCTCTCGTGCGGCTCGAGACCGAGCTCGGCCATGTCGAGGTGAACCATGGAGTCCTGTGGCGAGTGCGGGTCGAGGTTGACGATCACCAGCACGACGTCGTCCAGGTGCTGTTTCGAGTAGACGATGATCGCGTCGTTGTCTGCGGAGTGAAAGCGGATGTTGCGCAGCCAGTGCAGCGCGGGGTGGGCGCGTCGGATGCCGTTGAGTCGCGTCAGGTACGGCGCGAGGCCCGGCTGGGACCAGTCGCGCGGCTTGTATTGGTACTTCTCGGAGTCCAGGTACTCCTCGCTGCCTGCGCGCACCGGCTCGTTCTCGAAGTGCTCGTAGCCGGCGTAGACGCCCCACGACGGCGTCATCGTCGCGGCGAGCACCGCGCGGATCTTGAAGGCCGGCGGGCCGCCGTCTTGCAGGTAGGCATGCAGGATGTCCGGCGTGTTGACGAAGAAGTTGGGGCGCATGTAGTCGGCGACATCGGTGTGCGCGAGCTCACGGAGGTAAGTCTCGAGCTCCCACTTCGTGTTGCGCCAGGTGAAGTAGGTGTAGGACTGGGTGAACCCGATCTTCGCCAGCGTGGCCATCATCGGCGGCCGGGTGAACGCCTCTGCCAGGAAGATCGCGTCGGGGTGGCGGCTCTTGACCTCGGCGATGAGCCGCTCCCAGAAGACCAGCGGCTTCGTGTGCGGGTTGTCGACCCGGTAGATGAGCACCCCGTGGGAGATCCACAGCTCCACCACGCGCAGCACTTCGGCGTAGAGCCCCCCCGGGTCCTCGTCAAAGGCGAGCGGGTAGATGTCCTGGTACTTCTTCGGCGGGTTCTCCGCGTAGGCGATCGTCCCGTCCGCCCGCTTGGTGAACCACTCCGGGTGGTCTCGCACCCACGGGTGGTCGGGTGAGCACTGCAGAGCCAGATCGAGCGCGACTTCCATGCCGAGCTCGCGGGCTCGAGCGACGAAGGCGTCGAAATCATCGAAGTCGCCCAGGTCGGGGTGGATCGCGTCGTGACCGCCGTCGGAGCTGCCGATGGCCCACGGGCTGCCGGGATCGCTGGGCCCGCACTCGAGAGCATTGTTCGGGCCCTTGCGGTACGCCGTGCCGATCGGGTGGATGGGGGGGAGGTAGACGACGTCGAAGCCCATCTCGGCCACCGCGTCGAGCCGCTTCGCCGCCGTACGGAAAGTGCCGCTGCGACCCGGCGCGGCTCCCTCGGAGCGTGGGAAGAACTCGTACCACGATCCGTAGAGGGCTCGGGGACGGTCCACCCAGATCGCCAGCTTGTCCCCGACGGTGACCAGCTGCCGCAGCGGGTAGCGGCTCAACGACTCCACCACGTCGGGCCCGGCGACCATCGCGAGGGCGGCGTCGATGTCGGCGTCGGCGCTGCGCAGCGTCTTGACCGCCGACTCGAAGGCGCCTCGGTAGGGAGCGGTACGCACCCCCTTGGGCACCGTCGACAGGGCCGCCTCGAACAGGCGCGCGCCCTCTTCGAGCTCCAGGCTGACTGACTGTCCGGCCCCGTGCTTGGCGGCGATGCCGTGGCGCCAGGTCGCGATCGGGTCGGCGTACCCCTCGACGGCGAACGTCCATCGGCCCGGCGCATCGACGATGACCGTCGCGCCGAAGCGGTCGTTGCCCAGGGCTCGCATGGGGATACGGCGGGCCTTGCCGCCACCCTTCCCGCTCTCCGGGGCGCGGAGGAGGACAGCTGCCCCGATGAGGTCGTGGCCCTCGCGGAAGACGGTGGCCTCGACCGGCACTGGCTCACCCACGACGGCGCGGGCAGGCCAGCGACCGCAGTCGACCTGGGGGCGGACGTCGGCGATGACGATGCGACCAATCACGGGCACGAACCTACCTCGCGGCGTGCGGGGACGCGTTGTGGCGTCCTTCGCTGACCTCGCTACGCTTCTCGCATGAAGGCGCTGCGTCGTTTCACCGTCCGCACCCGGCTGCCCGCGGCGCTGCTGCCACTCGGGGACCTCGTCATGAACCTGCGGTGGTCCTGGCACGTCCCCACCCAGGAGCTCTTCGCCGCGGTCGACCCCGTCGTATGGGCCTCGGTGCGCCACGACCCGGTGCGGCTGCTCGGCGAGGTGGCGGCCGAGCGGATGGATCAGCTGGCCGCCGATGGAGCCTTCCTGGCTCGGCTGGCCGACGCGCACCGTGACCTCTCGGGCTACCTGACTCGGCCCCGGTGGTACCAGAGCCTCGAAGGAGCCCCGTCCTCGATCGCCTACTTCTCGCCGGAGTACGGCATCACGGAGGTGCTGCCGCAGTACTCCGGGGGCCTGGGCATCCTGGCCGGCGACCACCTCAAGACCGCCAGCGACCTGGGCATCCCCATCATTGGCGTCGGCCTGCTCTACCGACGGGGCTACTTCCGGCAGTCGCTCTCGGCCGACGGCTGGCAGCTCGAGCACTATCCGGCGCTCGACCCGCACGGGCTGCCGCTGACGCTGCTCACCGACGACGCCGGTGCACCGCTGCGCGTCGCAGTCGGGCTCCCTGACGGCGCCTCGCTGCAGGCCCAGGTGTGGAAGGCGCAGGTCGGTCGTGTCCCGCTGCTGCTGCTCGACTCCGACATCGAGGACAACGCGCCGGCGGAGCGAGAGGTGACCGACCGGCTCTACGGCGGTGGCACCGACCACCGTCTTCTCCAGGAGATGCTGCTCGGCATCGGGGGAGTGCGCGCGCTCACGGCGTACGGCGAAACCCCCGAGGTCTTCCACACCAACGAGGGTCACGCCGGCTTCCTCGGCATCGAGCGCATCCGCGTCCTCGTGGAGCGCGACGGCCTGGACTTCGACACCGCGCTCGAGACGGTGCGGGCCGGCACGGTCTTCACCACGCACACCCCCGTGCCGGCCGGCATCGACCGATTCCCTCGCGACCTGATCGAGCGCTTCTTCGGCGGGGACAACGCCGCGGTCGGGGTGCCGATCGAACGGATCCTCGAGCTCGGCGCCGAGCCGGACGGGGACCAGGCCGTGTTCAACATGGCGTACATGGGCCTGCGTCTGGCCCAACGGGCCAACGGGGTGAGCCGCCTGCACGGCGAGGTCTCCCGCGGCATGTTCGCAGGGCTCTGGCCCGGATTCGACGCCCACGAGGTCCCGATCGCACACGTCACCAACGGCGTGCACGCGCCGACCTGGGTCGCACCGGAGGTCATGGCCATCGCCGACTCGCGCGACGTTTCCGACGCGGCGGAATCGTGGGAGAGCATCGAGTCGATCACTGACCAGACCATCTGGGACCTCAAGCGCGGCATGCGCGCCGGTCTGGTCGACGAGATACGCCGGCGGGTGCGCGAGTCCTGGCTGGCGCGCGGCGCCAACACCGCCGAGCTCCGCTGGACCGAGACCATCTTCGACCCAGACGTCCTGACGATCGGCTTCGCCCGCCGGGTGCCGTCGTACAAGCGGCTCACCCTCATCCTGCGCGACAGAGACCGACTCCAGCGCCTGCTGCTCGACCCGGAGCGTCCACTGCAGCTGGTGATCGCCGGCAAGGCCCATCCCGCTGATGACGGCGGCAAGATGCTCGTGCAGGAGATAGTCCGGTTCGCCGACGAGGCGCAGGTGCGGCACCGGATCGCGTTCCTGCCTGACTACGACATCGGCATGGCGCGGCACCTATACGCCGGCTGCGACGTGTGGCTGAACAACCCCCTCCGTCCCCTGGAGGCCTGCGGCACCAGCGGGATGAAGTCCGCGCTGAACGGCGGGCTCAACCTCTCCATCCTCGACGGGTGGTGGGACGAGCTCTACGACGGTCGCAACGGCTGGGCCATTCCATCCGCCGGTGCTCTGGTAGAGCCGACGCGACGAGATGACCTCGAGGCCCAGGCGATCTACGAGCTGCTGGAGGCCGCGGTGCTGCCGCAGTTCTACCAGCGCGATGCTGATGGAGTGCCGACGGGGTGGACGGCGATGGTGCGTCACACGCTGCGCAGCCTGGGCCCGGCGGTGCTGTCGACGAGGATGCTGCGTGACTACGTCGACCAGCTCTACGTGCCCGCGGCCCGGAGCAGCCGCGCGATGCAGGAGTCCGCGCACGCCTCGGCTCGCGAGCTCGCGGCGTGGCGGCGGAATGTCGTCAAGGCCTGGCCCTCGGTCGTCGTGCGACACGTCGAGTCCTCCGGCGTGGGGGACAGCCCCGAGCTCGGCAGCCGGCTCACCGTGCGAGCGATCGTCGACCTGGGCACGCTGCGTCCGGATGACGTGGAGGTGCAGGCGGCGTACGGCCGGGTGGACGAGGTGGATGAGATTCGCGCCGCCACGGTTGTCGTGCTGGCGGTCGCGGGCGACCACGGCGAGAGTCAGTGGCGCTACGAGGGCGAGATCCCGCTCGGGCACACCGGGCCGATCGGCTACACAGTCCGGGTGCTGCCTCGACATCCGGCGCTGCCGAGCACGGCCGACCTGGGCCTGGTCACCACCGCCTGACGCCGTAACTGAACCTCGGCGGTAGCTCTAGCGCAGGGCGCGCAGGAGGGCGGCGCTGTGGCCGGGCATCGCCAGCTCGTGCCCGGCGTCGACCCGGAGCCCGGGCACCGGCTGCCGGTCGTCCGAGGTGTCGAGCACCACCTCGTACGACGACGCCCACGGCTCACCCGGGAGCCGAAAGGCGACCTCTCCGGGGGCCGCATGGAGAAGGAGCAGGAAGCTCTCGCCGCGGATTCGCTCGCCCCGTGGCCCGGGGGCGTGGATCTGGGCGCCGTCGAGGAACATGCCCAGGGTGTGCCGGTGCTCCGCCCAGGCAAGGTGGTCGAGCTCGTCTCCGTTGGCATCGAACCAGCCGATGTCCTTCGTCCCTGAGGCAGCGACCGAGGGCTCCTGCACGGGTCGGCCCAGGAAGAACGACCGCGGCCGGAAGACGGGGTGCTCTCGGCGTACGGCGATGAGGTGGCGGGTGAAGTCAAAGAGCACCTGGCCCCAGTCGTCGACGGCCCAGTCGAGCCAGGACGTCTCGTCGTCGAGGCAGTAGGCGTTGTTGTTGCCGTGCTGGGTGCGGCCCATCTCGTCGCCCGCGGCGATCATCGGCACGCCCGTAGAGAGCAGCAGGGTGGTCATCAGGTTGCGCTGCTGGCGACGTCGTAAAGCGAGCACCTCGGCATCGTCCGTCTCGCCCTCGACACCGCAGTTCCAGGAGCGATTGTGGTCGTCCCCGTCGCAGTTGCCTTCCCCGTTTGCCTCGTTGTGCTTGGTGTCGAAGGAGACGAGGTCGCGCAAGGTGAAGCCATCGTGCGCCGTCACGAAGTTCACCGAGGAGTGTGGTCGTCGGCCGTCACCCCGGAAGAGGTCCGAGGACCCGCTGAGCCGGTAGGCCACCTCGGAAACATCTGGCTGGTGACCCCGCCAGAAGTCACGCACGGTGTCGCGATAGCGGCCATTCCACTCGGCCCAGGGTGCCGGGAAGTTGCCGAGCTGGTAGCCGCCCTCGCCGACGTCCCATGGCTCGGCGATCAGCTTGACCCGGCTGATCACCGGGTCCTGCTGAACGACGTCGAAGAAGGACGCGAATCGGTCGACGGCGGAAGACGAGCGGGCCAGGGCAGCGGCCAGATCGAATCGGAAGCCGTCGACGTGCATCTCCGTCACCCAGTAGCGCAGCGAGTCCATGATCAGCTGAAGCACGAAGGGGCTGCGCGCGTTAAGCGTGTTGCCCGTCCCGGTGTAGTTGGCATAACGGCGCGCGTCACCGGCGAGCAGCTTGTAGTAGGCGCCGTTGTCGATTCCTCGAAAGCACAGGGTCGGGCCGAGCTCATCGCCTTCGGCGGTGTGGTTGTAGACCACGTCGAGGATCACCTCGAGGCCGGCGGCATGCAGCGCGCGCACCATCTCCTTGAACTCACGAACCTGCTCGCCGCGCTGCCCGGACGCCGAGTAGCCGCCGTGGGGGGCGAAGTAGGCAATCGAGTTGTAGCCCCAGTAGTTGGTCAGGCCGCGCCGCAGCAGTGCCGGCTCGGGTACGAAGTGATGGATCGGCAGGAGCTCGACGGCGGTGACGCCGAGGCGGGTCAGGTGCTCGACGACGCCGGGCTGCGCGAGGCCGCGGTAGGTGCCGCGCAGCTCCGGGTCGACGTCCGGATGGCGCATGGTGAAGCCCTTGACGTGCATCTCGTAGATCACTGAGTCCGACCACGGCACGGCGGGCGCTCGGTCGTCCCCCCAGTCGAACCTGTCGTGTACGACGACCGAGCGCGGCACGAATGGCGCGCTGTCGCGGTGGCTCTGGACGAGATCGTCGCGCCCAGCCGGATAGCCGAAGATCGCCTCGTCGAGGGTCAGCGAGCCCTCGACTGCACGCGCGTAGGGGTCCAGCAGCAGCTTCGACGGGTTCCACCGCGCACCCCAGGCCGGGTCGAACGGGCCGTCGCAGCGAAACCCGTAGCGCTGGCCGGGTCCGATCCCGGGCAGGTAACCGTGCCAGA